>JAIOXK010000002.1 GCA_021741645.1 Candidatus Nanopelagicales bacterium
TTCGGACCCAACTTGGTCGGCGGTGATCTCTCCACCATCTGGGTGTACGCCCTTGGACCGTTGGCAGGTGCGATCGTTGCAGTAGGAGTCGGTTATCTGCTGCGGGGTCGCGGGGGTGGGATCGATGGCTCGCGTGCGGCGCAAGGGACGATCGATACTGAGGTCCGGGATCCTACGGAATCTTGAGCCGTCGACGTGCGGGCGCATCGTGCGGGTGACGTCGAAAGTGGAAATGAAGGCCGTTACCGCCAACACGCGTCGCGTTTTCGTTTAGCCTCGGTGCCACTGAGCGTGGGAGGCTTCGTGACTGATCGCATTGACGAGGACCACCTCGCGAGCGAACCCTGGTATCGACGGATGCTTGGCCCGAGTTCCCTTTCCTAGCAGACGGTGGTCTTCGCCGGGATCATCAACTTCCCGCAGATGGTTCTCACCGGCGGCAATCTCGGGGCACGGACCGTTCAACCTGGCGAGTACCCGACCATCGCAGCGATTTCAGCGGCGACGATCCTTGTCAGCTTCGCGTACGGATATCTCGCTCACCTAACCGCCTTTCGCAATCGCCACTTGCGCCCTGTCCCTTTGGCGACGTTCCTACTCTTCTATGCGGGCGGGGGATTGTTGTATTCGATCGGTATTCAGGTGTCTGATGCAATCTCCGGCTCGCCCAGCACCATCCCCTTCATTTTGCGTGCCGTCGACGCGATGCTGGTCAGCATCACCTGGGGCATAGGCGTTGCACTCATCCTCGATGGCCGTTCTCGGTTCCGAAAAGAGCGCGACGATCTCATCGAGGACTTAGTCGCCGAACAAGAGAGGGCGCGGCAACAAGACACCCAGTTGGCACGCGGTGAAGCCTCCTTGCCACCGTGGCTCGCCTCCTCACTCGAACACCACCTGAGCATTGTTCACACCACCTCGCAGAGGGCTCGCAGTTCACATGGATTGGTTCGCGCTGCCAAAGACTTGGCGCGGAGCATCGATGCTGCCGCGGACCTTGGGGCGCGCGATTCAAGTCACCAGATGTGGGACGCAGCTGTGCAGAGTGCAACCCCCAGGGCTGGACGCACTCTGTTGAACGCCCTTGTCTCCCCACGCATCTGGCCAGCACCCATGGCCGTACTTGTTGCGATCGGTGTCCCCACAGTGGCCGTCCGCAACTTCGGTCTGTGGTGGGGACTCCCCATGACTGTGGTGCTGGGGATCGCGGTGTGGTGGTGGATGCGCCTCGTTACCCGCCTATCGCTAGGGCGCTGGTCAACTTTGGCGCTTGCCTTCATCGGAACGTCGCTTGCAGTCATCGGTTTCGCGGTACTGCCGGTTCCGATAACGGCCCAAGTGCCAGGTGAAATCGGCTCTATCCTTGTCGCGCTAACGGGAGGCTTCCTGCTCGTTTCCTTCGTGGCCACACTCCAAAGAGAACGTCGTGAAGTTCACACCGAGTTTAAGGAAGAGGTTCTCCTGAACGAGGCGACTCGACTTGCCGAGGCTCGTGCTGTTGCCACCGTTGCCCGGCGCTTGCACGGCCCCGTGCAAGGCACCTTGCGAGTCTGCGCGGCTGAAATCGAACGAGCCGCCGACGCAAACGACGATGCGGCCATCGAAGTAGCTGTGGCCACGGCAATGAACGCCCTTCGCGAAGCAGCCTCTCCTTCACCGACTACCGACACACCACTCGAGCAAACGTTGTCCGAGATCATCGCGACCTGGAAGGGATTCCTGGAGGTCGACGTTGATATTGACCCAAGCCTGATTGATGCACAGGTGGGGGAACACGTAGCGGACGTGGTGACCGAAGCGTTGTCGAATTCCTACCACCACGGAGAGGCGAGTTCCGCCACGATCTGGATTCGCGACGATCCCTCCGGCATTCGCGTCCGCCTCACGGACAACGGATCAGCTGAGACACCAGGTCCGCCCGGTCTTGGGACCCGTATGTTGCGCGCAATTGCACTGGATTTCGAACTCTCGCTGAGCCCTGATGGCTCGACTCTGGATGTGCTGCTTCCCAAGGCGGACGTCGTCTAAGTGTTGGTGCGGCCGAACCCAACCATTGAGTAGTAGGCCTGAGTGATGCGAACGCGAACGTTCGTGTCGGGGCCAGAGTCGATCCCCAACTGCTTGACCAGGCGCCCGATAGCCTTCGCTACTCCAGGTTCGGTCACAAATATCCGGCGTGCAATCTCCGAATTCGAGTAGCCCTCTGCGACCAACCGCATCATTTCCACTTGGTTGTCGCTCAACTTCACAGGAGCAGGTGCCGACTCCTGACCGGACAACGCGTTTCGGCGAGCCGCTGGACTATCGAGAACTTCCCTGATCGTCGCGGCAAGAACCTCGGCATCACCCAGCATCCGCTTGGATAGGTAGACCGAACCGTCGGGCAGTGGTCGGTTCGCACCCAACAACCTCGGGTCTTGGTACGAGGACAACATGACGATTGCGATCCTGGGTGAGAGCTTTCGCAAGGCATGCGCGCAGTCGATTCCGTTGGGACCTGGGCCCAGGTCCAGATCCAAGATCGCAGCATCTGGCACGGCTGTTCGAGCGCCGGCCAACGCTTGGGCGGCAGTCGCCGCATCGGTCACGTTCTCGAACCCAAGGTCTCGAAGGGTCCGAACGAGTAGGAATCGAGTGAAGTCGTCGTCGTCGACCACCAGGATGGGCTCGTTGGGCACGAGCCGACGCTAGCCGGGAATTGCCTCATCAAGAGACTATCCGCGGAATCCGGGGCACTAACACCCCACCTTGCGAAACCGGCTAGCCAAAGGGGCTCGATGCAGGGCTCGAATCGAATGCAACAAGGACGCGGGTTCCTGCACCTGACGAGCGGGGCGATACTTCGAATCCCGCCGTGCCTAGCGATGCAAAACGCTCGAATCCGACACCATCGCCGGCGTTCTCCAGGCCCACGCCATCGTCGATGACTTCCACTCGCACGATGGATGACTCGTCCTTGCTGACGTGGATCGAAATCGTCTGAGCATCACCATGGCGACATGCGTTCCGCACTGCTTCATCAATAACGGCGACCACGCTTTCCGTCAAGGATGCATCCAACTCAGTGGGTTCGCAGTCAACTGATATCTCCGCAAGTGCGCGCCAGGGGTTCACTGCCTGCTCAATTCGAGCAACCACACTCTGAACTAGCAAGGCTCCAGGAGCACTCACCACACTCTCCGTCCATTCGATGATTCGACGCGAATGACGTGGATCGTTCTCTCGCAGTACTCGGTGCAAACCTGTTGCGCATGCTGCGATGGCGGCCGAAGTCGAGAAGGGTGGAGCATCGGCTATCTGCGTCACAACAGCCGTCAAGGACGAAAAGCGCGCTGCAGACTCCCTTTGGCTGCGATCCAATTGGGCTTCGAGTGTTTCAAGCTGCTTCTCCCGTGCCACAACAACGGCGCTTATCCATGATGACAGACCAAGTGCGCAGAGCAGTGCCCCGCACGTAAGCATCAGCCCAAGCGGCATTGCAACTGACTCGGGCGCCAAGAGACGTACCCAGGAAATCGTGGCAATGCATCCCCAAGCGAGTAGCCCCACGAGTGAGAACCACACGCTTCGACTGCCCAGCCATTGAGATCGAAGAGTCACATAGACACCGAGTGCAGACGTGAGGCCGATCAGAACGGCCACCGTCGAGGGTGCGCCCGGCGTCAGGAAAAGCCAGATCACGAACATGGACAAAAACGATGCGAAGACCGGGAAGCGTCGCCTATGCGCGAAGCACGTCGGGAACTCACGAAGCCAGCGAACACTCGGGCAGTCACGGGCAATCTGCTCGACCACTATGACTGAGAAACCGTCCGAGGTGGCCCTCAACGCAGGTGCGTCACTGGTGGTCCCGTAGCCGAATTGCGGGCCGCTTCGGTGGTGATCGGCGGAGGCCTCCCACCACTGCTCGGTGGTGAGCTGGGGCCCTTCACTCAATTCCAAAGCGTCGAGTCGCTCGCTCAAGGACACTGCAGTCGATTCCGAGTCGACCTTGCTCGCGAGCGACCTGAGTGCTCTTCGCAAGGACCACTCACTGATCCGAAGTCGCTCCATCTCTGCGAGCTGCTCAATGAGAGCACGTCGGTCTGCTCGGTACCTGTCCGAATGGTCTAGCAGCAGCGACGTGGGCAAACAGACCAAGAGCCCACCCATGAGGACGGCAATGGCGGAGGCAATGGATCCACCCAACCGTGTTGTTTCCAAGACGGCGGCGCCCACTGCGAAGCCGATCAGGAATATGACGCCGATGGACAGGTGGAACCCAACAGCCACCGGGATCGGCACGGGCGAGCGCGTGCGGTGACGAAAAAGCGTCTTGTGGGCCAGACCCGTGTATAAGGCCGCGATGACAGCGGTAGCAGTCGTGATAGCGAAGATCTCCGTGGCCGCTTCGATGGGTCGCCGACCACCGGGACTGGCAACTGCAAGACCGGTGGCCAGGACCACGATCAGGGCATCGCCGATGGCGACCGCCTGCCAGGAGATCGCGCGGCGACCCCCAAGCCGGTCACGAAGGGACACTTCCACAGGGTTCAGGTTTGTGGTTCGGTGCCTGGGCCGGCAAATTTTCCGGCGATCTGGGGTGCAGGTACCCCACGAAGATCAGACCAACGAGCGGAATCGCCTCAGCCGCAGACTGTTGGTCACTACGAACACCGAGCTGAAGGCCATTGCAGCGCCGGCGATCATCGGGTTCAGCAGCCCGGCCACAGCCAGCGGAATAGCGGCAACGTTGTAGGCGAAGGCCCAGAACAGGTTGCCCTTGATCGTGGCCAGGGTCTTCCGCGAAAGCCTGATCGCATCGACGATGCTTCGCGGGTCTGAGCGCATCAAGGCTATGTCCCTGGCTTCGATGGCTACGTCGGTTCCCGATCCCATGGCCATTCCCAAGTCCGCCTGCGCGAGGGCTGCTGCGTCGTTGACTCCATCACCAACCATCGCGACGCGTTGACCTTCGGCCTGAAGCTCTTTGACGATCGCGATCTTGTCTTCGGGGAGAACATCTGCCCGGACGTTGTCGTTGCCGCGACCAATGGTTCGCAATCTGCTGATTCAGCTACCCAACCTCGCACCTCCGCAGGAGTATCCGCGTACGACCCAAACATGATCACCGTCGAGTACGCAGTCACTACCGACGGCATGAGCGTCACACATCTGTCTTATGTGGACGTAGTGGATGGTGCACCAGTGATGACGGAAAGCCTGGGTTCCCCACCCCCCTTCGCTCACGTCATCCAGTTGCCGAAGGATGAGGAATTCGACCTAGGCGAACTCTCCGTGACCGCCATGGGTGCGGCTGCCTCAACCACGACGACGTGCACGTTGAGGGTTGATGGCGAAGTAGTGGCTCGCCAGAGAGCCGATGGCGTTTACGGCCTAGTGAATTGCGCAGGGCCTAACGTGGCCGACAACACCTAGACCGCAAGCTCAATTTCGAGCCGCCTCGGGGACCCGTCGCTGGGCTCCTCCCTTCCCCGGCGGGCATCGTCTCCAGCCCCAGCGAACCTACTTTCGGATCCGCAAGGGCTGAGCGCTAACGACGAGCCCCTTACCGTTGGCATCGCGCACGATCGCCCGAAGGACATAGCGGCCCGGCTTGATCTTCTTGCGCACCTTGCTTGACCTGACACCGATTCCATCCGTGACATTGATTCCCTGCAGCTTCTGCACACGCTTGCCGGGAACCTTGCAGTCACTCTTCCCATCGACCTTCGCGCATCGATGAATGGACAAAGTCACAGTCGCTGCCGCATCCCGTGGGTTGACGGCAACAGCGGAGACAAGTTGCCGCCCGCGCTTAACGGCGCGCACAGACGCAAGCGACATGGTGACGCCCGCCCTAGTTGCCGTTGAATCCACAACCTGAGCACCAGACGCCGCGATCGCTGCAGTGGCCGCGCTGGTGGTTGCCGGATCCGCACCGTTGCCGTTGGCTTGGTTGGCCAATTGCTCAGCGGTAGGTCCACCGTTCCGCAGGCACTCGGTGAACGCCTGATTCAGAGCAGGATCTGCCCCAAGTGTTCCCGCGTCCGGGCCCAGGACGTCCCGACATATTTGCGCAACTTGTGCGGCTTGATCTTGAACCGCTTGAAGCTCCCGGATGGTGGCCTGACTCGCCAGCGGAACCCTTTGCGTGCTGCTCCGGGACCAGAGCTGACGGAAACTCGTCTGCGTATCTCCGGTATAAGTACCTCGAACGAGCACCCTCAGGAAGCCTGTTCCAGCGAGCGTTGGAAGCGTCGTTGCCCAACTAGATGCATCATCAGTCTCAAACGTCCGCGATGCCAAGCGGGTACATGTGCCGAAATCGCTCACCTGCTCGTTGGGGCAGTTGTACATCTCCATGAGCCTGCTAGCGAAGTTCATGTTTCCTGCTCGCCAGCGGGGAACATCCACGACCACCTGACTGCCATCGGTGACGAAGGGCCCGTCGACCGATGGTTGCCAGGCAAGCGCAATGCTGTCCGTGTCTCGTGGGGGCGTTCCGAGCATGAGAACCGGATCGGAGTCGCGAGTCTGCAATGGCGTGTCACCTGTACTGATAATCCGCTGCCTTATGCGGACGTAACGACCAACGTCGGCAGCTGTCGGGACATAGGTGATGTCGGCCACTCCTGGTCTATCCTCGCTCCGCACAGTCAACGTCTCGCCAAGTACCGGCGGGCGGGAGCCACAAGACGACTCAGCAGCGGTCGGACAGCTAACCAGGTACACCTGTCCAGACACGTAGTCCTCGCTCCGCGGCCACTTGACCCTCCCAGTAACCCGACCAAGGGAATACAAGCCGCTGGGCGCCGGGGACAACTGCGGGTACTCGGTCCCATTCAGGCCGAAGGCATTGGAGTCCTCAGCAGTTACCAATTCCGACCACAGGATCTGGCCCCCTATCCGCAGGGTTAGATCCACATCCGCCTGTGCGGCGCTCGCCAATGTCAACGAGCCGAGCAGCATTGCTCCAGCAGATAGACCAACCGTCACGCGGTTGCGGATACTCCTGCAGATGCTCATCTAGTTCCCCTTCCCACCACGACCACGTCCGGTGTAGTCGCGTCGACTCCGAGACGCGATTGCCGTGGGCAACGGTGCTATCGAGGCGAGCTGGAGTCCAAGAATCCGAGGACAACGGGGCACTAGCACCCCGCCCCCACTCTCTACCCCCAGGAAGCGAACCCGCCCTGTGTCACGGACTGGGCTACACCCGTGACGTCGTACGTTCGTGCCAGCGCTCGGCATTGTCAGATTTAGCACTACCCGGAGCGTAGTGCGACAATGTAGTACATTGTTGTACGCTGACGTCGTAGGTAGTGAATTGCAGTGGGACTCTGAATCGGCGACCTACATCCGCGAACGCGGCGACCGCTACCCAGGCGCCGAAGGCGTCGAACCGCGCTGGACCCAGGAGGTGATGTCCGATGCTGACCTTCTGGCGTTTGAGCCCGACCCGAAGTCACGGATGGGCGCCTCACGATTCATCAGGTGGTCACCGACAGCCGGTCGGGTGCTCGTGGTGATCGCTTATCGGGACCTAGATGGCGACCTCCATGGCATTAACGCATGGCCAGCAACTGGAATCGACCTACGGATCTACCAGGAAGGATTTGACGATGGCCAAGAAGATTGACCGCGCACTCGCTGAGAAACTGCGGCAAGAGTCCGAGGAGACGAAGGAAGACGCATACCCCGAAGGTGCGCGTGGATCACGACCAAACCGCACCAAGGTGTACTCGGTGCGCCTAAGTGATCAGGAAGAAGATCAGATCCAAAAACTCGCCGTATCCAAGCACCTACCCGCATCTACGCTCGTTCGCTCCTGGATCCTCGAACGCCTCGACATCGAACAATCTTCGCGGTGAGTTGGACGATGGTGAAATTTTCGACTGAGAGCCGCTGTGCGACTGACGGGCAGTCGCACAATCGTTTGGAGCCGCCTCGGGGATTTGAACCCCGGACCTACGCATTACGAGCCGTTCGCAAGCCCCCTAGTGCCACGCTCTTGCTCGTGCATACTCCGGCAGGCCCCGCCATAGTCGGCCATGCACCTGCCATGTTCCGGGGCAAAACCGGGGCATTCCGCGGTGGGCACCCTGGATCGAAGGCAGAAGCTGGCGTCCACACCGATCACGGCGAAGTGTGCAGTGAAACTGCCGAGAGCGTCCCGGTGAGCCTCCCGAGAGTCCGTTCCACGTCGTCCGGGAGGTTCACGGAGTCCGTCGCGAAGGCGGCGATTGCCACTGTCCAACCGATGCCCAACGCCTCCCCGCCGCTAGCATCGACACGAACAACAGGAGCCCTTGAGGGCCTTGCGACTGTTGCGAACCGGCAAGCGCGGCAACGCGTCAAGGGGCCCCGAGTCTGCACGAACGAGGATGTGGCGAGCTCGACGACAACTGAGTCGCAGATGACGGACACGAGGTATTCCGCGCCCTCCGGCTCAAGCTGAGTCAGGATCGCCTCCGCACTCAAGTCCGCGAATGATGTGATACGAACCAGTCTCTCGCGGTTTGAGCCAGCGACGCTGAAGGTGGCCTCAAGAACATCGCTGGAGGCTGCACGCAATGCCGACAGGACCGTGAGTGCGACTCGGCGCTGCAGTGCGGCCGGGTCATCAGAGGGCAGGCCCGCTAGTTGCAGACCACTGATCCAGAGCCCGTCAGTCACGGGTAAGCCCCTGAGGGATGTCCGACCCACCGGACTCGCAAGAGGCGTAGAATCTCCCACTCCGCCTTGAATGTCGCGCCAGGTGATGCGACCGCCTCGTCCCGAACCGCGAGCAGGCAGTCCCCGTCCATCCGTGTCCAGCAGCGTCGCGCGGACGCGTGGCGACAGGTAGCCGGAGCGATCCCTGGCGGAGTTGGCGATGTCCGCGAGAATGTCCCTCTTGGTAACCCGGCCTCCGGCTCCGCTGCCTGCGACGCCGTCAAGCCCGGCCCCGGGTCTGCGAAGAAGGTGCCGCACCGCCGGCGACTGGTACGCGTTGGGAATGGCTCCGTCCCTTCTGGAATCGTTTCGATTCAGACTACGCTGGAACGCACGTGCCGTCAAAGGAATGGCGCCGCGTATAGCCGATGGAGCCGGAATAGACCTACACTCTGGTATTGATTCCGGGAACGACGAAGGGAACGCTCTTGACGCCTAGCTCGCCGCCACCGGACGAAGCAAGGACTCCTCCCTCTCGCCCGGCAACCATGAAGGACGTGGCCCAGCGCGCTGGCGTGGCTGTGTCGTCCGTGTCGCGGGTGCTCAGCGGAAACCCTGACGTGAGTCCCGTGATGCGCAATCGGGTGATGGATGCGGTTGCCGCGCTGGGATACGAGAAGGACCTGATCGCGCAGGGAATGCGCAGCGGCGCGACGTCATCCGTCGGCTTCATGGCCGTGGACATCGCAAATCCCATCATCGCCGCTGCGTCCGCAGGGGCCATCCGGGAACTGCGCAACAATGGCTACAGCCTCCTCATCAGCAGTTCAGACGGATCGACCGAGCTCGATGCTGACTACATCCGCAGCTTCCAGCTCCGCCGAGTTGAGGGGCTTCTGCTGTCGGTGGCAGACGAGGAGGACGTGCGCACGCTCGACGCCCTGGAGCAGTTCACCGCCGCCCTGGTGTTCATGGATCGAGCATTCCCCCGCAACATCAAAGCCAGCGCCGTCGTCTACGACCACAGGTCGGGAATGGCCGCCGCAGTCGATCACCTCCTTGATCTGGGTCATCGCAAGCTGGCCCTCATCAACGGTGCGCCACGGGTCCGTCCGGCTCGCGAACGTGCGAACGCCGTCCGACAGGCGATCCGACGCGTCAAGGAAGCCACCGTGGTGGTGCGCGGCGGGTCCTATTCCGCGTCCCACGGCTATGACGCGTGCAAGACCCTGATGGGCTCCGCTTCGCCGCCTACGGCGATCATCGTCGGGGGCAATCAGATCCTGCAGGGGGTGATGGCCGCGCTCGTGGAGCTCGGCCTGAAGGTGCCCGATGACGTCAGCCTCGTCACTCTCGACAACGTCCCGCTGGCCGAGTTCATCTCGCCGTCATTGGCCTGCGTCACGAGGGATCCGGTGAACATGGGAACTCTCGGGGCCGAGCTTGTGCTGGAGCTCATCAACGGGGGAACACCAAGGACCGTCGAGCTGCCGACCACCTTCGTCCGCGGCGAGAGCTGCGCGGCGCCGCGAGGCTAGTCGGGAAGGGCCATCTCGACGACCCTCGAAGCGTCGACCCTGATGCCCAGCCCCGGGCCGGTCAGCGCTCGGACCTTCCCGTCGACCTCGTCCGCGATCGGTTGCTCAAGAATCTCGAAGAGCTGGTTGCGGCGAGGGGTGACCTCGATCTGACGACAAGCCGGTGTCGCCAGCGACAACGCCACGCCTGCGGCGTAGATGATGGGACCGGAGAATGCGTGAGCATTCGCCTGCACTCCACGGCCGGTCAGGAAGTCAGCGGCCTCAAGGAATCCCGACACCCCTTGCACGCGTCCTGGGTCGATCCCCACGACATCGACGGTCCCGCTCTCGGCGATTCTCCTGATTCCCGAGACTGTCCACTCCCGCTCCCCGTACGCGATCAGTGTCGCCGTCGAGTCCTTCAGGTGTCGATACCCGGCGGGGTTGTCGTGTCCGAGGGGCTCCTCGATCCAGTGGAGTCCGTATGCCTCCAGCGCCCTCACGCGTCGGACTGACTCATCGACCGTCCAGCGATTGCGCACGCCGAGATCGATGCAGATCTTGGTGTCGACACCGACCGCCTCCCTCAGCAGCCCCATGAACAGCAGGTCCCGGTCGTGGTCGAAGCCGAGGTGGGCGTCGCCGCGCTTGCCGAATCCGACCTTGACGCCCGAGGCGCTGCGCTCCGCCACCCACGTGGCCCATCGCTCCGCCTCGGCGCCGAGATCGGACAGGGCTGCATGTGAGGAGACGAACACAGGCAGTTCGCGCTGGGCCGGGCCGCCGATCGCCTCCAGGAGCGACACTCCCCGAGCGCGGGACAGCGCGTCCCAGATCGCGATGTCGATGCCGGCCAGCGCAAAGGACGCGATCCCCCCTACTCCGTACCACCACCATTGCGCCTGGATGGCGTGCAGTACCGCCTCGGGTGTCGCCTCCACACCCACGAGGAAATCTCGCCACCCATGGATCAGGGCGGTGCACGAGACCGCAGCCTCCGTGAACAGGGTGACGCACTCGCCCCACCCCTCGACACCCTCGGTGGTCGTGATGCGGACGAGCGTGACGCACCGCGTGACATCGTGATCATTGGGCTCGGCGTAGGGGACCGTCCAAGCCTCGAGCCGCGCGATGCGGACTGCCGTCGGTGTCACCATCGACCAGAGCAAGCGACAGGGCCACCCTCACGAGCGCTCCGGTACGCGGCGTCCAGGACATCGACCGTATGCGCGCCGAGGGCACCTGGGGCCGGGTTCATGCTGGTCCTCCCCAGTATGAGATCGAGAAGGCCGTTGACCGGTCCCGACGGCACATATGCGCCCGCGTTCGCGGCCAGGTTGAGTGCGGTCTCCTGTCCCTCCGAGTACACCACCACTGCCTCGCGATCCACGTCTACAAGGAACTGACCACTAGACCCTATGCCGCGCACCGACAGGTGATGCTTGTTGCCGTTCGCCCCAAGATGAGCCGATCCGCCGGACACGCTCCCCACTGCGCCGTTCGCGAAACGCATGCTGACGGCGTCGTGCAACTCCACCGACCCCGCGACCGGCGCACGCATCCATGCAAACACGTCCCGGACAGGTTCATCGACGAGGGCGAACGCCAGTGCCAGGGCGTGGCTGAGCTGCGCCTGCCCGTACCCGCCGCCCGCGAGTCTCGGGTCGGTCCAGGTGCTCTGCTCCGGGACGGTCTCCGGCGTCGCGTCCGGGTAGGAGCCCGTGTTGAGCAGCAGTTCACGGGTTTGGGAGGACATGGAGATGGACAGCTGCTCCAGGTCGCCGATCGGCTGCTCCTCAAGGAGCCGCACGGCGTCCCGGACAATCGGCATGAAGTTCCATCCGAAACTCACGGTCAGGAGTCGATCCTTCACGCGGGCGGCGTCAGTGAGGGCCCATGCCTCGGCAGGGTCGAGAGTCATGGGCTTCTCGCAGAGCACATGAGCGCCGGCGTCAAGGGCGCGCATGCCGTGCAGGAAGTGGAGCCCTCCCGGACTCGACACGACGATGCCGTCGCATCCCGCAGACAGAACGTCCTCGACGTCGGCTGAGGCGATGGGACAGTCGAACGAGTCGGCAATCCGCCGGATATGGGCTGCTGAGCCGCTGACCGCCACGAGGTCGACCTCACTCATGCGGGCCTTGATCGCCGGCAGGTGTGCGGACACGGCCCATGCCCCGGCCCCGATGACTCCAATACGTGGCCGTGACATGGACCGTGCCCGCCCTCTCTCGACGATCGATCCTGCGATATTCCAAGGATGGAGACCCCGACTACGTGTCTTGAGGGTAACGACCCCTCGACAGGATCAGTCGGGTGTGCCGGTGCCTAGAGGTGACGGTCCAGCAGTGCGCGCACTGTCGGAAGGCCGTTCCAGGCGTCAGTCCACACGATGGGCGACATCGGGATCGTGTCGAGACCCCACCAGGGACCCCTGAAGCCCGAGTCGATGATCGCCGCAGTGATCGCGTCGAGGTCGAGGGTTCCACGGCCGAGGCCCAGATGGGATCCGAAGAGGTTCTCGTAGGTGTTGTTGTCGTTGTCGTTGAATCCGACATCACCGATCCGCCCGCGCAGCATGCCGATGAACTCGACCTGCCCGTTCTCGGGCTTCTCCACGGGCTGCACCTGGTTGTGCCCCATGACCGCGATGGCCTGTGCGTGCGCGAAGTCGTAGCTGATCATCAGGTTCGGCGAGTCCACTGCGTCGAGGATGCCGACGATCTCGGACGGCTTGACGAAGACCTGACCCGTCTCCGGCTCCCACAGGAGCACGATTCCACGCTCGGCCGCCATGGCAGCCTGCTTTGAGAACGTAGTCACGACCCGATCCCAGATGCCCTGGTAGTCGGCGTCCCGCGCGAGCGGGCCGAAGGAACCCGGATCGACGCGCATCACCGGTGCACCGATGTCGGACGCCAGCGCCAGGGAGTCACTGAAGTACGTCTCGTACGCGGCCAGGACGGACGCGTCACCCGTCGCCCACGGCATGCAGTAGGGGTCGGGGGCGTACCCTGCGATCTCCAAGCCATGGCGATGGACGAGGTCGACGAGGCCGGCACGCGAGGCCTTGTCCGGGAACCTGTCGACCGGCGCGTGGTCCGCGAAACCCGCCCCGATCGAGATGCCGTCGAATCCGAAGGCGGACAGGACCTTGATGACGGTCTCAAGGGATGCCGGGCGCTCGAAGCCGAACGTGAAGCACCAGCTGCCCATGTAGACCTTCGGGGCTCCAGAAGTCGTGGTCATGTCGTTCTACTCCTCATCGATCAGGTGGTACGGGGCAACGGTGGTGTTGAGCCGGTGAGACTGGGAGATCGCGTCCTCGAGCTCGAGGGCGCGGATCCCGTCGCGGGCCGTGATCGGCGGAGTCACGTCGTCGAAGATGGACTGGGCGAAGTCCTTCAGGACCAGGGGGAAGGTCCTGTTGAACAAGGACCCCTCGTCGCCGATGTGGTTCATGTCCCCGACGAGATCCGGGTACGCGGCTTGCGCCTTGGTCCCTGCGTACGTCAGCGACATGAGCGGAAAGTCGTTCGCCACCTTGTCGGTGCCGGTGATCGTCCCCAGGCCGCCGTTCTCGAAGCGGAAGATCGCCGCCTTCGCATGTGGAGCCGTGTATACCCAGTCTCCCAAGGGGTAGAGGAACGGCTTCCCATCGAGGATGTACGTCCCCTGCACGGCAGTGACCTCTCCGCAGAGGTACCGCATCAGGTCGATGCTGTGATGGAAGGTGTAGCCGTGCCCGCAGATGCTGAGGAACGCAAGGTCACCGAACTCACCCGCGTCAATGCGCGACTTGAGCTCCACGACCGTGGCCATGTACCGGTAGTTGTAGTTCACCATGAACTTCAGGCCCTTGTCGCGGGCGAGCGACTCCAGCTCGCGCGCACTGTCAAGATTATCGGTGAGGGCCTTCTCGCAGAGCACGTGCTTGCCGGCCAGAAGGGCCTTGCGCGCGATCTCGAAGTGCCCAGGCTCCTTGACGCAGACGTCGACGGCCTCAATGGAGTCATCCGTCAGCATCTCGTCAACGTTCTTGTAGGCGCGGGCGCCGAACTCGGCCGCGACCGGAACCGTGCGCGACTCGAAGTTGCGCTCCCGATCGGTGCACGCGACGAGCTCGATCTCGTCCAGTTCCTTGTACCCAGTGCCGTGCAGCTTCGAGGCCGCCAACCCGCACCCGACAACGCCGAGGCGCAACTTCTTCTGCATGTCTACCTCCATGATACGAATGAACGGAACACTGGGGATTTCTGGAAACGTTTCCTACATTCTCAAGACGCCCCAGCGCAGTTGTCAAGGGAAATCGCATATTGCTTCACATTTATTCATGATCGGGACTGCATCATTCGGATAGTTCGGCCATGCAAACGTTTCCTGTTGTGCCGCCACCCGCCGCGCCCGACCGAGCCGATCCGCGGCGCGGGTTCCCTGGACCGCCGAGGCGACTCCCGGGAACCCGCGCCACCGATCAGCGGCTACTGAGTGGAGCAGGCCGGCGGAAGCGTCAGCGCGCTAGCGATGACCTCAGGCGTCGGAGCCCAGTCAACGGAGCTGATGGCTCCCGGGGTGTTGATTGCCCACGGGGTGTAGCACAGCTTCTCCACCGCAGGCGTCCCACCGAGGGTCTGCGCGAGGAAGTTCACTGCGAGGGCAGACTCCTGGGACGGCGAGGCGCCCACCGTGACGGCGAACTTGCCGTCATTCAGGAACTGGTTGCCCTCCGGCGAGCCATTCTGCGTTGCAACCTTGACCTGCGAAGCCATGTCGCCGAGAGCGGAGACGGCACCGACAGCCATGTCCTCGTTGCCCACGACAAGACCGGCGAGGTCGGGGTGCTTCGTGATGATGTCCTGCGTCGCCTGGAAGGCCTTGTCCCGGCTGTAGTCGCCCGGAATCTCCTCAACGATGCGGGACTCGTCGCCGAACCCGCTCACGAAACCGTCGCGGAATGCGGTGACCTCACTGCGCCCGAGGGTTCCCGAGACGATGGCGATCGGCCCCTCCGGAACCTCCTTGGCGAACGCCTCGCCGAGTGCCTTGGCGTAGTTGAAGAAGTCAACCTGCACGAAGCCGGCCCCATTCGGGGCGTTCTCCTCGGAGTAGCCGTACAGCACCGAGATGGGGATGCCCGCCTCGTTGGCGAGTCGCAGCTCGGCCTTGGCGCTGGCATCCGACAGCGGGAACAGCACGATCCCGTCGACACCCTCCAGGATGGCCGACTTGACGTTGGCGAGCTCCTTGGTGGGATCGAAGGCCGAGTCGTAGACCTTGGCCGTCCCGCCGAGATCCTCGACAGCCGCCACGGCGCCCTCTGCCGAGCGCACGTAGTACTCCGCGGCTCCTGGCTGGATGTAGGCGATGTTCTTGCCCTGCAGTGAGCCCTCGAGCCCAGCGGGCTCTGCCGGCTCGGAGGCCTCTTCCGATGCGGCCGGGGCACTCGACGCCGCTTCGCTGCTCGCGGCCGGAGCGCTCGACGTGTCCTCCGACGATGAACTCCCGCAGGCCCCGAGCAGGAGCGTCACTGCGGTTACCGCGCCGATGGCGATGACTGACTTCTTCTTGATGCGCTGCATGAGATATTCCTTTGCGTAAGGAGAATTGGGTTTAGGACTTCCTCTGCGCCAGAACGGCGACGATGATCACACCTCCTTGCAGTACGTACTGCCAGCTGCTGCTGATGGAGAGGAGGTTCAGGGAGTTGCCGATGAGCCCGATCAGGAGAACGCCCAGCAGAGTTCCCAGCACGTCCCCGCGACCGCCGGACAGTGGCGTGCCGCCGACTGCAACTGCGGCGATGGCGGCCAGTTCAAGGCCCATTCCCATCTGGGGCTGGGCCGATGACAGTTGCGCTGTCATGAGAACTGCGGCCACTCCCACGAGGAGTCCGCTGATCGCGTAGACGGTCACCTTGACGACGTGCACGCGGATTCCAGCCAACCTCGCGGCGCTTTCCGATGCGCCGATGGCGTAGAGCCAGCGTCCCAGTGTCGTGTAGCGCAGGATCACATGGACGGCGACGGCCACGGCAGCGAAGATCCAGATGAGCACCGGGATGCCCAGCGGCTTGAGATACGCGATGTCGATGAAACTGGCCGGGATGTCCGTGACCGGTCCAATGGAGACGATGAAGGCGAGGCCCTGAAGCAGGGTCAGGACGCCGAGCGTCAGGACGAAGGGGTGGTTGTCCGACTTCGCCGCCAGGAACCCCGTGCTCGCACCGATCGCGGTCGCCATCACGACCGCGAGCGCCACGGCGCTGAGCGGTGACCACCCCAGGGCCATGAGCGACGCCATGACCACGCCGCACAGGGAGACCCCCGAGCCGATGGACAGGTCGATTCCACCCGAGACCATCAGGAGTGTCGTCCCCAGCGCGAGGATCCCCACCACCGAGACCTGTACGAGGATGTTCTGGAGGTTGCCCCACGTGAAGAAGACCGGAGACCGAGTAGAGGTGATCACGACGATCAGGAGGATGACGCCCACCAGCGCCAGCTTCGCTCGGTGCTCCTGCAGCCATGGCCGGAGAGCATCGCCCCTCTGCGCAGTCGGGTGCGTAACACTGTCAACGGTCATACCGGGCTTCCTTTCCCTGGGGCGTGCTCCATCGACCCCATGGCGAGGGGGATGACGGTCTCTTCGCTGATGTCGTCGCGAGTGATCTCGCCGACGATGCGGCCCTTGCGCATCACGAGCACGCGGTCAGCAATCTGCTGCAGCTCCTCGACCTCCTGCGAGATCAGGATCACCGCTGCTCCACCACGAGCCGCCGCCCGAATGGCGGTCAGAATCTGGTCGCGGGCCCCGACATCAACCCCCTGCCCCGGCTCGTCGAGGATCAGGAGTCGCGAACCGGCCTGGATCCATCTGGCGATGACAACCTTCTGCTGGTTGCCTCCGGACATGGCGGCGGGTGGCGTACGTGGATTGGGGGGGTGAATCCCCAACTGGGCTATCCACTTCTTGGCGATGCCCGCCTCGGACCTCAGCCGGATCCAGCCCAGGTGCCTCACAGGGATCCTTGGGAGCGTGATGTTCTTGCCCGCGCTGAGGAACATGAGGAGCGCATCGCGCTTCCGGTCCTCGGGAACCAGGCCGACACGGCGCTTCACAGCCTCGCGTGGACTGCGGGGCTGGTACGGCCGCCCGTACAGCGTCATGGTTCCCGCGTCGATGGGCTCGATGCCGAAGATGGCACGCGCCAGCCGCGATCGACCGGAGCCCACGAGGCCTGAGATTCCGAGGACCTCGCCTTCACGCACGTCGAAGCTGACGTCATGCAGTCCTGCGGCCTGGCTGAGACCCCGACACGAGAGTGCAACTTCGCCAAGCGGCTGCGCCTCCGCCTTGCGAGGAGGGATCGTGTGCCCGATCATCGCCGTCACAAGATCGTCGACACACGTATCGTGAGTCGACGCTTGGAGCACTACCTCGCCACCCCGCATCACAGTGACGTCATCGCAGAGATCGATGACCTCTTGCAGATGGTGGGAGACGTAGATGATCGAGACACCAGACGAGCGCATTCGACGGACGACCTCGAAGAGCCGCTGGCGATCTGCATCGCCCAAGGCGGCCGTCGGCTCATCCATGATCACGGTGCTCGCGCGACGGTAGACGGCCTTGGCGATCTCGAGCAGCTGCTGGTCGGCGGGTGTCAGCGCACCTGCCGGGGTCCTCAGCGGCCTCGTGAGCCCCACATGGTCAAGGCAGTCCTTGACGTCCGACATCTGCGAGCCCGTTGCCAGGAGCGCCCCGAAGCGGTGACGCTCACGTCCGAGGAGGATGTTCTCCGCGATGCCCAACGTGGGCGCGAGTCCTGGGTCCTGGTAGATGGTGGCTATGCCCAGGTGCTGCGCCAACCGAGGGGTGAGGGCTGAACCCGTCCAGTCGCCTACCGTCAAGGATCCGCTGTCCGGACGTATAGCACCCGACAGGATCTTCACGAGTGTCGACTTGCCTGCTCCGTTCGCCCCAACGAGCCCATGCGCTCGCCCCGAGGCCGCGCTGAAGCTGACCCCGTTCAGCGCCCGACTGGCACCGTAGGACTTCCGCAGACTCGCGGTGCTGAGGCTCACTGTGCTCCTCGGGTGGTCGAAGCGGGCGGTTGCATCGCTAGTGCGTGGGTGGTCGTCGCAACGAGGGCCAGGTCGGAAGATCCATCGAGTCCGGAAGACTCACGGTCGCCGTTCTGGAATCGTTTCCGCCATTCTCACAGCAGACGAGTCCCCGTTGTCAAGTACCTTCCGCAAGGTATGTTCCACAAGGGCAACTCACCCCTCACGGTAGGCGGCGCCGCTATCGAATCGTTACCAGTTTGCCGCTGAGTGCGGCCGTCGCGGGCCGGCCGTGAGGCAGACTCCGTCAAGGCCCCTCAGTTCCCGCCCTGGGCATGCCGGCCACGCGGCCTCCGCGGCATCTGATGAGCCCGACCGAGGACCGACCTGCCTTAGCCTCGACTGGAATCCTTTCCAGTTGGATACCGTGCCACCGCCGGCGCGCTCACACTGCCCAGTGGCTCTGCGTGGCTGTCGAATTCGGCTGCCATGCAAGGGGTTCCGACATTCGGCGACGAGAATCTGGGAACTCGTCTTGCTGGGCCGGAGTTTTGCCGGTACAGTCCCAAAGAATTGCTGGAATCGTTCCCAGCCTGATCCTGATAAGGAGGCCTGTCGTGACGACTGGCCACGAGATCGGTGCGACCCACTTCGCTGACGACCACGGAGGGCTGTCAATCACCGGCATTACGACGACGCCAGTGATTGCACCCTTGGTACGGGAGTTCAAGGGCAGCTACTACCACATGACGAATCGGGCCACCTTGGTCATCAGGCTGACGACGTCCGATGGGATCGTCGGCGAGGCGTACGTGGGCGACGAGGACAAGTCCCTTCCAGAGCTTGAAGCCATCATCCACAAGGAGATCCTGCCGAGGATCCGGGGCCTCAATGCGCTGCGCACTGAGCAGGTCTGGGCCCGTTCCTTTCCTGCCACCTTCGACATCCTGCGCGACCGGCGACTGGGACTCGTGGCCTTGGCTGCGGTAGACACCGCTGTCTGGGATGCCGTCGGCAAGGCGCTCGGGCAGCCTCTCTGGCGCCTATGGGGCGGCTACCGCAACACGATAGAGATGATCGCGATCGGTGGCTACTACGGTGAGCCGCTTGGTTCCATCCACGATGAGATCGGCTTCTACAAGGAGGCCGGACTCGCTGGCATCAAGTTCAAGGTCGGCGGAAGGACCCCCCAGGAGGACGCCGAGCGCGTCCTAGCCGCTCGCGCCGCGGCCGGCGACGACTGGGTCATCGCGATCGACGCCAATCAGGGCTACACGGTGAACGAGGCCATCGACCTGTGCCGCCGCATCGAGGGGGCGGGCATTCGGTGGTTCGAAGAGCCTGTTCAGTGGATGAACGACAAGCGCGCACTGCGAGACGTCCGTGCCATCGGTGGGATTCCCGTCTGCGCCGGCCAGAGCGAGTTCTCCTCGTCAGGCTGTCGCGACCTGATGGAGACGGGAAGCGTGGACGTCTGCAATTTCGACGCATCCTGGTCAGGCGGGCCAACCGCCTGGCGACGCACTGCGGCCATCGCTCACGCATACGATGTCGAGATGGGTCACCACGAGGAGCCGCAGGTCTCGACGCACCTGCTGACGTCGATCTCTCATGGGACGTACGCGGAGTGCTTCCACCCGGATCGCGATCCGTTCTGGTGGAACATGATCCTGAATCGCCCGCCCCTTGTGGATGGGAGTCTGACCTTGTCGGACGCCCCCGGCTTCGGCTGGGAGCTCAACCAGGACTACATCGACAAGTGGACCGTTCGTTGACCAAACGCGCACGAACGGCAATCCTCACCGGTGCTGCAGGCGGTACCGGAGCAGCCGTGGCGCATGCCATGGCCGAGGCCGGGTACCGGCTCGTCCTGACGGACACCGACCCTCATGCCCTCAGTCAGCTCGCCGAGGGCATGAGGGGAGACGTGCGAGTTCTCCCGCTCGATCTGCGTGAGCCGGAATCGCCTGCTCGACTCCTCGCGCTGGCCGATGAAGAGTGGAGCCACGTCGATGCTCTCGTGCACACGGCCGCTGTCCTGCGCAGACAGCCGATAGAGGATGTCAGCGGCGACGACTGGGATTTCCAGCATCAGGTGAATCTGCGGGCATCCTTCTTCCTCGCCCGTGCGGTGGCTATCCACATGCGAGAGCGGGCAACACCCGGAAACCTAGTTCTCTTCGCGTCTCAGTCATTCTGGACCGGCGGCTACGGCGACTCCGTCGTCTATGCGACGACCAAGGGTGGGCTCGTCACCATGACGCGAGGGATGGCCCGCACCTTCGGTGCCGCTGGCATCACGGTCAACGCCATCGCGCCCGGCCTGATCCGCACGGCAATGCTCCTGGACCAGTCGACGCAGGGCGACATCGATGCAGTGGTGGCCGCAACGCCCCTCGGCAGAATTGCCGAGCCCGATGACCTCGTAGGGCCGACCCTCTTCCTCGCCGGCCCCGACTCGAAGTTCGTCACCGGGACCGTGCTCAATGTCTCTGGTGGGTGGCTTACCTACTGACTGCTGAGGTCCTGATGCCAGACCTCGGCCGCCCAGAGGAGGTTCCCCTCCGAGTCAGTGAGGCGCTCGATCACGTCTTCGAACCATTGCGACCATCGCGCATTGACGTCCGCCCTCCCAACGCGTCCGAACGACTCCGACACCGATGGGTGGCATTCGCAGTAGGCGACGACCATCGAGCCTCGACGGAAGAGGGTGTAGTTGCGTACTCCCGAGGCGGCCAGGACGGCCAGGAGGTCCGGCCACACCTCTTCGTGGCGCCGTTCGTACTCCAGCTCCAGGCCCGGCTTGATCTCGATGATGAAGCATGCTCGTTCCATTCGACTCTCGCAATCGTTTCCAATGTGATGTATCAGGCCCCTTCGCCCTTGATTGACGGCACTCTACTCGCTACCATGACTGAATTCTAGAATCGTTTCCAGAGGATGCCGTGAAACTCAGTTGCGCAAATTACAGCTTCCCCTCGCTGCCCCATGCACAGGCCCTGCGACTGGTGGCGATGCTGGGGTTCTCGGGAGTCGACCTCGGCCTGTTTGCTGGGCGCAGCGAGATTCAGCCAGCTGTACGTCCGCTTGACGTCCCACCACTCGTTGCAGAACTCCGACCTGTCCTGGACGCTGTCGCACTGCCCGTCGCAGATGTGTTCGTCCAGGTCAGCGGAGACTTCACGAGCCGGGCCGTCAACCATCCGACAGCGTCCGTCCGAGCACAGGTACTCGACCAGCTCACAGTCAATCTGGATCTGGCCGCAGCGCTGGGCGCGCCCGGAATGACCGTGCTTCCGGGCGCGCTCTTCGGGGACGGGCGGGAGGCGTCCCTCGACCGCGCTGCCGAGTCTCTGGCGAGGCTGGTTCTTGCAGCGCAGGAGCGCGGCCTTGGGTTGTCCGTCGAGCCCCACATCGAGAGCCTCATCCCCACGGTGGCCTCAACCGAGGCGCTTCTCGCGCGCACTCCCGGACTCAGCCTGACCTTGGACCACGCCCACTACATCCGTGGCGGCGAACCTCAGTCCGCGGTCGATCGCCTGCTCCCGCACGCACGTCACATTCAGGCTCGGGGGGGCACCCCGAGTCAACTGCAGGCATCCATGACCGACAACGTCATCGACTTCCGGGCGATCTCGAGGACGCTGGCCGACCTCGACTACGCAGGCTGGGTGGCCACCGAGTACGTCTGGTCGGAATGGTACGAGTGCAACCGGGTCGACAATCTCACCGAGACCATCGCACTGCGCGACCTCCTGCGATCTGCAGCCGAGTGACCCCGTCATCAATGAGGAATGAGGAGACGTGACGATCAGCATGGAGGCAACTGCCTCACTGGACCAGGGCCCGCCTGACGATGCGGTCGACCTCCTCGCCATGATGCTGCGGATCCGGATGTTCGAGGACAAGGTCATGGACCTGTTCTCGCAGAATCTCGTGCGCGGCAGCACCCATCTGTGCCAGGGACAGGAGGCCGTCACCGTCGGGGTCTGCTCGACGTTGCGCCCTGTCGACACCATGACATGCACGTACCGTGGCCACGGCGCCGTCATCGCGAAGGGAGCAGCGCTAGACGCATGCTTTGGCGAGCTCCTCGGCAGGGTGGGCGGACTGTGCCGAGGCAAGGGCGGCTCCATGCACTTCGCCGACTTCAGCGTCGGGGCGATCGGCAGCAATGCCATCGTTGGTGCCCACCTGCCCATCACCGTCGGTGCCGCGCTAGCGAGCTCGTACGTGGGGGACGATCGAGTCGCGGTGAGCTTCTTCGGTGACGGTGCCACGAACATCGGCGCATTCCACGAAGCCCTCAATCTTGCAGCGATCTGGAAGCTGCCTGCTGTCTTCGTCATCGAGAACAACCAGTACGGGGAGTACAGCCCTCTGCGAGCAACGACACCCATCGATCGACTGGCCCGGCGCGCGGACTCCTACGGCATTCCTGGCGTCCTCGTCGACGGCAACGATGTGGCGGCGGTGCGCAGCGTGGCGCAGAGCGCTGTCCAGCGCGCTCGAGCCGGGGACGGGCCCACTCTCATCGAGGCGGACACGTACCGGCAGGTCGGACACTCGCGCAGCGACCCCGCCACCTACCGTCCCGCGGGCGAGCTCGACCGGTGGCTTGCGAAGGATCCGATTCTGCTTCTCGAACAGTCCATGCTCGCCCGATGGTCCGAGGCTGATCTCGACGCTGTTCGGCAAGCGGCCCAGCACGACGTGGACGTCGCCCTCGAGACGGCCTTGGCCATGCCCGAGCCGCCCCTCGACGAGCTGGCAAAGGATGTGTGGGCATGAGCGACGAGATCAACTACCGCAAGGTCATTGCAGTCGCGTTGGCCGACGCGATGCGCGAGGACGACTCGGTTCTCCTTCTCGGTGAGGACGTGGGCGCTGCTGGCGGGGCCTTCAAGACCACGGCTGGCCTGTTCGAGGAGTTCGGCGCCAGGCGCGTGCGCGACACCCCCATCTCCGAGCAGGCGATCGTCGGGGCCGCAATCGGGTCCGCGCTGTGCGGTCTGCGGCCTGTCGCCGAGATCATGTTCGCGGACTTCGCGGGCGTCTGCTTCGACCAGATCGCCAACCAGTTGGCCAAGTACCGGTACATGACGGCAGGGCAGGCCCACCTGCCTGTCACCATCAGGATGGCCAATGGTGCGGGCGCCGGTTTCGCGGCTCAGCACAGCCAGGCGGCCGAGAACTGGTTCCTGTCGATCCCCGGGCTGAAGATCGCCGTGCCGGCGACGGTCCCCGACCTCTACCTGCTCCTGCGTGCGGCGATTCGTGACAACGACCCGGTGCTGGTCTTCGAGCACAAGAACCTCTTCGCACTCAAGGGACCCATCCCGCGCGACGCCGAGCCGCTCCGGCTGGGCGTGGCCGACGTTGTGCGCCGGGGCAGCGACGTGACGATCGTCGCGACGCAGCAGATGCGTCACCGATCCGTCGAAGCGGCCGAACTCCTCGCGCAGGATGGCATCGAGGTCACGGTGATCGACCCCCGCACACTCATCCCCTTCGACGATGAAGCAGTACGGGCGAGTCTGGAGCAGACCGCACGACTCATGGTTGTGCAGGAGACCGTTCAAGCTGGCTCGTGGGGGGCATCCCTGATCGCTCGCATGGTCCAGCATCACTTCGAACTGTTCGACGCTCCCCCGATGCTGATCAGCACGCCCGACACGCCGGCGCCCTATGCGGCCAGCCTTGAGCGGGAATGGTTGCCTTCAGTCGACGACATCCGGATCAGTGCCCGCGACCTCGTCAATTGGTAGCAGAGTGAACGAGTACCTCGTCGTCCTCGACTTCGACGTGCCCCCGCTCCCCGACGAAGAGCTGGCGAGCCTTCGGCTACGCGAGGCCGAGCGCTCGCAGGAGCTCCAGAACCTGGGCATCATCACTGGGCTGTGGCGCCTTCCTGGGCGCCGAGCATCGTGCTCGATCTGGCGGGTGCCAGATGCAGACGCTCTCCACGAGGCCTTGACCTCGCTTCCGTTCTGGCCCTGGATGTCGGCAACGGTCACACCGTTGGCCCGGCACCCGAACTGGGGCGGAGGTCCCCATGCCGCTGCTGGGTGTTGACACGTACACCTTCCACCGCAGGTTCGGGGTCGAACGGACGACACGTAGACCCCCGTGCACGACATGGACCGTTTCTGAGCTCGTTCAGGCGGTGGCTGAGCTGAGCCCGGACATCGTGAGTTACCAGACGATGTTCCTGCCGGACTCCTCCAGTGCCGCATGTGCTGCCGCGGTGGGGGTGATCCGTACAGGCCCGGCGGCGATGTTCTCGTGGGGCGGGGATCTCGGGCTAGACGGCGGGCGCCGCCCGGAGCGCCTGAACGATCTCGCCGCCTGGTGCCGACACTCAGAGACCGTAGGGGCGAACCTCATGCGCATCGTGATCGGCGGACCTCGAACGAGACTCGAGACGTCCTTCGACCAACGGCTCGAGCTGCTCGCACCTCTCCTTCGCGCGGCGTGCACGATCGCCGAGACCTACGGCGTGGCCCTCGCGATCGAGACGCACGCCGACAACACGGTGACCGAACTCCTCGAGATCATTGAGGTGACGGGCCACCCCGGGATGGGCGTCGTGCTCGATGTGGCCAATGCTGTCCGCGTCCTGGACGATCCCCTGTTGGCGGCGGATGCCCTCCGAGGCTCGCTCAGGATGCTGCACATCCGTGACCTTCCGCTCCGTGTGCTGCGCGACGAGGCCACTGCCGGGGAGCCGTGCGTGCCTCCGGGGTACGGCTCCATTCCGCTGAAGGACCTGCTGGATCAGCTTCGAGTGGCTACCTTCCGCGGCATCCTCGCCCTCGAGTACGTCGCCCTCACCGAGGACTGGCCCGACGAGGTTGAGGCGACGCGTGCGGGCATGGCATGGCTGAGGTCGACGACCACGGAATGGAGCACCGCATGAGAGTCACAGTTCTGGGCGGCACGAGATTCATGGGCCGGCGGATCGTCTCAAACCTCGTCCGCGATGGCCACGACGTCACGATCGTGCACAGGGGAAGCCACGCGGGTTCGGCCACCTCTGGCGCGGCGGAGATCATCGGCGACCGCTCCGACCCGCGAGTGCTCGCGGCCGTCAGGGAGTCCGAGCCGGACGCGGTCGTCGACATGTCCGCGTACACCGCTCAGCAGTGCGCTGAACTTCTGGAGGTCGTGGGGGACGTGCCGCGCTGGGTGCACTGCTCAACAGGGGCCGTCTACGAGCCGAGTCCCATCTTCCCCTGGGTCGAGGACGCGCCTTCCGGCCCCTGGCCCCTTTGGGGGCAGTATGGAGTGGAGAAGCTGGAGTGTGAGCGCCTGCTCCGCGAGCGGCGTCCGTCGCACGTGACCGTCGCCTTCAGGCCTCCCTATGTGCTCGGCCCGGGCAACTACGCCCCCCGCGAGGAGTTCATACTCAATCGACTCCTCGACGGGGTTGAGATCCTCATCCCGGGCGATGGGCAGGCCCTCCTTCACATGGTGTCGTACGACGAGATCGGGCAGATGTTCGCGCGTGCCGTGGTCCACCCCCTCCCAACCGGCTTCCACGCGTTCAACGCGACCGGACCAAACTGCGTCTCAAGCCTTGGGCTCGTTCACCTCCTCGCGGAGATGAGCGGCACAACACCCCAGGTCCGACACGTCAGTCGTCCCCCGGACGGAACGCCATTCAACACAGCAGATCACGTCTTCCCCTTCCCCGACGTGCCCTACGTTCTGGACGGTTCGCGACTGGTCGAGCATGGGCTCGTCCCCGTGCCGACTCCACTCGTCGACGTTCTCCACGAGTCGTTCGAGTACCTCATGCACAATCCCCCTCGCCGCCTGTGGGCCCGCACCGCGGCGGAGCTCGCGGCCACGTAGCGGATGTCGCGATCAGCGCAGGCCGAGCCTTGCCCGAGTCACGGTCAGCGATCGCGGCCCGCGCCACACAGTCCGCCGCTAGGAGCGCCCAGGTTCGGCCTCCTAACCGGCGTGGCGGGCCCATCGAGGCGCCGACCTGCCGATCGCTTCCTACGCCGGACTGAACTGCCGACGACTAGCGCACGCCCACGCATTCCGCGAGGAAATCAGCGGGATTAGTCTCAAGACCGGGGCATCGGCGGCGCTGCAACGGACGATGCGGACACCTTGACTGAAGTCCCCCATCGACGTAGCCAGTTGAAGCGCAACGGTTTTCGACCGCGAGCAGCCTCGGGGAATTGAGCCCCGGACCTACGCATTACGAGCCGTTCGCAAGCCCCCTGAGCCTACGCTCTTACTCGTGCATACTCCGGGCTACCCCGGCATGTTCGGCCATATCTGCGCCTTGTTCCGGGGCATTCCGCGACTCCCACGTCGAGAATCCACGGACCTCATGCCCGGCGCTTCAGCTGAACTCGGCACGCTTGCTCTGACGAAGCGAGTCGTCCACCACGTGCCCGAATTGGCGCCGTAAGCGTTGCAGAGGGTGGGCCTGTCAACGCCGACTGAAAACTGACCCCCTGGCGATGATCGAAAATTGACCCCTCTCGGTGGCTATTCGGTCTTGGCGGGTGGGGTGCGGCCGAGGTCGCGGTCCTTGAGGCGGTAGCTGTCGCCTTTGATGGGGACGATGTCGGCGTGGTGGACGAGGCGGTCGATCATGGCGGCGGCGACGGTGTCGTCGCCGAAGACCTCGCCCCAGCGGCTGAAGGGCTTGTTCGACGTGACGATGACGGACGCCCTTTCGTAGCGGGCGGAGATGAGCTGGAAGAACAGGTTCGCTGCCTCGGGTTCGAAGGGCAGGTAGTCGATCTCGTCGATGATCAGCAGCGGGATCCGGCCCAGGCGCTTGAGCTCGTCGGGGAACCTGCCCGCGTGGTGGGCGTCGGCCAGGCGGGTGACCCATTCGGCGGCGGTCGCGAACTCGACGCGGTGCCCGGCGTGACAGGCCTTGATCGCCAGGCCAGTGGCGAGGTGGGTCTTCCCGGTGCCGGGCGGTCCGAGGAAGATCACGTTCTCTCTCGCGGTGATGAAGTCCAGAGTTCCGAGGTGGGCGATCTGGTCGCGCTTGATGCTCGAGGCGTGGGCGTAGTCGAACTCCTCGAGGGACTTGCGGGCGGGGAACTTCGCGGCCTTCACGCGCAGCTCTCCGCCGTGCGCGGACCTCGCGGTGACCTCCCGCTCGAGGCAGGCGGCGAGGAACTGCTCATGGGACCAGCCCTCCGAGCGTGCCCGATCCGCGAGGCGGTCGATGGCCTGGCGCATCGTGGGGGCCTTCAACGCGCGGGTCAGATACGCCAGCTCCGCGGTCACGTCCGGCGCCGTGGCCGTCGTGGTTCGGGCGGCCATCAGGCGACCGTCTCGTGCAGGCCGAATGCCCGGTCGTAGTCGGCCAGCGACCGGACCTGCACGTCATCATCGGCGGGGACCGGTCCGGCGATCCGCCCGGCCCGCAGTCGCATCGCCGTCGCTGCCGCCGCATGAATCGGGTCGGTGATCGTCTGATGCCAGCCCCAATGCCGGTCGTGGACGCCGACGACACGGTCGCCCCAGCGGACCGTCACCGTCGTCAGGTCCGCGAGGATGTCGATGCGGCGACCGATCGCGATGGGGTCGACGGAGTAGTCGTTCGACCCGATCCGCACGTAGTGGTCCCGCGGCAGCCGGGTCGACGCCGTCCAGCCCAGCCGCGGCATCACCGGCGGCAGGGTCAGCATCGCGGACCGGTCCGCCTCCAGCCGGTCGAACGGCCGGCAGCCCAGCGTGCGATGCATCCGCATGATCGCCTTGTCGTTCAGACAGGCGGACAGCTGGGCGTTGAAGTCCACCGGCGAGGTGAACGTCCGGCCGGGCAGGAACGAGGTCTCCAGATAGCCGTTGAACCGCTCGACCAGCCCCTTGGCCTCCGGGTCGCCGGGCTTGCAGATGATCACCTTGACCCCGAGCATCCCGCGGAACGCCTCGAACTCGTCGCCGAGCTTGACCTTCCCGCCGCGGCGTGAGCTCAGCGCGGACTCCCCTTCCCAGACCAGCGCCCGCGGGACCGAGCCCCAGCCCGACAGCACGTCCCAGTGACCAGCGATCAGGTCCTCGGCCTGCCGCGTGGGGATCATCACCGCGCCCGGCAGCCGCGAATACCCCGACGTCATCGTCAGCACCGGCAGCCTCGCGACCTGGCCGAGACCGACCGGGATGTCGACCGGCGGGAACCACAGATCGCATTGCGCGAGCTCCCCGGGCGCGTACGACGTCCGCGACGCCGGATCCCGCGGCGCATAGATCGGCCGCAGTTCGGCCACCCGTGCACGGAACACGCTGATCGACCGAGTCCAGCCCACCCGTTCGGCGATCACCGTCGCCGGCATGTCCGGGAACTCCGCCAGCAGCTCCCGGATCCTCGGATCGAACGCGTCGACCGCCGACCCCCTGGGCGGCCGCTCATACTTCGGCGGCTCATCACACGCCAACGCGCTCTTCACCGTGTTCTTCGAGATCCCCAACCGGCGGGCGATCGCCTTGATCGGCATCCCCTCCGCCCGATGCAGCCGACGGATCTCTGCCCAGTTCTCCACACTGATCACTCCCCAATCGTTGAGGAGGGGTCAGAATTCAATCCTCGCTGCGGGGTCAGTATTCAGAGATCGCTGACAGGGCCTGGCCGCCAACGCTGCGGTGCGCAGCCCATAGGTGGTGAGGAGCTGCCAATGGCCCATTCGACTGCGCTGTTCGCATGAGCCGATCGACCGGCGGGGTTCTGCAGTTGGGCCGAGCCGGTTGCGAACGAACTCCGATGCGCTCCCGGCGTGCCTCGCAAAGCTGCGGTGTAGGACCTCCCGGCGTGAGTCGGTAGGTAGGCTCGGGCCATGGAGAATCCAGCACCTGCCCCTGACTGGGTGACGTTGCTGACGCTTGAGCAGTCGAGTTTCGTGCCGAAGTACATTCAGCTTGCCGATCGGCTTCGCAACGCCCTGCAGGCACTCCCCGAAGGAACCACGGTTCCCAGTGAGAAGGAACTGATGGACCTCACCGGTGTGGGTAGGGCTACCGCAAGGGCCGCCGTCACCGAGCTCGTCCGGGAAGGGCTCCTCGTCGCGCACCGCGGACGCGGGACCTTCAAGCAACGAGCGCGACTCGACACAAGTCTGGCAAGGCCGAGCGGCTTTTCGGAATCGATGACGGCGTTGGGGCGCAAGCCCAGCAGTCGCGTTCTCTCGGTAACAACCCTTCCGGCCAACGAGTCTTTTGCGGGCCGCCTCGGGGTCGATGTCGGGACGAGTCTGCTCTGCATCGAGCGCCTCCGGCTCATAGATGATGAGCCTTGCATGCTGGAGCGTACGCACCTGATCGCTGGACTCGTGCCCGGACTGGCTGAACTCGACCTCACCGGCTCGTTGTACGAGATCCTTCGCGTGAGGTACGGACTGGTTCCTTCGCGCGGCACCGAGTCCATCCTGTCGCTCAACGCGGACGCGCACGTTGCTCACATTCTGGGCGTCCCCATTGCCGCTGCGGTTCTCGCGACGACTCGCGTGACCCACACATCGTCCGGGAGTCCGGTCGAGTACACGTTGCGTCACGCGCGCGGTGACCTGTGCTCGTTCACGGTCTCCCTGGATTCGGGTCCGGCTGCGGACGGCAGTCCCGTGGGCCTGCTGGTCAGCTAGCCAGGGACGTCAAGCCCGTCCCACATGTGGAGGGCCTCCACGAATGCGGGCGCCTGGACGATGCGGGCCGCTGCTCGGCAGCCGAAGTGGGCTGCTTCGCTGAGATTGAGGCCACGAATCAGCGCGACCGCGAGTGCCGCGTTGAACGCGTCCCCGGCGCCGCTGGTGTCCACGACCCGCACGGGCACCGCGGGCACGATCACGGCCTGCCCCCCGCGAGATTGAATGAGCGCCCCGCGGCTGCCCAGCGTGATGACAACCGCGTGGGCGCCCAGTTCGAGCAGCGCGGCGGCTTGCCGTTCCGGTTGGGTCTCCCCGGTGAGGAAGTGCGCTTCAGTCTCGTTGGGGGTGACGACGTCGCAGAGGGGGAGGAGCGGGGAGATGGCGGCCGGTTCGGTTGCCGGTGCCGGATTGAGTATTGCGAGTACTCCACTGGCGCGGGCCACGTTGAGGGCTTGTGCCGCCGCGGACACGGGGATCTCCAGGCTCACGAGGCAGACATCACTGCTGCGGATCAGTTCTGCCCGGGAGTCGACTGTCGCTGCACTCATGGCGGACAAGGCCCCCGGTGCAATGACGATGCTGTTCTCTCCACTTGGTTCGATCATCAGTACGCCCAACATGGTCGCAGCGTCCTGGTCGATGACGACTCCGGCGACGTCCACTCCGTGGTCGCGCAGCGTCGCGGTGGCAAGGTCTCCCATCGGGTCACTGCCAATGGCAGTGATGATGCATGACGTGCCTCCGAGCTTGGCGGCTCCGATGGCTTGATTCGCTGCCTTGCCTCCGCCTACATAACTCAGGTTGTCGCTGATCAGTGTTTCGCCGACCAGTGCGCTTCGCGGCACCCGGAAGCTGAGTCCGACCCCGGACCCTCCGACGGTGCACACTCGGCCAGGCTTCACTAGTACATGCTCCGTCCGCCGTCGACATTGATCAACTGCCCTGTCAGGTAGGAGGCCTCGTCCGAGGCCAGGAACGCGATGGCGCCGACAACGTCTTCGGGTGCGCCGATCCTCTTGATCGCCTGGTCTCGACGAGACTGAAGAGTCTCCTCCCTGTCGAGCACCCCCTCCTCAAAGTACTGCTCGAATCCCTCCGTCAGAGTCTTTCCAGTGGAGACGGCATTGACGGTGATCCCGTCGTCCCCAAGGGCACGCGCCAGCGATCGCGTCAGGCCGATGAGCGCCCCCTTGCTGGCGGCGTAGTGGGCGAGGTGAGATGACCCGGTGAGGAAGGTGGCACTGGCCATCGAGATGATCCGCCCCCAGCCCTCTGCCTGCATCCCCGGGGCAAAGGCCTTCGCGGTGAGCCACGCCGCCCTGACATTGACGTCGAAAACGTTCTCCCACGTCTCCAGCGTGACCTCGTCCCATGCCCTCCACGGGAAGACCGCTGCGTTGTTAACGACGATGCTGACCGTGCCAAGGTCCCGCTGGACTTGAGTCGCCATGTCGAGGATCTGCGCGGGGTCGGCAAGGTCCGCCGCCACGGTGATGGCACGCACGCCTGATGCTCGTATCGCCCGTGCGACGTCCTCGGCCTGGTCGGGATGGGATCGATAGTTGACGGCGACGTCTGCACCTCCACGTGCCAGGCGCAAGGCGGTTGCCCGCCCGATGCCTTGGGAGGCGCCCGTCACGAGCGCAACCTTCCCCGTGAGCGCGGGCATCTGCTAGCCCCTCTTCAGGACGTGCTGCTCGTAGGCCGCGATGCACTCGTCGAACCGCTGCTCGCTGCGCTCGTGACCCACCAGGTGAGGACTTGCGAACACCAGCGGGTGACCTCCAAGTTGCAGCAGAGTGGAGGCCGTGCCAGCCGTGATCGCGTCCATCACTGCGAGGTTGAGCACGCTTGCACTGGCGCCCACTCGCTCATCCAAACCATCCAGTTCGACGAGTGCATCCCCAACGGGGACCTGGTTGTCGATCGTCAGGTCGGCAATGTCGGCCAGCCGGCGAGCCCCGCTGCGCTCCTCGGAGGCCGCTCGCGAGTAGGCGCCGCTGGTGACGGCGATGACGGTGAGTCCAGCTTCCAGGGCGGCGTCGGCGAAGTCCATGATGACGTGCTCGACGCCGCTGGAGCTGAAGATGATGACGGCGTCTCCGGTGCGAGTGTCGGCTTCGTCGAAGATCACCTTCCCGTAGCCCGGGACACGTTCCAGGAACAGGGCCTGACGCAGGCCGCTGCCCCCCACCACGGGCGTGAAGTAGGTGACGGCGAGTTCGACGATGGGGTGGAACCCGACGACGGCGCCGATGCGGGGGTACGCCTCCTCGCACATCATGCGCGAGTGCCCGGCGCCGAACACGTGGACCACGCCACCGCGATGGATTGTCTCGGCGCAGCGGTCGGCAGCGCCTTGGATCGCTGCGGCCTGGTGGCGAAGCAGGGTGACACGTTCGGCGATGGCGTTGAGGTAGGTGAGGGAGGTCACGGGCTTCTCCTGTGTGTGGGTGGTCGTCGGATCATGCGGGGGTAAAGGACAGTGCGCGGGCGGGATTAGTGGTGAGGAATGCGTCGACGACGGATGCTCCGAGTTCGTCGCGGAACCTTGCGGCAAGGAGGGTCAGGACCCCAGCCATGCCAGGAGCGCCGGCGGTGCGGCGCAGAGATCGCCGTGCGATGTCACCGCCCAGGACGATGCGGTCGGCGTGACCGTGGGTCACCAGGACCTTGACGGCGTTGACGACGTCACTGAGGGGCCGGTACTTCTCCCGGAACAGCCCGTCGATGCAGATGGTGGCGCCCTGCTCGGCAACCGCGGTGAACGTGGCGAGATCCGGGGCTCGGTCAAGATGGCTCAGGATGACGCTCTCCGCCGGAACCCCCGCGTCACCCAGGAGGGCTAGCTGCTCCAGCGCATAGGTGCCGTGCTCCGTGTGCGTCAGTACTGGAAGCGCCGTGAGGTGATGCACCTCAGCGACGGCCCTCAACCACTGCCGCTCCTGCGGCCGTGCCGCCCAGTAGCTGGTCGCGACTTTCAGCAGGCCGGGTCGCACACCGGTCGGTTCGCGATCCGGTGTCGGCTCGCCATCATTCGCATCTATGCCGGCGACACACTCATGCAGCAGCAAGGCCACGAGCTGATCATGGCTCGCCGAGCGCGCCCAGTGGCTGGCCGCGTAGTAGGAGTCGGTGTGGAAACCGGATGTCGCGATGATCTTCACTCCGGTCGCTCTGCTCGCGCGCTGGAGTATCAGCGGGCGACGGCCGCAGCCAGCGGGAAGGGCGTCCACGACCGCACCACCACCCTCGTCATGGAAGGCGTCGAGCTCGGCCACGGCCTCGTCCTCGTCGTCGAGAAGAAGGTCCGGGTCACGCTCTACCGCTGGTCCGCCCGCAATGATGAGGTGGTCGTGGGTATCCACCGCGCCGAGGGATGCAGGGTCGAGGTCTCCTAGGACGGTCCGCACGACCCTCATGCGGCCTCCTCCAGGGTTGCACCCGATCGGACAAGGCGATCGCGCAGCAAGTCGAAGGGAACCTCACCGACAAGGCATCGACGCCGCGCCGCCAACGCGGCCGACTCGCCAGCCGCTTGGCCCATGGCCATGCACGTGCCCATGGACCGGGCGCTCGCGTGGGCGGCGTGGGTCGCGGACAGGCAACGACCCGCCACGACGACGCCTTGGACCGTCGACGGGAGCAGCGTGGTCCATGGGACGCCGTAGACGCCCGAGCCCCCCACATGCAGCCACCTGGTTGTGTCAGAACTGAGATCCTCGACCGGTGCGCCGCACAGCGCGATCTGGTCTTCGCTCAACCTGCCCGAAAGGACGTCGTCCTCGGTGAGGGTACGGCGCCCCTCAACTCGTCGCGTCTCTCGCACCCCGGTCATCGCGCCGATCGCGGAGATTCGAGCGGCTTCGAAGCCTGGCATCATCAATGTCAGGAAGTGCGCCCAGTCGTCGACCTGCAGCAGGGCATCCATCTCCATGCGCCCGCACGAACATGGGTCATCAAGGTCGGGCGCGGCCACACGTGTGAGTGCGGTCAGTACGGTGCCGGGGATTCCGGACTCGTGCAGGCTGCCGCCATTGCCCGGCAGGTTCATGCCGGACCGCCGGCCTGCGTCGACGAGTTCCTTTAGGTGTGGTCGGCCGAGCGCGCGGAAGCGTGCGATGTCAACAGGGGCCATGCGGAACGTCAGGGTCGCAGGCTGGGTGAGTTCGGTATCAGGCTGCATGGGTCCACCGGCTCGAGCCACGAGATCCGCGTCACCGGTGGCGTCTACGAAGGTGTGTGCCTGCAGGCGGACCAAGCCGGCTCGCCCGGCGATGATGACGGCGGAGACGCGATCGTCGACCAGTACAGCATCGGCGACGACCGAGTGGAGCATGGTGGTGACGCCCGCGTCACGCAGTAGCCGTGCCCAGACAAGCTTCAGCGTCTCGGGGTCGTAGGTGTAGCCGAGGCCTGAGCCGAAGCTGTTGGGGCGCTCGCGCAGCACGCCGCGTTCACGGAGCATCGTGACCGGCAGGTCCGGCAGTCCCGATACCACCTTGCGCCCATCCGCCCCCGCGGTGAAGAAGGCATAGAACGTGTCCAGCACCGCCGTGCTCGTGCCTCCAGGAAACGGGAGGCGATCCACGAGGACGGTCCGTGCGCCCGCCTGCGCGGCGGCGAGGGCGGCGATGCATCCTGCGGACCCGCCCCCCAGTACGGCCACGTCGAACTCCAGGGCAGTCATGCGACGGCCACGTCCACGGCCGTGGCGATCGCGACGGATTCGCCCGCATCCGGCATCCGCAGCGGCGGGCGCGGCCGGCCGCCGGGGAGTCCTCGCACGGAAGCACCCGCATGGAGTGCGCCGATGGTCGGAGATCGGAGGACGGCTGCCACCGCGTCGATCTTGAGCTGAATGCTTCGGGCGGCGTGGAGGTCAGCAGACTGCATGGCGTTGAACAGGCCCACGAAGAGCTCGGGCACGACGTTGGTGATGGTCGAGATCGTGCCCCGGGCACCCATCGCAAGCGCCGCCGTGTTGAGCGTGGAATTGGCCATCCACACCGGTACGCCTGCGGCTACCAGGGCGTGCATGTCGGCCACGGAGTCTGACGCCTGCTTGACACCGGCGATCAACCCTTCCGCATGCATGCTCTGTGCATGCGAGGGTCGCAGGTCGAAGCCCGTCGCGGGGGGGTTGTTGTAGGCGAGCAGCGGCAGGTCGGAAGCCGCGGCCAGGGCTCGGTAGTAGTCGGTCACCGCACGCGCATCGGGGCGGTAGTACACCGGCGGAACGCTGGAGATCGCATAGGCGCCAGCGTCCGCTGCATCCGCTGCGAGGTCCGCGGCCGTTTCAGTGGGCATTGCTCCGATGTGTGCCACCACGGCGAGCCGGTGGGCCGATGCCGCCGTGATCTCCCGCAGCAGAGCCTTGCGTTCGGCGGGCGTGAACATTGGGCCCTGCCCGGCTGTTCCCAGCACGAAGAGACCGACCACGCCTGCCTGGACCTGTGCATCGACGAGCGGGCCGAGTGCATCGATGTCGACTGACCCATCGGGACGGCAGGGCGTGATGAGGGCGGTGATGGCTCCGGACAGCCGGGTGGTGTTCACAGGGGGATCTCCTCGATCGGGACGGTGCGGCGCTGGGCCGCGGACTGGTAGCACGCCTCGACCAGGCGCAGGGTCTTCAGGTTGTCCCGTCCGCTGTTGGACGGCTCGGTGCCGGCGGCAATCGCATCGAAGAGTGCCCCCATGGTCCCGGCGAACGCGTCGGGGAACCACTTGCCCGTGAGGACGGGCTCGACCCACTCGGAAGCCGCGGCCGCGTTGGCGTACTTGATCTCGGAGTGCCCACCCGTGGGCCAGCCGATCCGACCGAGCGCGATGGCGTCGGTGCCCTCAATCCGCCACGTGACGGACCAATCGGGTAGCCAGGGGAAGCCGTCATCCAGGCTCATCGCCAGCATCCCGTTGGGATAGTGCAGCGTGTAGGAGGCTATGGACTCTCCCGGCCATGGTTGCCCGGGATAGCGGGTGGTGATGCAGGTGACGGCATCCGGCTCTCCGAACAGGAGTCGGTACTGGTCGAGGTGGTGGATGGACATTCCCAGCACCATGAGCCGGGGGTACGCGGCGCTCTCCCAGAATGTCTGCCAGGGCTGTCGCGTCCGCAGCTCCATGGTGGCCAGGACGAGGTGTCCGAACACCCCCTGGTCGATGAGGGCCTTCGCCGCCCTGATCGACGGGTCGAAGCGCCCGTTCTGGTTCACCGCGAAGACGATGCCGGCATCGTCGGCTTCCTCGACGAGGGCGCGGGCCGTGTCGAGATCGAGGGCCATGGGCTTTTGGACGAGCACGTGCTTGCCGGCTGCGAAGGCTGCTCTGCACACCTCGGGCTGGAGGTGCACCGGCAGGCTGATGTCGATGACGTCGACATCGTCTGCATCGATGACCTCGTGCCAATCGCCGGTGGCGACGGGGATGTCGAACTGCTCGGCGGCCGCCTGGGCGCCCGCTCCGGTGCGCGACGCGATGCGGCTGACCTGCCAGCCGCGCTGCGCGTACGCGGGCAGGTGCGATCCGGTCACGATGCCGCCGGCGCCAATCAAGCCGATGCGATACGCGCGCTGCGGCTCGGGGATCACTAGGTCGAGGGGGTCGCGAGCGGGGTGGCTGGTCACAGGGTGACCGTCCGTCCCTGTGCGCTCGAGGTGTAGAGCGCCTGGATGGTCTCGACGATGTCGAGGGCGTGACTGACGGGGATCTCGGCCGGGTTTCCCGAGCGGATATCTGCGATGAACCTCTGCAGCTCGGCCCGGTAGAACGCCCGGTGTTGCACGGCGTGCCACACGTGCTTGGCCTCGTGATCCAACCAGGACACGTTGAACTGGGTGGCCTCGTGACGGTTCCAGCCGGCCGCATAGCCACCGGCCGCCTCTCGCACGAAGACGGCGAAACGCTCGGGGAGAGGTCCGGCCTCGACCGTGCCGCGCTCGCCGTACAGTGCGAGCTGCCATGTCTCCAGCCACTCGTTGGCCTCCCAGCCGACGAGCGTCAGGGTGGCTACCTTGTCGGGCCAGGCCAGGGTGCAGGCTGCGGCATCCTCGTAGCGGTGGCCGTGCTGCTCGGTGAGATCGTCGTACTTGGCAACGTGCGCGGTAACTGACGTCGGGCGGCCGAACAGGTCGATGATGAGGTCGATCATGTGGCAGCCGTCCTCGAAAAGGACCCCGCCGATGTCGGTCTCCAGGTTGAACCACGGCGTGATTGCGTCTGGGGCCGGAACGGAGACGTGGAAGCGGGCAGCGATGACGCGCCCCAAGGTGCCATCGGCGAGCAGGGCCTTGAGCCTTACTTGGACCGGTGTCTGACGGACCATGTAGCCGACCGTCACATACCCGTCGGTCTCATCCACGACACCGGCGAGCTCGCGCAGCGCCGCTGGGGTGTTGCCTCCCGGCTTCTCGAGCAGGACCTTCTTGCCTGCGCGAAGTGCCTTCGCCGCGAGCCCGGCCATGTTCTGGGTCCAGGACTCGACGATCACGGCATCGATGTCGGATCTCGCGAGGAGCTCGTCGACGTCATCCATGCGCTCGACGCTGTATCGCTCGGCAAAGGTTGCGGCGTTGGCATCGTCCTCGTCGTCCCACACGGCAACGAGGCGGACGTCGTCCATGTCGCTGAGCAGGTCGGCGCGCGTGTAGACGTGCGGGTGAGTAACGGCGAGGAAGCCGATGCCGATCGGCTGCGTGTCAGTCATGGTTGTCTCCGGGGGTCGTGATCCTGGTGGGGCCGCTGGGGCAGCCTCTCGTGAAGGCTGCCCCAGCGGGGTGTCTTTCAGCTACCGCAAGGCGCTTCGAGCGCGAACGCCGTGGACTCCTCGGTCGGCACCCAGGGCTGGGCATCGGCGAGGTTGTCGGCCGTGACGACGACGGTCGGCGTGTTGCATAGCGTCGGATCCGGCACTGTGCCTTCGCGCAGGAAGTCGACCAGGCGCACCAGCGCCATCTGGGCCTCCTGAGCGGGGCTCCAGGCGACAGTCGCGGCGATCTCGCCGCTCTCGATCGCCGCGATCCCATCCGGGCTGCCGTTCTGGCTCACGACTGTGACCTGATCCTCTTTGCCCGCTGCCTTGATCGCGGCGACGGCGCCGAGGGCCATGTCCTCGTTCTGGACGAACACGGCTGCCAGGTCCGGATTCGCCGTGAGCACGTCGGCCATCGCTGCCTGCGCCTTCGCTCGATCCCAGCTGGCCTCGGGCGTGGCCACGACTGTGAGCTTCGGGTTGGCGGCGAGTGCGGCGGTGAAGCTCTCCGTGTACGCCTCCGCGTCACCGCGGCCAAGTGCACCCTGAATGATGGCCACTTCGCCCTCCGCGACGTTGGCGGCGACCCAGTCGCCCGCCTGCTGGCCCGTGACAGTCACGGGAGCCTGGATGAAGACCAATCCGTCTTCCTCGATGGCTGCGTCGTAGCCGTACAGCACGGCGACGGGAATGCCTGCTTCCTTCGCCTTGGCCAGATCAGCCTCGAGTGAGGACTTGCCCACGGAGAAGACGATGAGGCCGTCGACGCCCTGCGAGATCGCATCCTCGACGTTGGCGATCTCCTTCTCGGGCTTGCCGTCAGAGTTGAACACGGAGATGGTCGCCCCGAGCGACGGAGCAGCGGCGTTTGCACCGTCGACGCCACGGACGTAGTAGTCGTAGGGACCGGTCTGGATGTATCCGATGGTGAGCGGCTCGGCGCTCGGGCTTTCGCTCGCGGCGGGGGTTTCGGCGGCCGCCGAGGATGCCGGCGCCTCGCTGGGCGCCTCGGCGCTGGACGAAGTGGAGGAGCTGCTGCTGCCGCATGCGGCGAGCAGGGTGGCCGCTGCGGCGGCGACCGCCAGTGACCATCCGCGGTGGCGGCGTGATGCGTTCTGCACGGGCTTGCCTTTCTGTTGGTGGATGGGACTAGCGGGAGCGCTGGCTCATGACGGCGACGACGATGACGAGGCCCTGGAAGACGTACTGGTAGGCCCCGGAAACGCCAAGGAGATTCAGGGAGTTGCTGATGACGCCGAGCAGGAGGACGCCGAGGATGGTTCCGGCGATTCCGCCGCGGCCTCCGGCCAACGGCGTTCCGCCAACCGCGACGGCGGCGATCGCCTGCAGTTCGTATCCGTTGCCCATCAGGGGCTGAGCGCTGGCGATCCTGGACATCAGGACGATGGCCGCGATCGCGACGATCAGCCCGTTTGCGGCGTACAGGAGGACCTTGAGGCGGCGAACGGGAACCCCGGCGAGGCGGGTGGCCTGTTCGCTGCCACCCAGGGCGTACAGGCGGCGTCCGAAGACCGTGAACCGCAGCACGATGGCGACGACGACGAGCACGAGGACCGCCGTCCAGACGGGCTTGGGGATGCCGAGGAATCGGCCGGCGCCGAAGTCGACCAACGCTTCATCGATGCTCGAGATCGGGGATCCACCGGTGACGGCGATGGCCAGTCCTTGAAGGACGATTGCCATGCCCAGCGTGATGATGAAGGGGTGGTTGGTCGAGTAGGCGGCCAGCGTGCCGTTGACCGCGCCTATTCCCATCCCGATGAGTGCGGCAAGACCGAGGGCGGGGAGGAGCCCCATGCCTGATTGCATGAAGGTGGCGGCGCTGACCCCGACGAGGCTCATGGCGGCACCGATCGACAGGTCGATTCCCCCGGCAACCATCAGCATGGTGGTCCCCGCCGCGGCGATGGACAGGACGGACACCTGCAGGAACACGTTCCGCAGGTTGTCCACGCTGAGGAACACATCCGAACGTGTCGCCGTGATGACGCACAGGATGAGCAGGACAGCCGTGAGGGCGAGGAGCGCGGAATGCGGCCGAGCCCAGTCCTTGACGCGATCCGCGGTCGTGGGCTGCATGGTCATCGTTGCAGTGGTCATGAGGCTTCCAGACTTGCTCCGACGGCCGCGGCCATCAGGAGCGTCGGGTTGTAGGGAGGTTGGAATGTCGCCACGGCGTGCCCTCTCTCCAGGACGGTGATGCGGTCCGACAGGGCCATGAGTTCGGGCAGGTCGCTGCTGACGAGCAACACGGCCGTACCGGTGACGGTCACTTTCTGGATGGCCTGGTGGATGTCTTCCTTTGCTGAGACGTCGACGCCGCGCGTGGGCTCGTCGAGTACGAGGACGACCGGGTCGAGGCCCAGGGCACGCCCGAGGACGAGTTTCTGCTGGTTCCCGCCGCTGAGCTGGCGCGCGGTCATGCGGGGCCGTCGCGGTCTCACGTCGAGTTCGTCGAGGGTCGTGGATGCCTGGCGAATCTCGGCGCGCATGGTCAGGAACCCCGAGGCAGAGGGCAGACGAGGGAATACGACGTTAGTGGCCTGCGACGCGTCTCCGAAGAGGCTGTCCCGCCAGCGATCCTCCGGCGCGAAGGCAACGCCACGGCTCATGGCGGACCTGGGGTTCGCCGGAGAGTAGGGCGTCCCCGCAAGGGTCATCTGTCCCGATTGAACGGGTGCGATGCCGGCGACCACGGACGCCAGTCGGCTTCGGCTCGAGCCGACGATTCCAGCGATGCCATGGATCTCGCCGGGCCGGATGTCCAGGCTCACCGACCGCAGCCGTCCCGACGAGACGTCGGACAGGACCAGCACGGGCGCCTCGCCGATTCGGTCAGCGCTCGCCCTGACAAGGGCAGCGTCGACGTCCCGGCCGGCCATCGCAGACGCCAGCCCGTGTGCGTCGAAGCTCGACGTCTCGCCCGAGGCGACACGTCGCCCGTCACGTAGGACGACGACGTCGTCCGTGATTTCCAGGATCTCGTCCAGTCGATGGCTGACGTAGGCGACAGCGGCGCCTTTGGCGGCCAGCGACCTGGTGATGTCGAACAGGCGTGCGACTTCCAGGGGGGTCAGGCACGCCGTGGGTTCGTCGAAGAACAGCACCTTGGCGCCCGACCCAAGTGCACGGGCGATCTCCACGAGCTGCCGGTCGGCTGGCCGGAGGTCTCCCACCCTGGTTGCGGGATCGAGTGGAGCGGCGACGTCAGCCAGCCATTGCGTGGCCAGGGCCCGGCGTTGACGGCGCCGAACCAGCCCGACGCGTGACGGCTCGATGCCCAGAAGCAGGTTCTCCTCAATGGACAGTTCCGGGACCAGCACCGGTTCCTGCCGAATGGCAGCGATGCCGAGGCGCAGTGCTACTGACGGTGTGAGGCTGGCGAGCGTTCCGCCCATCGTGGTGATCTCGCCCGAGTCCGGTCGCGTGGACCCGGTCAAGACCGAGATCAGGGTGGACTTGCCCGCGCCGTTCTCACCAATCAGGGCCAGTACTCTGCCGGAGTTCAGCGCGACGTCGACATGGTCGAGGGCAACAGCGCCGCCGAAGCGCTTGCTGACGCCAGTGCAGGACAGCACCGCCTGGCCGTTCACAGGACACCCACCCGCAGGGGATGCTCGGCTGAGGTACCGGCCGACAGCGTGGCGCTCGCATTGAGGTCGATGCCGAAAGAGCACATATCGCCTCGCGCCTGCCGAAGCGTGTACTCCAACGGCACACCGTCGGCAGTCTGGGTCGTGCGCAGTGTTGACAAGAGTGCCGCCGCGATCGGCACCCCCAATAGGCGCGCCGCATCGCGATCGGCGTTGATGGCAATGATGGTCTCCTGCCCGCGGGCGGCGATCAGGCCCCAGCGCTCCTCAAGGACCCGATAGAGACTGCCCTCCAGGTCGGCGGCTGCGAGCCCCGGCGCCAAGGCCGCCGCGAGGTGGGTGGTTTCGATCATGCACGGTTCCCCGCGAAGAAGGCGGAGCCGTTCGATCCGCAGTACCTCCGCCCCATCCTGAAGTCCAAGCCCGCGGGCGACCGAGCCGACGGCGGAGGTCGACTCCAGTCGCAGCAGTCGGGTCACGGGCTCCAGGCCCCGAGCGCGCATGGCCTCGGTGAATCCCACAGGGCGGCTCAGCTCAGTCGTCACACGGGGTCCGGCGATGAATGTTCCCTTGCCGCGCGCCGAATAGACCAGGCCTTCGCCGACGAGGTCCCCCACGGCCTTACGCGCCGTTGCGCGGCTGACACCCGTGTAGGCCATGAGTTCCGTCTCCGACGGCATCAAGGTGCCGGCTGGGAGATCACGGCAGGCCTCGCGCAGCCGGTCCGCCAACTGTGCGTACAGCGGCGTGAAGCTGTCCGACGACAGCTCCAAACGTGCACGCCAGTCCATCAATCCTCCGGTTATTCGAATAACCGGAGATTAGGTCACGAGCGTGTGAGTGTCAACAACTGCGCCAGAATAGTTCGGATGTCCGAATATTCGAGCAGGGCGCCTCCCACATGGCCTGTGTGGCAAGTGGGGTTCGGGGTCGCCGACCGTCGCGAGTCGAATGCGTGCCACGGCGGACCGAAGCGCCACAGGTTTGATGTCGCGCCCAATCGGGGCGTGAACACCCTGGAAGCGGCGGCCCCCAGAGGCCGACGCCACGGTCTCCAGCAATCAAGTCACCTCGACCTACGCATTCCGTGCGTAGGTCGAGCGAAATGCCGTTCAGACCGGGGCATTTCCGGGGCATTTGGGGATGGGAACCGGACGAATCGGACCCCTTGACGAGGGTCTTGGATCGCCGTAACCTGTTGCAGCGCAACGGATTTTGACGCAGAGCCGCCTCGGGGATTTGAACCCCGGACCTACGCATTACGAGCCGTTCGCAGGCCCCCTAAGACCACGTTCTTACTCGTGCACGCTCCGGCATACCCCGCCATCGGCGGCCATGTGCACGCCATGTTCCGGGTCATTTCCGGGGCATTTGCCCGAGACGGATCCACGCCCGTCATGCAGCCGGCCGTGGGGAGTAGCGATTGTCGGGGCTACAGCGCCTGCGCGACGGTCAGTAGGACGGCGCAGTCCTCGAGTGCGTGCAGGCCGTGTCGCTCGTCCGGTATGACCGCGATGTCTCCCGCGGCCAGCTGGCTCGCATCGGTCGTGGTCGTCAGGCGCACGAGGCCCGTGAGGACCTGGATGGTCGCCTCGCCGGGGCTCTCGTGCTCTGCCAGCTCCTGGCGGGCGGCGAGGGCGATCAGTGTCTGCCGCAGCGCGTGGTCATGGCCGCCGAATACGGTGTGGGCGCTGCGGCCGCTGCTGGCCGTCCGGGCCAGGGCCAGGTGCTCCTGTGCGAGTGCGGTGAGCGAGATGGCTTCCATTGTGTGCCTTTCGATTGTCGTGCCGGGAATTGCCATGGGTCCGGGGCCGATCAGGTGACGTCGACGTGGACGAGGCCGTCGATGATGCGTACCGGGAACGTGCGCACGGGTTCGGTGGCCGGAAGGCTGAGCGCTGCGCCAGTGCGCAGATCGAATCGTGATCCGTGCAGCCAGCACTCGATCGTGCTGCCATCCACCTCGCCTTCGGACAGCGGGACGGCGCCGTGAGTGCATTCGTCGCGCAGCGCGAAGACCCCCTCCGCAGTTCGGACGATGCAGACGTCGATCCCGGCGACGCGGACGCCGACGGGCTCGCCGATGGCCGCGCTGTTGAGGTCACACGCCGGCTGCCACGTCATCACGCGGTGCTCACCACGCGCTGCCAGGCCGGTCCGTCGAGGGCGATGACTGCTGCCGGGAACAGCCCGTTCTCCTCCTTGTCGATATGCCGCCGCAGGATGCCCTCCAGCATTCCCACCGCCGAAAGGTCGCCCTCGGCGACGCGGGCGAATGCGCCGTCGATCTCGCGGTGCTCGGCACACAGCCCGTCGACGTGCTCGGTGAACTCCGCATCCAGGCGCAGCTCCGCGAACAGGGACCGCTCCTCGCTTGCGGTGTGCGGCTCCAGCAAGCCCGCCAGGTCGCCGCCCGCCACGCGGGCACCGTCACGGTCACCCGCGCTCGCGGCGCGGCGAAGAAGGCCCATGGCGTTGATGATCTCGTCGTGCTCCGCGGAGTACCGGGCGATTACGGTATTGGCCCGGCACCCGCAGTAGGAGCACACGACCGGGCTACCGCGCCAGCCGCAGGTGCCAGGCGTCCGGCCCGCTGTGGAGGTAGTCCACCGTCAGGCCGTCGGGGTACCGGCTGCGCGCCTGGTCCAGCAAGGGCAACGGGTCATGCGGGGCGATGAGCACCATCGCCCCACCGCGGCCAAGCGAGTCCAGCGCCCCGAAGATGGCGCCGTGCCGGATGGCATGCGGGATGGTGCGCGCGTCGAGCACGGGGTCGGCGTGCGCCCCGGCGTCCGAGCAGCCGCAGCCCGTGCTCACCTCGGTGACGGGAAGGGTCGGGTAGGGCTGGCTCATGGGTTCCTCGCAGGGGTCGGCTGGCGTCCAGACTCGCAACATTACTACAGTATGTGCTGTGTTAAATATGGGACCGGCACCGGCCCGTCGCAGCGATCGGGCGGCCGCCCTGACCCGGCCCCGTGCGCGGGTGCTGGAACTGCTCCAGCAACTGGACTCCCCGGTGTCCGCCGAGGACGTCGCACGTCGGTTCGGCCAGCACGTGAACACGGTTCGCCTGCACCTGGACTACCTCGCCCAGACCGGCCTGGCAGTGCGCGAGCGCGCCCCAGGCGCCGGTCGTGGGCGCCCCTCCTGGCATTACCGCGCCAATCCGGACCGTCCCGAGCCCGATCCGCGGGTACGCGAGTACAGCGCCCTCGCCGGTGCCCTGGCCGCCCACATCGTCCGGACCAGCCTGCTGCCCACGGACGACGCGCACGCCGCCGGCCTGGAGTGGGGCCGCCAGGAAGCGCGCGAGCGCGGCCTCCGCGGCACGTCCGGTGCGGACGCACGCCGCACCGTGGTGTCAATCCTCGACGAACTCGGATTCGCCCCCGCCGCGAACCAGCGGCAGACGACGGTGCACCTGACGAACTGCCCGCTGCTGGACGTCGCCGCGCACTACCCCGACGTGATCTGCCAGGTCCACCGAGGACTGATCGCGGGCTTGCTCGAGGCGCTGGGCAAAGACCCCGAGGGAGCCGACCTGCGACCTTTCTCCGACCCCGGATCCTGCCGACTGCACCTAGACGCCAGCAATGCTTCGACGCGGTCATGAGTGACGACCTGGCCGGGCCTGTCCAGCGGTCCGTTCCCTCGCCGAGGCTGCTCAGCGGCAACGTCCATGGCGGGCGGACCCGGGTGCGGGGACGCGTTGCCCTGCTGCTGCTCGGCGGCGTCTCGATGCTCCTGGGGCTGTCCGCGGGACTGATGCTCCTCGGGCTGCCGGCCCCGATCACGGCCGAGCGGCTGCTCGAGGTGCACGGGCAGCTCATGATCGTCGGGTTCCTGGGCACCTTGATCGCGCTGGAGCGGGCGATCGCATTGAGGCGGGCATGGGCCTACGCCGCACCCCTGGCCACGGGCGTCGGGGCGCTGCTCCTGGTCACCCCCGTGCCCATGGCCGTGGGACTCGCGGTGCAGGCCGTCGGCCTCGGGATCCTCGTCACCATCTATGCCGCCGTCTGGCGCCGTGCCGCGTCGACCGCGCTGGCGATCCAGTGGCTCGGCTCCTTCCTTGCCTTGGCCGCGGGCCTGCTGTGGCTGGCGCAGGTGCCGACCGGCGCGCTGTTCCCCCTCCTTGCCGGCTTCCTCGTGCTGACGATCGCGGGAGAACGCCTGGAGCTCGCCCACGTCGCCTCTCCCCGACCAGGCGCCGCCCGGGCGCTGATGCTGATCTCCGCGGCGGTCGCCATCACCAGTGCTGCGGCTCTCCTGTGGCCGACTCCGGGCAGCGAGCTGTTCGGTGCGTCGCTTCTGGCGACTGTCCTGTGGCTCCTGCGCTTCGACGTGGCCACGCGCACGATCCGGTCCGTCGGGCTGCCCCGCTACACCGCGGTCAACCTCCTCCTGGGCATGGCGTGGCTGGCCGTCGCCGCATTCACGTGGCTCACGCTCGGGCCGCAGCCCGATGGGCCGGGCTACGACATCGTGGTGCATGCGATCGGCCTGGGCTTCGCCATGTCCATGGTCCTGGCGCATGCGCCGATCATCCTGCCGGCGGTGCTCATCCGGCCCCTGCCGTACCGCCCGGTGCTCTACCTGGCCACGTTCGCGCTGCAGGCGTCCCTGCTCCTGCGGGTGGCCGGTGACGTCCGCGGGTCGGGCTGGGCCTGGCAGTCCGGCGGCGCCGGAAACGTCGCCGCCCTCATGGCCTTCGTCGCAATGGCCGCGGCCCTGGTGATCCGCCGATGACCCGTTCCTCCTGGCACATCCGCACCTCAGCCGTCGTCCTGGCCTGGATGACGGCTGCCGCCACCGCCGCAGCCATGCACCGCCAGCTGCCCGCAGCCACCTGGCTCATGGTGCACCTGCTGCTGCTCGGCGCGGTCACGACCGCGCTGCTCGTGTGGAGCTGGCACTTCAGCGTCGCCGTCCTGCACGCGCCGCAGGCGCCCACGCGCCGCGGCGAGGCGATCCGGATCACCACGGCCAACATCGGGGCGCTCGGCGTCATCAGTGGGGTGATGGCGAATGCCCCCGCCGTCACCATCCTCGGGGCCGCGGCCGTCGCGGCCGCCGTCGCCGCACACGTCGTGGCACTGGCGATCCGCCTCCGCCATGCACTCCCGGGCCGCTTCGCGTTCACGGTCCGCGCCTACATCGGCGCCGGGCTGCTGCTGGTCCCGGGCATCGCGCTGGGCGTCGTGATGGCACGCGGATCCTGGGACGCCAGCACCTACTCCCGGCTGCTCCTGGGCCATGTCACGGTCAACCTCCTGGGCTGGGTGGTCCTGCCGATCCTCGGCACGCTGGTGACCCTGTGGCCCACGATGCTGCACACCCGGCTGGCGCCCGATGCCGAGCAGAAGGCCCGCCGCGCCCTGCCCCTGCTCATCGGCGGCACCCTCGTCACCACCACAGGAGCGCTGACCGGACTGGACCTGCTGGCCGCGGCAGGGGTCGCCGGCTACCTGATCGGCATTGGCCTGACCGTCGCGCCCATGGTGACCGAGATGCGCCAGCGACCCCCTTCGGCCTTCGCCTCCTGGTCAGCCCTGGCCGGTGTCGCATGGCTGTCAGGAACCCTGGTCGCCTTCGGCATCGCGCTGGTCGGCGGATCAGCCGACGCACTGAGCGGATTCGCCGGGCAACTGGTCGCCGCAGCCCTGATCGGCGGCGTGCTGCAGGTCCTGCTCGGATCGCTCAGCTACCTGGTCCCCGTCATGGTGGGCGGAGGCCCGGCAGCGATGCGACGGCGCAACGCCCGCGTCAACCGGGCGATGGCCCCACGCCTGGTGATGCTGAACACGGCCCTCGCCGTCTGCGTCCTGCCCTCCCCCAGCGCCGTCCGCGTGCTCGCCTCCACCCTCGTCCTCGTCGCCGTCGGGTGGACGATCCTGCTCATCGCCGACAGCCTGCGCCGGAGCCCGGGCGACACCTCGAGGACCACCGCCGACAGCCCGGCACCGAAGCCCCCTGCCCATCACAGCGGCGGCGGCGTGGTCGCCCTGGCCGTCGTGCTGCTGGCCATCGTCGGGGGCGTCGCCTACGACCCGGCCGCCGTCGGCGCGGGAACGGTGTCCGCGGCCCCCGCATCCGCAGGGGTCACCGCCACTGGGGAGGCCACCGAGGTGACCGTCACCATCGAGGGGATGCGCTTCACCCCCGACCGGATCCAGGTCCCGGCAGGCAACACCCTGACCGTGACCGTCATGAACGGCGGGGACGACGTGCACGACCTGGTCCTGGAGACCGGCCAGCGCACCCCCCGACTGTCGCCCGGGCAGGCCGCGACGATCGAGGTCGGCGTCATCGGCCGGCCACTCGCGGGCTGGTGCTCGGTCGCCGGACACCGCCAGATGGGCATGGTGCTCAGCATCGAGGCGATCGGCGGGACCGAAGCGGCGACGGCGGCCAGCGGGCAGACCCCTGCCGGACACACCAGCAACGGCGCCGCGGCCGGCAGCGAACCCGTCGCCGTGGATGGCATCGACCTGATGGCCGAGCCCGGGCCGGGCACCGCGATCCGCGACCCACGCCTGCCGCCCGCCGCGGCCGCCCGCATCCACCGGGTGCGCCTGGTCGTGACCGAAGTGGAGGCAGAGGTCGCCCCCGGCGTCCGCCAGACCCGGTGGACGTTCGGCGGCACGGCCCCCGGGCCGGTCCTGCGCGGCAAGGTCGGCGACACGTTCATCATCACCCTGGTGAACGACGGCAGCATCGGGCATTCCATCGACTTCCACGCCGGCGCCCTGGCGCCCGACGAGCCAATGCGCACCATCGCCCCGGGAGAGACTCTGGCGTACCGGTTCACGGCGACCCGAGCCGGGATCTGGATGTACCACTGCTCCACCATGCCGATGTCCATGCACATCGCCAACGGCATGTTCGGCGCCGTCATCATCGACCCACCCGACCTCGCACCCGTCGACCGCGAGTTCGTCCTCGTCCAGTCCGAGTCCTACCTCGGGCCCCAGGGCGGCACTGCCGATGCGGACTCCATCGACGCCGGCCAGCACAACCTGGTCGCGTTCAACGGCTACCCCATGCAGTACGACCACGCACCGCTGCAGGCCACCGTGGGCGACCGCGTCCGCATCTGGGTCCTCGCCGCCGGGCCCAACGTCGGGTCGTCCTTCCACGTCGTCGGGGGCCAGTTCGACACCGTCTACCGGGAGGGTGCCTACGAACTGACCCCCGGAACCGGCGGCTCGCAGGTCCTCGGACTGTTCCCGGCCCAAGGCGGCTTCGTCGAGCTCGTCCTCCCCGAAGCCGGCACCTACCCATTCGTCTCGCACGTCATGTCCGACGCCGAGAAGGGAGCCCACGGCCTCCTGCACGTCAGCAGGGCGGATTGAATGCCATACCGCCATCACCGATGCGCGCAGGCTGGCCGGGGGCACCGGCGGGCCGCATGCGTCGCATCCCTGCATCTGGGACCCGTGCGATGCGGCGGATCAGGCGGGCACGGGAGCGCCTTCCAGCCAGGCCACGACGTCTGCGGCTGTCCACCCGTGCGGGAATGCGGCGTTGAGCCGGGTGGGGCCGTCGAGGTCGGCACCGAGGGTGACCAGGGCGGGCTCGTCGTAGCCGTCGCGTCGGTGCTGTCCCATGCCGACCGTGGCGGACAGGCCGTTGCATAGGCACACCCGCCCCGCCGTGTCCTCGGCGCGGCCCCCCTTGAGCAGGTACGTGCGTTCGGCCTCCGCCGGGCAACGGTAGCCGACCGAGCCGTCGTCCTTCTGGAACGGCGAGCGCAGGAAGCCCAGGTCGCACTGGCGGCTGCGAGCGGCGTAGACCTGCGGGTCAGTGATCGTGCCCGGCAGGTCGACGACCTTGAACGGGAATCCGGTGGGCGATGCGGTGGCACTGGTGCGCACCGACACCGCGTCGTCGGCCAGGCCCGCCCGCAGGCGCCGGCGCACGTCATCATTCAGCCCGGACTCGGCGGCCAGCGCAAACACGGTGCCGGCCTGGATCCCGCGGGCGCCCGCCGCCCTGGCGGCGGCGAGGCCCTCCGGAGTGCCGGTGGCCCCGGCCATCCAGAACGGCAGTCCCAGGGCGGCGATCCTCCCCGCGTCGGGCTCGTCGCGCGGTCCGAACAGCACGTTGCCGTCGCCGTCGAGCTCGGGCCGCCGGGGCGGGGCGTTGTGGCCACCGGCGGGCGACGCCTCGAGCACGAAGCCGTCCGGGCGGATCGCCGGATCGCGGGCAAGGTAGGTCGCCAGCACGTGCGAGGACACGATGGCCAGGAACACCGGCCGGTGCAGGGCCGGCAGCGACGGGCCCAATAGGGCGGCCGGGTCGAGGGTGACCGCGTGCGCATTCTCGTCGGCCCCGTGCACGTCGACGGCGTACTGCGCAGGCCGGCCGGCGGCTAGGGAGTCGAGCAGTGCAGGGAGCTGCCGCGGCACACCGGCCCCGACGAGCACGACGTCGACCCCGGCCAGCATCGCCCCGAAGACCATCGTGGGGACCGCCATCTGGATCTTCTCCAGCAGGTTGATCCCCACCAGCCCGTCATGGCCATCCCGGGCCAGCCACACCTCGGCGAACGATCCGAGAACGGCCAGCTCGACCGACGCCGGCTGCGGGTGCAGGACCAGTCGGGGCACCGGGCGATACGAGGCACCGGAAGGGCGCCCGGCAGGCAGGAAGTAGCGGGCCAGGGCGCGGCCGGCCATCGCCTGGTCCGGGAAGTGCGCGAGCGCCCGCCGATAGTGGCCACCCGGGTCTCCGTCCTGAAGGCGGCGGGCCAGGGCAAGGTCGAGGGCGGTCCCGGACACGACCCCGAGCTGCCCGCATCGGGCGACCGCGGCCGCCAGCTGCCACGAGGAGACCTGGACGCCCATGCCTCCCTGGATCATGGGGGGCAACGCCTCGACAGCGACCATCGGGACTCCTGTTCACGGGCCGGGATCAAGCAAGGTTACGGCAGCGTAGGTTACGGTACCGTAAGTTATCAGAATCCGGAAGCTTCGAGCCCAGGCGGGACGTTGGTCACTGGCCGCCGACCCGCGCATGGCTGACACTTGGCCGATGTTCGTGGCCCAGGAAGTCCAGCTGCCGTTCGCCATCGACGCGGCCGGCGCCCGACTGCTCGCGCTCCTGCGCCTTGATGGACTGCAAGGCAGTTCCGAGGACGCGTTCGACGTGGGACGAGGCCTGTTCATGAGTGCGGGGGTCGGCGCGGTGTCGAAGCAGGTACTGGTCCAGCTGCTGCGTCCCTACCCGCACGACCGGGTCCTCATCGTCCCCTTGCGCTGGGTGGCCACCGGCCCGTCCGGGGCGATGTTCCCGCAGCTCGACGGGAACCTCGAACTCGCGCCCGTAGATGAGGACCGATCGACCCTGCGGCTCAACGGCGCCTACCGCCCACCCCTGGCCGCGGTCGGCGCCCGCCTCGACCAGTTGCTGCTCCACCACGTCGCCGACGCCACCATCCACCGCCTTCTGCAGGACATCGCGGCCGCCATCACGGCGCTCCCCGAGGCCAGCCTCGTCTTCGACACTGACCGCCACGAAGCGCACGGAATCCAGCCATAGGTGTGGCCCCGCATGGCGGCGCCAGCCTGCACGTCTCGCATCGCGTCGGGCACACGGCGCCCTGATCCGGTGAGGGCCAGTACCTCCGACTCGAAGTCCGCCCGGGCGCCTGCCAGCCATTCGCCGTGAATCGATACTGGTGGCGAGCACGCCCACTACGCGGCCCTCAAGCGAGAGCCACAACCCGCATGGGAGCGGCACAGAACCTCGGGCGCTTCACTGGCGCGGCTAGGTGTCTGAATTTCGTGTCGGCCCGAGGCCGCCGACAAAGGGCGTTGACCTACGCATGAAATGTGTAGGTCAACGAAACCGGCCTCACGACCGGGGCATTTCCGGGGCGTTTGCTCGCTAGAAACGGATGAATCGGACCCGTTGACTAGGTGGCCGAAACGTTGTAATCTGTTGCAGCGCAACGGATTTCGACCGAGAGCCGCCTCGGGGACTTGAACCCCGGACCTACGCATTACGAGCCGTTCGCGACCCCACAACGATCATGCTCTTACTCGACCCTACTCCGGCTTACCCCGCCATAGGCGGCGCTGCGCACGCCATGTTCCGGGTCATTTCCGGGTCATTTCGCTGTACCCGCCAGGGTTCTGCCTTACAGGCCTTTCCGGTCGCCGGACAGGACTGACACGGATGACGCTCAAGGCCCCTCCATTGCTGACGTCGGCCGACAGGTACTCGGGTGCTGCGGGTTCATAGACTGTCAGTTCAGTAGTCAATGGTGCGCGACGCGGTGACCAGCGCTAACTCGCCGTGGTGTCTCCGTTGCTCTCCGGAATCAGGCCTCCATGTTCGACGTCGCTAAGAGTCGAGAACTCGAATGAGGCGCGGACGAAGGCGGCAGGAACCGGGTATCTCGTGACGAAACGTGCGACTACGACATACGGATCGTCCGCGGGGCGCGCAGGCAGCCCGAGGGCCTCCGCAATCGCGCTCGCATGGGGAGCGAGATCCTCGAGTTTCTGCCGCAACTTCGTGGCATACGGCGGCCTGGCAGGGTCGGACTCGTCGTAGAAGCGGTCCAATGTCCGACGGATCTCAGGCGTCGTGAAAACGTCGACCGGATCCTTGACCTCCAAGAGCCAGATGACTCTAGCGTCGGTCCTGCCCGCAACAGCATCAATTTCCGACCGAAGCACAGGCAGCCCGAGTCGATGCGGCGTCTGCTCCTTGACGTTCTCGATCACAGTCCATCCATGACTACGCAGCGCGTTGACCACGTCGACCTCCAGCGCCTTGTTGCGTCGATCTCGAATTTCGTCCATGGCGTCCTCGACAGCGCGAGGCGGCTTCGGCTGGCTCCACGGAAGTTGCCCTTGCCGCAGGTAGTTCATGTAGACCGAGAGTGTCCCGAGACAAGCGTGCGGGCTTACCACAATCCTGTCGTCGCTGAGCGTTGCCAGCGGCTGCACCGCAAGCCGTCGCCTCCTGCTGCGCGTATGCCATGGTTTCCAATCGTCTGCCGCGAACTCAGCCGCGTTGCCCGTCAGTAGCGAGAGGGCAGCACGGATCCGCGTTTCGCCGTCGGCCAGCTCGCCGAGGAGCGTCTCGTCGCGGACGTACTTCACGATGTCTTCGAGCGATGCTGGAACAGCGTCGGGCTCGTCCTCACCCAGTGGCCACGCAGCCAGCGCGAACAAGGTCGTCAGAATGTCCAGTCCGGTGGCTCCGAACGCTGTGAGCATGGCGTCATCGAGGTTCGAATCAGTCAGCCCAATGGCGCCCGGCCCGGGCACGCGTTCAGCCTCCATACCCTCATCCGCGTCGGCAAGCTGGTACTGCGAGCGCATGGCCGACAAGGCTTCGATGTCGAGGTCGTAGGCGTTGCCGCTCGCACTAGACCGCTCGGATTCACCAGTAGGTGATCCATCCTTGGCAATGCTGATCTCGTACGACTCGCTGACCTCGATCGCGCTGGGGTTGAGTTGGTGGTGCACGGCTTCGCTGCGCATGGTGGCGTGCATGTACGCGTCGGCGGCAGCCAAGATCCGCTGCCAGGAGAGGTCGTCGAGCGTGCGGCTGCCTTGCGGCTGGAGTCTTAGGGCCGCCTCGACAGCCGCTTCCTGACTCCTGCGCAGTAGGAGGTGCTCGTGCATAACCTCACGGTGTCGAGCCACAGCGTCCCACTCGATAGCCAGATGCTGGGAAGAACGCCGTATGTCGCTCTCAAGCTCCCTGCGCTTCGCGAGCGACCGTTCGATTTGCTGCATTCCAAACTCGATGACGTCATCCATCGCATACCCGTCAAGTGCGTCGTTGAGGATTCCCAATGCGATCGGTGCCAAGTGTTCGCGGTCCAGGGCGCCAGCCTTGACCCCCTGATAGGTCCCAGGCGTGACCCCGCCGTCCTTGAGGGATTCCGCCATGATCCGCTGAATCTCCGAGGCCAGTGACTCATCGACGGCCAGCGGAGATCGCAAGGTAGCGCGAGCGGTGACGGCGGCTCCCACTTGCACTACCAGCGTGGGAGGCGCAGTTGACCACGCGCCCCGAATGGCTGCGCAGTCATCGCTCTTCATTCCGGCGGACCGAACAACCATCTCCATCGCAGCGGCCATCAAGGCTCGTCCAACTGTTATGTCCTGCGCCGCGGCTCGAGTAAACGAGTCGACGGGGATGTTCAGTGTCGCGTGAACGACCCTGCCGTGCGCTCGGTCATCGATGAGGACATTTGCAACTTCGATGTCCGCATCGACGCGCTCGACATTTGCCAGCGCAAGGACATAGCCACTCTCGTCGCCGTTGTGGCTCGCGTTCCATGTTTCGCGAATCTGTCTTAACCCAAACGTGAATGCTCCGGCAATGTCGTACAACAGGCTGTCGACATCGCGCGTCCAAGTGGGGCCGAACAGAGACACCGCGACTGGCACAGGGCCAGGGTGAAGGCTCCATCCGACTAGTTCGGGTCGACGACGCTCGGGGGTGACTGGCGTTGCGCGTACCCCCAACAGCGAGCCCGTAGCTCGCGCTTTCCAGTGAAAGGCCGTCACAGCTGCATGTTCGGGTTCGTCCAGACCATCGAGATCGCGGAGACCCGGAAGTCCCAGGGTTGCCAGGTCGCGTTCGATGGGGCTCCACCGGGCTCCCCGGTCCCATTCGGCGTTCCCTTCGTGAGCGGCGAACACGATCCCCATCGGAGCTGCACCTTGGGTGTGAATCGCCTTGCCATTCGCAATCCACCATTGCCAGATATTGATCGCTTCCCACCCCATCAGCATCGGCATTCCGGGACGGGACAAGTCCCGGCAGTAGTTGTACAGATCAGTGTCAGCCGTGGCCGTTGTCGCTGCCCACCGGAGGTCGTCCAGTGACATTCCCGGAAGGCCGGGCCTTGACGGCACGGCAATATGCCCGGGGGAGGCGATGACAAGAAGCGGCACGAGTTCCACTTGTGGGTCAAGAGTCACCGAGTCACCCCCAGCGAGGGTGAGCCGCGTGGGCAAGGCACCAGGTGATTCGCGTACAGCAGCGAGGACAGCGGGGTCGTCGTCGAAGGGCAGTACTCCGTTCAGGGTCGCGACCACCTGGACCGCAATCGCGTGTGTGCTGCCGACCGGCACAACCCACTGCACGCGGTTGAGCGGGGACACCGCCGGACCAAATGCGGTATCAGGGCTGCCTGCAACAACATCGCTGAATCTCCAGAGTGCTTCGCGCGCTTGGCCGGCTGCGCGGGATGCGAACCGCTGACACGACATGGGGTCGTGCGAGGCAATCGCGCCGAGCTCGCACACCGCTTGCCCTAGCGCTTCTGGAATAAAGGCCAACGGCATCCAGCGCGGTTCCGCTCCCGGAGTTTCGCGTGTTCGCAGGAATCGTCCGAACACGCTCGATGGGTCCCGGAAATCGTATGGGAGGGTGTCGGTGGGACTCGTCACCCAATCCAGGGCGCGCGACATCGCCTCGGTCCGTACGAGAGACGCAGGCGTGCCAAGAGCGATCAGATCCTTCGCAATGGCGAGTTCGCCGATTGTCACCTGCGGTCCGTCGTCATCGGAATGGGCGTCGGGCCACGCCGCTACAAACCTAGAGATCGCGAGATCCGCGTAGCTCAGCGCGACCTCCGCAAGGTCGGTGACACCGAAACCCATGATGCTGGTCAGGTACTCGTCAGCAGAGTGTCCGACCAGCAGGGCGCGGTCTACGTCGGCAATCGGGCGCTCCACGTTTCCAGGGAAGAGGCGCACCGTTCGTGCTCCGAGCCTGACACTTACGTCTTCGCGCGGGTCGTTAGCTAGGAAGTCCTCACCAACGGCGAGGCCGGGCGCGGATCTGGCCGCAAGATCGAGCAGGCGGGCAAACTGGTCTGCGGCGACCGGTCGGGATCCCGAGTGCTTCGCGTGAAGACTGGCGTTAACGAGGTGTCCGACCGTGCTCCAGCGATGGCGGACCCGGGGTGACGCGCCTGCCGCTATGAGCAGTGCCCACAGCGCTTGCGCATCAAACGGTGCGAGCTCACGCGGCAGGTTCGGCCTCTTCCCGGAGCGGCTCTTTCCCACCAGATCCCCTGTCGTGGTGCCCGGAATGCTCTTGTCGGACTTGCCGATGGCGAGTCCAGTATGGAGGAGGGGTCGGTGAAGGCGCTGACCTCGACAGAGGCACGTCGGGTCGACGCTTCTGAACTGCGACGCCTCAAATCGTCCGAAGAACTCGACGACCACCCGGACGAATTCTTCGACTGTGGGTCCTGGTTGCGTTCGCCAGCCCAGGCTCTGTCACAAGTGAGGCCGGCTGTCGGGCATCGAAGACAAGGAGCAACAGGGACGCGGAGCGGGATCGGCCAGCTCGCACGATGGATTCGGGAAGGACTTTCGCACTCAAGTGGGGCTTGACGGCTATTCCTTCGTGACTACTTGTCCTGAAAGGAACTTTGCAGGGTAGCAATGTCACTCAAATGGGTTTAGAGTGACATTGTGGACTTGAAATCATTCGGAATTGACTCATCAGGAACTCTCGTGCCCATTCAGGGCGTCGATCCACATCTTGGAGTATGGGAGCACTTTGCGTTCATTCCCCAGCCGCTCCCAGACCAAACCCCCATGATGACGCCTGAAACCCACCTTCAGGTTGCCAACGCTCGAGCTGCCCTTGCTTCCCTTGACTCGACCGCACGCCAACTACCCAACGCTCAACTCTTCCGGTACCCGACGTTGCGCTACGAAGCCCAGAGCACCTCCGCGCTCGAGGGAACCTACGCCCCCCTTTCAGAGGTTCTCCTAGCTGACGAAGACGACGAGCCGACGGGGGACATGCGAGAGATTCTCAACTACGTCGCAGCCGCCGAGCAGAGTTTCGCGTGGCAGCATGACGGTCGGCCAGTCACCCCCGCGATGCTCTCCGAGCTTCAGCGCAGCCTAGTCAACCGCACCCGATCGGACTCGGACGAAGCCGGTCACATTCGTGACCAACAGGTCGTGATCGGCAGGGGGTCCGGTCCCCATCCTGTCGAATCGGCTCGATTCGTCCCGCATCCTGGCGGCGACGAACTGCGCCGACGTGTACAGGAACTCACCGACTGGATGTCACAGGATCACGCGAGACGGATCGATCCAGTCGTTAAGGCGGGCATGGTCCACTACCAGTTCGAAACGCTGCACCCCTTCAACGACGGCAACGGTCGAATCGGTCGCCTTCTGATCGTCCTGGAACTGCTCTCGCTGGGCGTCCTGAGTGAGCCGACCCTCAGCGTCTCCCCCTGGTTCGAGCAGCGGCGAACTGAGTACTACGACCGACTGCTAGGAGTAAGCACGCACTCGTCCTGGGATGCATGGCTCGGATTCTTCGCAAATGGGCTAGAGCAGTCGGCACGAGCGACTCGCACTCAGATGCTGGACTTGGTTGCGGTTCAGTCCGAACTGCATGACGCAGTGCGTGCCTCGACACTGCGCGCCGACTCAGCCCACGCCGTCGTTGACTATGCGCTTGCGCGTCCCACGTTTACCGTTCGCGCCCTGGAAAGGGATCTGAACCTCTCGTACGGACGCGCCAACAAACTCGTGTTGCAGTTGACGGAGATAGGTGTTCTTGAACTTGCACCTGGTCGCAACGCGTATCGACGGCGCTTCCGAGCACCCGCGGTGATGCGGGTTCTCCTGAAATCTCCTTCCTCTTAAGGCTCCGGACCGAGGCGGCAAGGCCTGCGGTCGCCACTGCTGTCATTGGAGTTGTCCCGTGGTGTCGCCGTCCTCATTCAAGGCCGTGGAGCCGTCGGACGGACGAGTGGGTGTCGTCGGTGGTGCCGGAGTAGAAGCGACGGACCGTTTCCGCGTCTTGCCAGGAGCCCTGTTGGAGGAGTTGCTCTTCGGTGTATCCCCATTCGTGGATGGCGGTGTTTGCATACCGGTCGCGAAGGGAGTGGAGCGTGAAGCGGCTGAGCGCCATGCGCCGTCCCGTGGCGGTCACGTATTCCTCCATGCGCCAGCCCATCTCCGCGGCCGCGGGTCCCCAGACGCGGTTACGCAGGTTGTTCTCCTCGAACACGTTCATCGCCCCATTGGGGAAGATCAAGGCCCTCCGGTTCTTGCCGTGCTCCTGCTCGGCCAGGGCTTGTTCGACGCGGTCGGGGAGCCACTCCCAGATGTTGAACCCTGCCGGCGCTGCGGTGGGGATGATGATGTCGCGGATCTTGGCGTTCTTCGGCAGGTCCAGCTTGGGGCCTTTGCCGGTGCCGGCCTGGTGGCGGATGAGGATCTCCCCGCGGTCGAGGGCGACGAAGTTTCCACGGCCGGCGTCGGCGACGTCCCGGCTGGCGGTGAGGACGCGGATCTCGCCACTGCGGGTTCCGAGCAGGGCACACGTATGGATGAGAGCGAGTCCGTGGGTCCATCGGCGCTGGCATGCGTCTGCCCAGTCGGCGACCTGCTGGTGGGTGAGGACGTTGCCACCCGTGGCGATGTCGACTTGAGCTTTGGCCTGGTCGCGTCGTGAGGCCTGCTGGATGTAGCCCTCGGGTGGGACCCAGCGGATGCCCGCGACGGCGTCGGCCTGGTCGCGGGTGAAGTACCCGGCGTGCCGGCCGAACCGCAGCATGGTGCCGGTGATGTTGAGCAGGGTCCTACCCCGGTTGACCGTTCCGGCGCTGGCGATGAACTCGCGCAGGATGGCGGCGTTGAGCTCACGGCACATGAGGTTCCGCTTGGCCGCGAGGTCGCGCAGCGGCCTGAAGTCGTTGCCGCGGTCGCGTTGGGTGCGCTCGCGCCACTTGCCGTCGGGTCCTCGGCGGGCGATGTAGGAGTCGACGAACTCCACCAGCGGTGCGGCCTCGTTCTCCGGCGCGCCGACGTGACCGGCGCGCATGGAGGCGAGCCATGCGTTGGCGTCGAGGTAGGCGGCGTAGGCCAGGCCCGGCGTCGAGCCGGTCTTGGCGTCGAACGTCAGGCCGGCGAAGTGGGTCTTGATGCGCCAGTACTTGCGGCCCTCGGCGGGCGGGATGAGGCTGACCTCGTTGATGCGCACGACGCTGCCGCTGCGGGCCCCGGCGGTCAAGGCCTTGAGCAGGCGGGGCGGCGGTTCGACGGGCTGTCTATGCGGACGCACGGTCCGCCTCGCGGGGCGCGCGCACCGTGATGGTGGCGTTGCGAGCATCCATCCGGTCGGCAGGTCGGGTGGGCAGGGCGGGCAGCGGTGTGGAGCGCAGGTGCCGCGGATCGTTGATGTAGTCCAGGACGCCGGTGGCGGGCCACTTGCGGTTGCGTCGATGCCCGAACAGCGGAGGTGGGAATCCCGGCTGGCTGACGTACACGTAGGCCTGCGAGGTGCTCACTCGAAAGAGAGCCGCGATGTCCGGGATGGTGAGGACGGGCTGCTGGGTCGGGTCCATGTCGCCTCCTTCCGGGCCGGTCGGGTGAGGTCGAGGAGCGGCCGGGTCGGCGTTCCGCCGGGGTGCAGGAGTCTGCGGATGTCGGCGTCAGTCATGGGAATCCGCTGCGCGGGTGTCTCGTGGTCGAGGGTGAGGATGCCCTGGTAGCCCGTCGGGTCGTCGCGAAAGCACACCAGGGCCTGGTCCGCGGCGGGGTCGGTCGCCAGGCACAGTCCGGCAGCACGGACCGCGCGGTCCTCGCGTGCCTGCGCGCCGCCCTCGACGCGATCCCGCACGATCAACCCGTGACCGGGCGACTTCGTCAGTGAGCCGTCCGCGTCGATGACGGTGAACCACCATGCCTCGAACGCGACACCGGCAGCGTCCACGCCGTTGCTGACGTCCACATCTACGGCGAACACGCCGGCGTCATTCTCGATGCGGTAGTGCATCCGTCCGCTCCTTCAGTCGATCCGGTAAGTCACAGTTACCAAGGTCGAGTAACTGTGTATCACTGTTGTTGAAGTCTGGTAACTGTGTGTGGAAGCCTGACGGCTGTGATCACGCTTGTGGATAACCGCGCGTTCGGCCGACTCGTCCATGCCCTCCGCACGCGCCGGGGCTTGACGCAGGCGGCGCTGGCGACGGCGATGGGAGTGAGCCAGAACACGGTCAACCGGCTCGAGGCCGGCGACAAGGGCGGCCTGCGCCAGGCCACGTTCACGGCACTGGCGCAGTCGCTCGTCGTGGACGAGGCAGCGCTGGCGGCGTTCGCCCAGGGCCAGACCGACTGGTCTGTCGATGAGGCGGTGATCCGGCTCGCCGGGCCCACCGCGGACGGACCCGACGCCGACAGCGTCGTGGAACGGCTCCTCGCCGACCGCTCGTCCGTGGCATACAGCGTCGGCGTCGCCACGCACTCCGTCCTGGCCGCGGACCTGCTGTGGTCGCAGTTCCTGTCGAGCCTGGAGCGCATCGGCACTCTCACACGGTCGACACGCGAACGTTCCACCTGACCCAGCAGCCGAGGCTGGCGGCGCCCATCGGTGCCACAGCGTGAGACCGCGCCCGAACAGGTCAGCCCACCGGTGAGTGCGTGCCCCATGCCGCGCCCCCATCCCGTGTGGGGACCTGACTGGTCCCTCTACCCGCTCAACGGTGTCGGGGCCTCGGTGCCTCGCATTCGGGCATCGCGCACGCTCGATCAGCACCCGAATGCGGGGCCCCGAGGGGGTCACACCGTTGACCGGGTAACGGCGCTTCCGCGTCGCCGCCGGTGGCCTCGCGTTGCCGGGACATCACTGCCGTGAAAGGACATCCCTGATGTCGGACTCCGTGATCACCACTGCTGGCCGGATGACCCTGTCCAGCCCCGACGCGTTCCTCGCCTCGATCCCGCACATGATTGGCTTCCCGACGAACGAGTCGATCGTCATCGTCGGCCTCGCGCCCGACCACCCGGATGCCGCACCGACGGTCCGCGTGACCCAGCGCTTCGACCGACCAGAAGCCGACATGACCACCGACCAGGCTCGGCAGCTCGCCGAACGGGCCGCCGAGCCGATGATCAGGTCCGGGTCGACCGAGGTGATCATCGCCGTGTTCGCCGACCAGTACCCCGAGCTCGATCGGGAACTGCCCAACGCTGCGTTGGTCGATGCGCTCATCACCGCCCTGGATGACGGCGGTGTCGGCATCCGCGACGCCCTCTACACCGACGGCACGTCCCGCTGGTCCTACGGCTGCGACAACCCGTCCTGCTGCCCTCCCACCGGACGGGTCATCTCGGAGAAGGTGCGGACCCTGGTCGCGGCGGAGTTCGCGCTGGCCGGATCGGCGATGGTCGAGTCCCGCGAAGCGCTCGCCGCCGAGGTCGCGACCATCGACGCAGCCGAACGGGCGGAGGTCGCCGAGCACGTCCGCGCAGCCGAACGGGCCCGCGACGAGGCGCTCGCTGCTGCCGGCACCGGGCCCACCGCCACCCGTGGCCCGTCTCGTGCCCGGGAGGACTGGCGCGACCAGTCCATCACCCAGATCGCCGGCGTCACGTCGGGGGCACCGGCCGGCGCCCGGGAAATCGCCCGCGTCGCCGTGGGCCTGGGCGACATCCGCGTCCGCGACACGGTGCTGTGGGACCTGATGCAGCCGACGGCAGACACTTCAGCGGCGATCGCGAGCCTTGCGAAGACCGTCCGGCACGCCCCCGAGGGCCACGTGGCGCCGGCCGCAACCGTCCTGGCGATCTGCCACTGGACCACCGGCGACGGCGCCCGCGCGAACGTTGCTCTCCAGCGCGCCGACGACGACAATCCCGACTACTCGCTGGCGGCCCTGGTCCGCACCAGCCTCAGCGCAGGGCTGCCGCCCCAGACGTGGCGCGACGCCCTGGCGGGCCTGACCCGCGACACCTGCCGGCACGGCGAGCCCACGCGAACGCCGCAAGCCACCGTCCCTGCCGTGGCCGCGCCCCGAGCACGCGCCTCGATCACCGCATCCCCGCAGGGCCTGGCCCTGTAGCCCGGGGCCTGTGGACAACCTTCCCCACTGTCCACAGGCCCCGCCGGGTCACCGTTCCCGGGCGCGGCGCCCCGTGACCATCACCGCACGACCCGGCCCGAAGCGCTCGGACCACTGCACCCTGCCCACCCATCGAAGGAGATAGCCATGGACATCGCCGACTGGATCGACCTCATCGACGCCCGGATCGCCCGCCGGCCCCGAGCGGCCGACCGCGCATGGGCGTGGGCTCACATCGCCCACCTCATCGCCCTGAACGACCTGCTCACCGACCGTTCCACCGCACGGAGCGCGGCGTGCTGGGTCGAGCCGCGGATCGCGTGGACCCTCGACGACCTGGCCAGCGCCGGCACCCGCACCGACCCGGTCCGGCTTCCCCTCGTCGATCCGGCGGACACCCCGGAGGCGCTGCAGCGGGTCCTCGACCGGCTCATCCTTACCGCCGGTACCTCGGACGCTCACGCCACCGCCGCGCAGGCCGACGCCTGCGCCCAGGCCGTCACCCGCGCGGTCGCCGCGCGCCTCGACTACGCCACCTCACCGACGTGATCGCCGCCGATCCTGTTTCCGCGGCGCCCCATCCGACGTACGGCGAGCTCATGGACCGGGCACGCTGGCATGCCACCAAGGCGTTCCTGCTCCTCACCAGGGCGCCGATGGCCTCCGAGGATCACGCCCGGCACGCGGTTCGCTCGCGGGCGGACCTGCTCACCGGGCTCGCCGCCCACGCCCACGCCGTCATCGGCCCCGCGCACCTGGCGGCGCTGCGCGAGCACCCGGTCACTCGGCGGACCCCCGACGCCGTGGACCCCCGGGTGCGGCACCTGCTCGCGTGGATCGACGCCCTCACCGAACCGAGCCGGCGGTTACCGTCAACGGCGCACGAGACCCACGACGGAGATGTCCGGGACACCCGTGATCGGGGACCGGTCGCTGAGGCCTACGGCGCCGCAACCCTTGCTGTGGCCACGGCCACCGATCTCGTCGCCACCCACCACGACGGGGCCACCGGGGCGGCGCGTCCGTGGACGCCCCCGCAGTTGGCGGGATCCGGCTATGGCCTTCTCGTGGTGGAGGCCGCGCGGGTGGCCGCCCTTGCGGCCGCGATCGAACCGCTCGCGTTGCGCTGCCGGGAAGCCGGACTGACCCGATCCGAGGTCGACCTGCACCTGCCACTGGCGGACCGACTGGTCGACGCCACCTGGTCGATGGCTGCCGAGTGGGGCTTTCCCGAGCCCGGGATCCGGGACATCACCGTGGCACGGCCCCCAATACGCACCGGCGACCCGGCCGCCGAATGGACCGACCGGATCCGCTGTGTGCGCGATCGGATGCGGGCGCACCAGGACACCGGGCACGCCGGGGTGCGCACCCTGCAGGACGTCGCCCGCCTCGGCACCGTCGTATCCCACATCCTGGCCACCAGCCGCCCCGACGCATCGGCCCAGCAGTCCGCGATCACGGCGACGTGGCGGTCGATCTCCGAGTACCTGGCCCCGCTGCGCAGCACCGAACCGGCCGACCGCACCATCCGCGGCCACGTGGAGCGGATGCTCGAGCTGGCCCGCCCGGCCCACACCGAGGACTCCCCCCGGGCACGGGACCGGCTGCTGCGGGCCATCACCGACACGACGCCGGTCCTGGACGAGTGCGCCGCCATCGCCGATCGGCTCGCGGCCTCCAGCGCCGACCTGTGGATCCCCGCCAAGAGCACTCGCCCCTACCTGCGATCGATCCGCACCAGCGGCCTGGCAGCCCGCCGGCCGACCGAGGCGCCGCGTGCGTGGCCCCGCCCCACCCGCGCCCCCGCCTCCGGGACGGCTCGATGGGTCGGCCTGTCATGACCTGAGGCCGACACACCTGGGGCTGCCATCGCGGGCGGGCTGGCCTCACCGTGGGCGGCCGGATGCGCGGCACCAGCGCGCTGGACACCGTTGACCCATGTAGAGGGACGACTCGTCCCGTGGCGCGAAGGAGCACAGGTGTCCCAGTCCTCACCCCCGTATGGCCCGGTGACTCATGCCTGACCCAGAGCCGGCACGCGATTTCCGTGGTCGATCCCTGCCCGGAGCGGTCTTCGACGGGCAGGACCTGCGCGGAGCACGGTTCGACCGGGCCGACCTCGCCGGGGCGTCGTTCGTCGGCGCCCGCCTCGACGGGGCGAGCTTCCACGGAGCGGACCTCATGGGCGCCTTGCTGCGGGAAGCGGTCCTGGACGCCGCAGACCTTCAGGGCGCCTGCCTGCGCGCGGCCGACCTGACGCAGGCGACCGGCCTGTATGCCGACCTGCGGCGTGCCGACCTGGGTGGATCGACCCTCACCGACACCGACCTCACGTGCGCGACCCTCACGGGCGCTGACGCGCAAGGGGCGACGTTCACCCGCACAAAGCTGTCGGGGGCGACCCTGCGCGGGGCCAATCTCACCGGCGCCATGTTCCCTGGCGCGAACTTGGCCGACGCCGACCTGGCCGGCAGCGACCTGACCGGGGTGCAGTTCCCCGACACCTCGGGTGCGGCCGTCGCGGTGTTCCTCGCCCGGGCCGAGGCGCACTGGTCGACCGGGCAGATGCTGTCCCGGATCGCCGATGACCTGGGCATCGCCGAGTACACCCACGACATCCAGCCGCTGGTCGACCGGACCGTCGAGGCCGGACGCCCGGTGTCGGCGCCGCGCACCACCCGGCAGCCTCCCCCGATCTCGTGGGCATGAGCCCGGTCAGTCCCGCGGACGCAGGCGGGTCCGCAGCCCCGGCTGGGTGGCCTCCAAGGACGCGAGGACGGCGACGAGCGCCGCCTCCACGACGGAGGCATCACCGGCGTCGATGTCGATGACGAGCGACGCCCCGCCGTGGAGCGTCTGCTCGGCCAGGAGGTCGGTCGCGGTCGTGAACGGGTCGGGGCGCCTGGCGTTGGCGGCCAGCGCGACGAGAGCAGAGGCCGGCACGGAGAGGCCGTGGGCGAGGTGCTCGATGGTCGCGGGCCGGTAGCTGTCCCGGGATCCGGTGACCACGTTGACGACGGTGTTCACCGACAGGCCGCTGGCGGTGGCGAGATCGGCCTGGGTGTGGTGGCCGCGCAGGACCATCGCCTGACGGATCACCGCCCCGAACCAGGCGGGGTGTCGCACGGTCACGGCCACGGCAGCCTCCTTCGCCCCCACAGGTTACCCACGAATCACCCGGCTCCCGATAGCAATCTGACACCGACAGGTTTATCCCTGCGTAAACAGGGGCATACCGGTGACTGACAGGTTGCACAGTCGCCGGGTTGCCGGCCCTCCCAGGACGCGGGGTACCACTGATGGACGACAAGGATCTGGAGCACCTTGTGCGGGATCCGGCGATGGCCTCGCCGGCGGCGGCGTACGCCCTGATCGCGCTGGCCGACGAGGTGACGTTCGATCCGGACGTGGCCGGTGACGTCGTGCTGCTGCTGACCGAGCGGCTGAGACCGGGCGGGTCGCTGGCCCGGGCCCTGCCGTCCCACCCGAACCCGTGCGCCCTGCTCACCGCGGCCGCGAAGAACGCCGCCCTGCAGGCGATCGAGGCCACCGGCCGCTACAAGCGGGCCATGCACCTGACCGACGACGGCGACATCGCCGCCCTGGAGATCCCCGCCGCCCCGACCGTCCCAACGGCGGGAATCTTCGAGCTGCTCGACGACCTCGGATGGAGCCCCGCGCACCTGCAGGCCTTGGCGATCCCCCGGCAGCGGGCCGGCCGCTCGATCCACCCCGGAATCGAGGACGTGCTGGACAAGGTCGCGCTCTGCTACGGCATCACAGTGCGCTGCCCCGGCTGCCCCAGCCCGATGGACCTGCAACGCCTGGACCTCAACGGTCCCCGATCATGGCCCGCCCTGGTCCAGGTGGCCGGCGAATGGGGCTGGTCACCGGACCTCATCGACTACCTGACCACCACGCCCGCGAACATCGGGCACTGGCGCCGCCTGGGCGTCACCCCGCCGCCGCGGCAGGAGCGGCGCATGGTCGAAATCGTCCGCAAGATGCGCTGGGAGCCGTGGCTGCTGACCGACCCCCAAGTGATCCGCGACTCCGTCAAGCCACGCGACATCCGCCTCGGCCCCCTCGCATCGACACCCACCGCCGGCGGTCCCCCACCGTGCCGCATGGACACCCGAATGCGCGACACCGCGGGGGTCACACCGTTGACCGGGTAGGGACCGCGGCCGCGGCCCGGTCCAGCGACCCGCGGAGACACCCATGCGCGCACCGACGATCGAGGAAGTCCTCGCGGCACTGGCCACCCACCGTCCCGCCGACATCGCCGCCGCCCTCTACGCCGCCCACGACATCGAGGTCGTCGAGAACCTGATCACCGCTCTCGTCGACGCGTCCACCCGGCTCGCGACCTACCCCCGCCCCCTGGTCGTCGACGAGGCCGACGCGTTGCTGTACGACACCCTGCGCGCGCCGATCGCCGACGCGACCCCGTCCGGCACGGTCGACGTCGACCCCATTGAGCTCGCCCGCCATCGCGGCATCACCGTGGCGGAGGCGGCCGCGCTGCTCGACCGGATCCGGTGCACCGACGCCGACGCCGCCCGCCGCCTGGTCGACAGCGGCCTCGACCCCAACTGGACTCTGGCGCAGCAGCAGGTGATGACCTGCATCCGCGAGCTGCTCGCCGCCGACGTCACCCCCACGAGGGCACGGGTCGTGGAGCACGCGACGACCCGCGCCCGCCAGGTGATGCGACCGCACGAGGGCAGCGAGCCATTCGCCTACCCGGCGAACCCGGCGCTGCCGCCGCGGATCCTCAGCCCGTCCGCGATGACCTGCGTCCCGGCGTGGATGGCACGGATGGACGCCCACCCGCCCTGCCTGGACCTCGCGGAGGACCGCATCGCCTACCTGCTCGCCGCGAAGGCCGCGATGGCACGCGCCAGCCGCGCCAGCCACCGCCTCCCGTTCGTCCCGGCGCCACCCCGACCGCGACCGGCACTCACGCTCGCGTGAGCGCCACGCCGAGTGCGAGGCACCATGCTCGCTCGCACCGTTGACCTCAGTAGAGGCGGGCACCGGTCCGTCGCCGCCCCCGGGAGAGTGCGTGTCGAAGGTCCTGGCCATGGTCGCCGCACTTAGCCTCCTCGTGGTCGTCCTGCCCGCCGGATGTCTGGGCGCGGTGGTAGTCGGGGCCGGGGCGATCGCCGCCGCCACCACGACCACCACCTGCGCCCCCGTCGGTTGCGACCCCACCGCGCCGACACCCGGCACCGTCGTCGACCCGGCATCGATCCCCGCACCCGACGCGCAGGCCGCGATCGCGGTGGCCGCCGCCCTGACCGGGGTCCACTCGGGGGGCCGGTACATCGCCGAAGGCAACGGCCCGATCGACTTCGACTGCTCCGGGCTCACCGCGTGGGCGTGGCGCCAGGCCGGCGTCGACCTCGTCGACTACTCCTACACCCAGCGCGCGGCAACGACGGCGATCCCGCGCAGTGCTGTGCAGCCCGGTGACCTGGTGTTCTGGTTCGGCGGCGACGTGCACCACGTCGCCATCGTCACCGCCGTCGACGGCGATCAGATCACCATCGCCGAGGCGTCGAACCCGACCAGCGGCCTGGGTGTCCGCACCCTGGGCGGAGCCTGGGATGACGCGCACCTGTCCGGCTTCGGTCGCGTCACCCGCGCCCAGTACCGGGCCAGTTGACAGGCGAATGCGCGGCACCGACCTGCCGGACACCGTTGACCTAGGTAGAGGCCGAACCTCGGCCCGCCCCGTGCACGCACCGATCCGCGAAAGAGGTCCCACCATGCCCACCACTACCGTCGTCGCGGCGTTGACGATGCCGTACCAGAACTTCCTGTCCGAGCTGGCGACCAGCGTGCAGGTGTACGGCACCGCCCTGGCGACGATCGTCCTGGTCGTCTGCGCGTTCGGCTACATGGCCGCCAAGGGCGTCAGCCCGCAGAACGCGTCCCGCTGGATGGGCGGCATGTTCGCCGCCGTCTTCGCCGCCATCGTCTGCGTCGGCGCACCCAGCCTGGTCACCATCGTGCAGGGCTGGGCAGCGACCGCGGCGTAGCCGACCGCTCACCCCCACCACCCATGGACAGCCTCCTCGACGGGATCTTCGGAACCCTGTTCGACCAAGTCGACCCACTCGGGATGATCCTGCGCACCCTGATGGCGCTGCTCGCCGACTCCCTGGCCACCCTCATCACCACCGTCTACGCAGGGCTGTTCGAGATCACCACCGTCGACCTGTCCGCCACCGCGGTGCGCAACATCTGGGCCATCACCACCGGCATCTCCGCATCCCTGGCGGTGATCCTGCTGGTCATCGCCGCGTTCCGCGCCATGATCGCCCAATCCAACCGCTACCTGCTCGAGGCCCTGCCCGGGGTGGTGCTGGCGATCCTGGGACCGCAGTTCATCACCGTGTTCCTGCCCTGGCTCGCCGGCGCGTCCACCGACCTCGCCCAGGGCATCGTCGCCTCCGCCACGCCCGACCTCGCGGCATCGATGCGGCTGCTGGCCGGAGTCGGCCCCAACCCCCTGTACGAAGGGCTCGGGCTGATGGCGCCGATCATCGCGGCGATGCTGCTGTTCGGCATGTCGATGGTGTTCTTCGTCCTGCTGTTCTGCATGGCCGGCGCCGTCGTGCTCTATGTGCTCAGCCCGTTCGCGTTCGCCGGCCTCGTCATGGCCCCCACCCGCGCCTGGTTCACCAAGTGGGCCACCGCGATGTTCGCGCTGCTGTTCGCGAAGGTCCCCATCGCGATCCTCCTCGCCCTGTCGGTGTCGCTGTTCGCGAACTCCGCGCATGCTGGCGGCGCCCAGAGCTTCGTCAACGCCGGCGCCGGCCTGATCCTCGGACTCGGCGCCCTGCTGTCCCCGCTGCTCGCCTACGGACTGTTCTCGTTCATGGGCACCGCCGCGACCCGACCCGCGGTCCCGTCGACCAACCCCACCCAGGCGATGGGCAGCACCTACTACGGCACCCAGATGGGCCGCGCCGGCATCACCAGCGTCAAGAACGCCGCCACCCGTATCCGCCGCGGCTCGACTACCGGCACCGGCGCCACCCCCGGCAGCCCGTCCGCCGGCCCAGCCGGTAGTAGTGGCGCGCCAGGCTCCGGTCGCGCCGGCAGCGCGTCCGGCCCGTCCCCATCGTCGAGCGGTCGGGCACGATCCCCCGTCCCGGCACCGATGCGGTCCGCACCCACACGCGGCAACGGCGCCAGCACGTCTGCGAGATCTGCCCGCACCGCCACTGCGGCTCGTGCCAGTGGGGCTGCGACCTCGGGCTCCGCCGCTACCGGTGGCGCGGCAGCCGGCGGCGCGACTGCCGGGACGGCGGCTGTCGCGGGGGCCGCGACGGCCGGTGTCGGTGCCCTCGTCGTCATTGGCGCGGCCGCGGGGGCCAAGGCAGGGCGCAGCATCAAGCACGGCGTCACCAACACGGCCGGCACGGTCGCCACCGGCACCGGCACCGCTCCTGGGATCACCCCGCGCACCGCACCCTGACCCACCCGCGCGACCGATGAAGGAGTCGACGATGACGATCACCGTGACCGACCCGACGGACGACGTGACCGCGGCATTCCCGCGCCGGCCCCGCGCGGGCATCGTCATGGGCCTGCGCGCCGGGCAGATCGCCCTCATCGCCACGGCAGGCGTCGCCGTGCTCGTGGCCCTGTTCTCCGGGATAGTGCCCGGCGCGGGCCGCGGCCTCGTGATCGGCATTGCGGGCGCAGCGATCCTGCTGGCCGTGACCAAGGTCGAGGACCGCCCCGGGTACCGGTGGGTCGCAGCCCGCACCTCGCAGGCGGTCCGGGCCCGACGCGGCAACACCACCGTGTCCCGTCCGATCCACGTCGGCGCCGCGCCGATCCCCTCTCTGCGTCGGGTGATCGGCCTGCTGCCCGGACGGGCCGCCTCCATCCAGCTCCACGAGCTCGACGGCGTCGGCTACCTGATCCACCCGCATCACGGCACCATCACCGCCGTCGTCGAGGTCACCAGCCCGGAGTTCCTGCTGCGCGACCCCGCCGACCGCAACTCCCGCGTCGCCGGCTGGGGCCGCGTCCTAGCCGCCGCCACCCGAACCGGTGCGATCCGGCAGGTCCAGCTCCTCGAGCGGTCGATCCCCGACGACGGCTCCGCCCTGAGCACCTATACGCAGCTGCACCTGACCCCTGAGCCGCAGTACGCGACGCTGACCGACACCTACCGGGACCTCGTCGGCGACCTGCGCGGCGGCGCGGACCGACATCAGAGCTTCCTGGCGGTCACCGTCGACCGGGCGCATGCCGCCGGTGCGGTCAAGGCCGCCGGCGGGAAGGTCACCGGGCTCATCGCGGTGTGGCAGCAGGAGTTCACCCTGCTCGCCAGGATGCTGCCCGCCGCTGGCCTGGAGGTCATCGACCCGCTGTCCGCGCGCCGGATCGGTGAGGTGATCCGCACCGGCTTCGACCCGTCGTCCGCGCTGCGCATCTCTGTCGATACCGGAGTCGACCCCGGTGTCGCCGGCCCCGCGGCAGGCCGTGAGGAGTGGGCGTACTTGCGCACCGACGGGGCGTTCCATGCGGTGCTGTGGGTCGCCGAATGGCCCAACGGGCGCACCGCTGCGGACTTCCTGTGGCCGGTGATCTTCCCCTCCGGCGTGCAGCGCACCTTGTCCCTGTTCTACCGGCCCTACACCCGAGCCCAGTCCGAGGCCGCGATCCGCGCCAAGCATTCCGAGATCATCCAATCGAGCTTCCTGAAGGACAAGCTCGGCCGCGTCGAGACCCTCACCGATTCCAAGGAGATGACCGACGTGCTCACCCGGGAGGGCGAACTGCTCGCCGGCCACGGCGAAGTCGGACTCCTGGGAATGGTCACCGTGTCCGCGAGCACTCTGGACGATCTCGAGGCCGCCGTCACCTCCGTGCATGCCGCCGCGACGGCGGCGTCGATGGACCTGCGCCGCGTCCACGGGCAGCAGATGCAGGCCTTCACGGCCGCCGCCCTGCCCCTGGGCATCCCGGTCGTCACCTCATGAGACGGCGCAAAGGACGCGAAGACTCCCTGCCCGATCCGGGCCGGGACTGGGCGCGCGCCGCGTACTCGGCGGCGGGGCGCCGTGGTCAGGGTGCGGACCGCACACGCTTCACCCTGCCGGGGCTGCGGGTGTCCACCGCGACCGCCGCGATCGCGTACCCCTTCCTCGCGCAGGCACCCTTGACCCACAAGGGCACGTTCCTCGGCACCAACCTGGGGACCGGGGCGCCGTTCACGTTCTCCCCGTTCGAGCTGTACCGCGACGGCCTCATCACCAACCCGAACATCCTCATCGCCGGGGAGATCGGCTCCGGCAAGACGAACGCCACCTGCGCCCTGACCCTGCGCTCCATCCCCCTGGGCTACAAGGTCGCCGCCGTCGACGCGAAGTCCGACTGGGCCCGATTCGCGAAGAGCTACGGCGGATCGGCGATCAGCCTGGGACCCGGCCGCGGGAACCGCCTCAACCCGTTGGATGTGTCCGACGCCCTGCTGTCGGCCCGCGTTGACGCCGAAGGTCAGCGCATCGACCCCGTGGCCGTCGCGAAGAACGCCCAGCTGCGGCTGCTCGAGGCCCTCATCGAGATCCGCCTCGAGCGCTCCCTGCAGGTCGACGAGCGCACCGCACTTGCGCTCGCCCTCGAGCAGGCACTTCGGGCCAGCGGCGGGTCACCGATTCTGTCCGACGTCGCCGCCGCCCTGCGCACCCCCGACCCCCAGCTGGCCGCGGGCATCGCCCGCACCGTCACCGAGGTGCAGCTGGCCGGGAACACCGCGCGGTGGGCGTTCGACGGACTGCTGTCCACGGTGGCGAAGGACCTGTTCGATGGGCCGTCGACCACCCGGTTCGACTCCACCGCCCCCATCGTCGCGATCGACCTGTCCGACCTCTACAACGACAACGCGAACCTGTCGATCGCGTTCACCTGCGCCTCCGCCTGGATGGAAGCGGCGCTGGCGACCCCCGGGAACGGGCAGCGGTTCGCCGTCTACGACGAGGCGTGGCGGGTCCTCGCGCACGCGCACGGCGCCATCGATCGGCTGCAGCAGCAGTTCCGCCTCGCCCGCTCCTGGGGGCTGTCCAACGTCCTGGTGCTGCACAACCTGCGCGACACCCTCAACATCGGCGCCGCGGACTCTGCCGAACGCAACAAGGCCGAATCCCTCCTCGCCCTGGCGGGGGCCAAGATCATCGGCTACCAGCCCGCCAAGGAGATCCCGCTGACCACTCAGGCCCTGGACCTCACCGCCGCCGAAGCCCACATCATCGCCACCGCGTCCCGTGGGGAGTTCCTCGTCAAGTTGCAGACCATCCACGGCATGCGGTCCTACCGCCTGCAAGTCGACCTGCATCCTTACGAGCTCCAGTGGTGGGACACCACTGCCGGCATGAGCGCACCCGCCCGGGCGACAGTCGCGCGGGACGCCGATGAGGACGCGTCGTGAGCGCGCCGGGGTCGCCGAATCCGGGTGCGTTCGCCATCGAGAAGGCGGTCGTCATCATCGTTGCGACGGGGCTGGCACTGGTGGCCGCGATCCACGCCACCGGCTGGCTGCTCGCCTTCCTCACCGCACACCCCACCCCACGGTTCACCCCTACCCGCGCCATCAGCGCCCTCGCCCTCGACCCATACGTGCCCGGCGTCCCCGTGGCCGTCCACGCCACAGCGCTGCTGCTCCTGGCCGCCGCCGTGACGTTGGCGATCGCGCGGGTGCAGCGGCACCGCCGCTACCGAACGACTGCACCGAAGCGTCGCGCTGCCAGCTTCGACACCCGCGACGGATGGGCCACCCGCGAGGCCGTCACCCGCGCCGCCTCACCGCGAGCACTCATGAGCCAGGCCGCCACTCTGCGCCCCACCCTGGCGAACCCGGCCCCGGACGATGTCGGCTACTACCTCGGCACCTCCCGCGGGCAGGACGTGTGGGCGTCGGTGGAGCGCAGCATCCTGGTCGTCGGACCGCCCGGTTCCGGCAAGGGCCTGCACATCGCGATCAACGCGATCCTCGACGCCCCCGGCGCCGTCATCACCACGTCCACCAAGCCCGACAACATCAAGGCCACCCTCACCTCCCGCGCCGCGATCGGTCCGGTCGGGGTGTTCGACCCCCAGGGCATGCTCGGCGCCGGATTCGCCCACCAGGTGGCGTGGGATGCGATCGCCGGCTGCGAGGACCCCATCCGCGCCGCCACCCGCGCCGAGGCACTCGCCGCGAACACTGGCATCACCGCCAGCGGGGAGAACGCCGTGTGGCGGGGGCACGCCAAGACGATCATCGAGACGGTCCTGCACGCCGCCGCCCTCAACGGCAACGACATCGACACCGCCTACCGGTGGATGCAGTCCCCCCATGCCATGGACATCGCCCTGGCGATCCTCGAGAACCACCCTGACGCCTGCCTGACCTGGGACTCCCGTCTGCGGGGCCTCATCCACAACCCCGACCCGCGGTTTGTCGGGTCCGTGATGAGCGTCGTGTCCTCCGCCATCACACCCTTGTCCCTGCCGACCGTCCGTGCAGCCCTCACCCCTACGCCAGAGCGGCCGGCGATCTCCGCGGAGTCCCTGCTGCGCGACCACGGCACGCTCTACTGCCTGGCCACCGACCGCGGCGCCGCCGCCTCGGCCGGGTTCGTGTCCGCCCTCATCGAGGACGTCGCCTACACCGCCCGCGTCTCCGCTGCACGGTCCCCGGGGGGCCGGATGGACCCGCCCGTGCTGTTCCTGCTCGACGAGTGCGCGAACGTCGCCCCGATCCCGTCCCTGCCCAACCTGCTCGCCGACGGGCGCGGGCAGTCGCTGACGATCATGCCGATCTTCCAGACCCTCGCTCAGGTCCGCTCCCGCTACGGCGACGAGGACGCCTCCACCGTGTTCAGTGCCAGCCAGATCAAGCTCATCCTCGGCGGCTCGGATGACGCCGAGGACTGTCGCGACATCTCCGGACTCATCGGCGAACGCGACGACTGGTACACCACCAGCAGCGGTTCCGCCCACGCCCTCGCCATCGACCCCGGCGCAACCACGTCCACGTCGCTGCGGAAGGTCCCGATCCTGCCCCCCGACGCGATCCGCGCGATCCCCTTCGGGTCCGCCGTCATGCTGCAATCACAGACCGACCCCTTCCCGCTGCGGATGCGACCGTGGACCGCCCGCCCCGACGCCGCCCGCATCACCGTGCAGCAACGCGACATCGAGGACGCGATCCTGCACTCCGGCGGCACCGGCCTCGCCACACCATGGACGCCCCAGCCCGCATCGGACCTGCCGCTGCCGGACGCGCCATGACCTGTCCGACCGGCAAGCGGATCTTCGACACCCGCGCCCAGGCCCGCGCGCTGCGCAAGCAGCACCCCGGCGCACCCCGACGTGCCTACTACTGCGACGCCTGCCACGGATGGCACCTCGGTCGCCTCACCCGACCGGTCAAGCACGGCGTTGCCCACAATCGGGATGCCACATGACCGGCGCCAGCGAGCTGCGCGCGGACGAACTACCGATCAACCCGAAGGATCAGCAACGGCTCGAGGCGATCCTCACCCGGATCGGCGCCGAGCACGACGACCGGCTCAACGCGCCCTGGCACCACCCCGGATCACCCTTGGCCATACCAGGGGGAGGCCCGCGCGGCGGCCTCGGCACCTCGGTCAACTGGCACGAGATGGAGGACGACGTCTTCGCCAGCACCTTCGGCGCACTGTGCACATTCCTGGAATGGGCCATCCCGCGCTGGAACTTCACCACCGAACAGTTCCCCCACCACTGCTGGTGGATGCACACCGACGTGTTCGAGGAGATCACCGCCTGGTGGGGACTGTGGCTGACCTACATCCTCAACCCCCACGCCGACATCGCCGACGCCGTGACGTTCCACGAACGCACCGACGCTCTCAAGGACCGCCTCGCGACCACCTACAGGGGACGCTGCCGCCATAAGCACGAACCTGCCCCCGACGCGCCCTTGGTCCAGGTCCCGGATCTCGCCAGCCTTGGACTACTCATAGCGTCGCCAAGCACATCATTGCTCGGCCTCAGGACCCTGACCTATTCACGTATCGATGACGGTGTCCCCGTCTCTGTGCTTGGGGTCGAGTCCTCCCGGGAGACATCTGCACACATCCAAGACTATTCAACCGCTCATTCGAGATTGAGCCCTTCGCCCGCAGGACAGTCATCGCACCATGAGACGTCACCTGGTACCGATAACCTTCGAGGAGACCCAGCATTCATCGATTGCGAGGACTAATGCCGACGCCAGGCAAACCAGCGGAGCAACTGACTGGCCTACTCCTAGATGGCGATTGGACGGTAGGCGCAGTGCTGCCGCGGGGGCCTGGCGCCACTGGCGGAAACTTCTCTGTTGGATACTCCGTGGAGCGGGTCGGACCAGGTGGGATCTCACAGCGTGGATTTCTCAAGGCGATGGACTTGACCTCGGCTCTCGCAATGCCGGGATCCTTCATCGACAACTTGAACACGGCAACGAGCCTGTATAAGCACGAACGAGACCTCGTCGTTCACTGCACGAGCAATCGATTCGACAACGTCGTCGTCAGTTTGGCAGCAGGTGAAGTTGCCGTTCCGCCGGCTCTCATCGAGCCGCAGTTCGCTGGCTTCGGCGAGGTGCCGTACATCATCTTCGAAGAAGCATCGAGCGGTGACGCTCGGAATGCCCTGAAGAACGGTCTCGTCGTCGCAGATACCTCCTGGGCGTTGCGAATGCTGCACGGTACGGCCAATGGGCTTCGGCAGTTGCATGCGGCAGGCATTTCACACCAGGACATCAAGCCGTCCAACGTCATGGTGTTCGACCACACGTCGAAAGTCGGGGACCTTGGCAGGGCATCATTCGGAGGTGGCAGAGGCCCGTTCGACGCAGAGCCGATCGCAGGCGACCGAACCTACGCACCACCGGAACTGCGCTATGAATTCCTACTGCAGGATGACCGCGCACGTCGCCGTTCCGCCGACATTTATCAACTCGGAAGCCTCGTAGCATTCTTCTTTGCCGACTCTGCCCTCTCTGCGTTGATTGACTCTGAACTTGACCCCGTCTTCCATTGGTCTCGATGGCCGCAGGACTACCTGAGTGCGTTGCCCTACGTGCGTCAAGCATTCGACCAGGCAATGATCGGGGTAGCACCGAAATTGCCCGAGTTCTGCAGGAAGGAACTGCTGCAGATCGTTAGGGAACTATGCGACCCAGATCCGAGACTGCGGGGAAATCCCAGATCCGGAGTAGGCACGCAGCGCTACGAGTTAAGTCGATACGTCTCCGTATTTGATCGCCTTGCCGTTCGAGCCGAATACACGGTTAAGAAGGCACTGGCGGCCCCCTGATGCAATTGGAGGATCGAGACCGTCACGTCGTTCCCCGATGGCGGAGCGTGCGCCGAACCATCACGGCCGGGGAGTTTCAGGTTCTGTCAATGCCCAAGGCGCTTGACGTTCGTCACCTCGAAGAGTTGCAGAGATTCGCGCAGTTGTGGGAAGCAAGTCCGCGACGCGAGACGGCGGTTGACCTCCTTGGCGCCGCCGTTGTTGCAGGTCGTCATGACTTGACTGTGTCACCCGCGAGCTACTTGGTCGAAGTAGCTACGGATGGGCCGATAGGGCTCATGGCAACGCGCGCCTTGGCAACTCGTGATTCGCCAGACGTGACAGACGACAGGGAGCGTGAACTCGATCCCGACACTCTCGAGCCAGATCAGATCCGCGAGTGGATTGGACGGCAGAAGGACCGGCTCGCAGACGATCCCCGGAACGCCTTGGCGTGGGCGAGTCTCGCCCGGCGTTACGTCGCTCTAGGCCAGAACTGGAAGGCCGACTACGCACTAACCATTGCGACAAGCCTTGCTCCTAGAAGCCGCTATATCTTGCGGGTTTTCACTCGCTTCTGCGTGCATATTGGGGAACCACAACGAGCAATACGACTCCTTGAGGACTCTGGGCGAGTTCAGAGCGATCCGCTCATCCACGCCGCCTACCTCTCAGCAATCGGTGCTGGGTCGGCTCGCGTTCCGAGCCTGCGCCCGGCGCGCCAACTGCTTGACAATGACGCATTCAAACCGATCGAGCGATCCGACCTTGCCAGCGAAGTCGGTACGCTCGAACTCGCTGCCGGTGCTGACCGCCGCACCCGCAAACTATTCGAACGCAGTCTTGCCAGTCCAACCGACAATAGCCTCGCCCAGGCGGAGTGGGCTTCGCACAGGGTGTTGAGCCTGGAGGTGCCGCTGGCCCAGACCAAGGTCCCCTTCGCTGCCGAGGCTCAGGCTCAAGCGGCCTTTCAGCAGGGTGATTGGGAGTCAGCGCTGCTGAACGCCAAGACATGGCAACAGGATCAGCCGTTCGACACGTCAGCGGCCTTTCTAGGGACCATCGTGGCGCTTGTGGGCCTCGAGCGCTGGCACGATGGCTTGGAGTTCTGCCGAGTGGGGCTGCGCACACATCCCGGACATCCGATGTTGCTCAATGACCTGGCGTACGCCCTCATCGAGCTTGGTCAACTTGAGGAGGCGACGAAGGCGCTTGACGAAGTTGGCGAACCCACGGGCACTGAACCCACGGACATCGCTGTACGTGCGACGAGAGGCCTACTGGCATTCCGCAGAGGTGATGTCGAAGAAGGGCGCAGGCGCTACTTGGATGCAGTATCGGCTTCGCAGACTGCATCGAATCGCGACTACGAAGCGATGGCCCTTGCGATGCTGCTCCGTGAAGAGTGTCGTCTCGCAGCCCCGGACCGGATCAAGATGCTGGCCGCGAGCATCGCGGCGGTGAGCCCTTACGTGAGCAACCTTGCGGTCCGCACTTGCGTCACGCGGGCCCTTGGTCTCGCCGATGCGGCACTCTCGGACAAATAGGCACTCGATCCCGCGAAGCGTCCACCACTCTGTCCATTCCCTATCCAGCAGGTTGCTTCGTCAACAAGGGCATGAGTGAGCAAGGCGAACCCGCGCGGAGGTTCGCGTCCATCCGACGTCAGTTCGCCAGCGAGGCGATACGTTCGATCGCCTTAGTGCGGCTCCTGACACCAGTGGGCAGGGGTGTTCCACTGACTTCATGTGCAGTTCGGGCGTCGGTGAACCCCGCGGACTCCAGCCGCTCCCCGATGATGGACAGCACCGCATCGCGAATGCCGTCGGGATCGAGTTTGAGCAAGTTCTCGAGTTGCGCGCCGTCGGCGATGTCGCACACGTTGACGACGGCGAAGGACTCGTTCTGGCTGCGGGTAAACGCGACGTAGGTGCTGGACAGATCGCGGTCGGCACCGAGGTCGATGGTCAGGGACCTCACCGTCTGGCCTTGGAGTTTGTGGGTCGTGGTGGCGTAGCCGTGACGGCTGTGGGTGACGGCCTGCTCGACCGTGATTCGATCCTCATGCTGGCCGTCGGCGTCCCAGTAGGTCAGGTGCACGCCGTCGACGCTGGCGGCAGTGACGAGGGCACGGGTGCCGTTTGTGAGGTCACGCTGCTGGCCGTGTCGTCTGATGTTGCGGGTGATCTGGATGTGGTCGCCGACGGCGTAGGTGCGCTCGTTTCCGGCGTGCTTGTAGGCCACGTCCTGACCGGTGAGCCATCCGCGTTCGCGGGCCCAGTGGCGGGCGAGATGATTGAGGACGTCGACCTGGTCGTTGCGTGCGGCCTCGAGTCCGGTCAGGCGCATCCGATCACCCGGACTGCCGAAGGCGGCGGCCTGGGTCAGCCAAGATTCGATGAGGAGCCGGTTCTTGTCGACTTCGCTTCTGGCCACCTCGAACTGTCCGGCGCCGACCAGGATCTGCAGGGCGTCGTGGGCGTTTCCGTCGCGCAGGAGGGCGGCGCACTCGCGGCCGATAGCGGTCTTCTGGCGCATGTTCTCGGTCAGTTCCGCGCCGCCGCGGGTCTCTCGCATCCACCCGAACAGGGAGCTCGGGCCGATGGCTTGGAGTTGCTTGCGGTCTCCAACCAGGGTGACGGACACGTCCTCAGCGATGGCCCAGGCGAGGATCCGCGCCTCCTCCGGTGCGGCGAGCATGGAGGCTTCGTCGACGATGAGGTGGTCGATGTGGGGGAGTTCGAAGGTCGCTCGGATGGCCTGTGCCCGCTGCTGGTCGCGTCGGCGTCCGCTGCGTTCGAGCTGGTCGACACGCAGGCGGGCGGGGTGGTGGTCGTCGGTCGCGTAGTCGATGCGGGCCAGGAGTCGGGCGACAGTACTGCCGTCGATGTGGGCGGCGTCCTTGAGTCCCTGGGTGGCGATCGCCGCTGTGGACACTCCGTAGACGGTCATGCCGCGACGCCCGAGGGCGTAGGAGACGGCGTCCATCGCGGTCGTCTTGCCGCTTCCGGCGGACCCCACCACGGTGCCGATGACGTCGCGGCCGGTGGTCATCTGTCGGTAGAGGGCCAACTGCCCGGGGCTGAGGCTATGCCCGGAGCCGACGCTCCCGGAGTGCTCGAGCCACTCCGAAAGGAGACGGTCGGCGTCGACGGGGTGGAGGCGGTGGGTATTCGCGTCGAAGCCGGCGGTGAATGCGTTGACGACGCGCTTCTCGGCTTCCAGGACGCGGATGGAGGCGTATTCGGCCGCCCCGATGCGGCCCCGGCGGCTGGGTTGGTCGGTCGCGGCGCCGGGCAGGAACGCCGTCAACTTGACCGTCTCGACGGTGCGCTGCACGGCGGCGTCGCTCCAGGTGTGGGGGGCGAAGGCGCGGACGGCGGCCTCGATCTGGACGTCGAGGGCGAACGACTGGCGCTCGCAGACGTACTCGTCGATGGCCACGGCCCAGGTGGCGTCATCCCAGTTCTCGGGCTGCGAATACGCCTGGTGCCGCGCGGCGGTGAAAGCGGTCGCGAGATCGATGTCGTCCTCGTCGGCTCGGCCATGCATGCGGGCGCGGATGTCGGCCCAGGTTCGGGTCTGGTCCTCCTTGGAGGCGGTGACCGAGCGCTTCGCGCGGCCGTCCAGGACTCGGCGCCGGCTGCGAGTGATGGCGTCCGCATCCCCCTCAAGGAGGGCGTCGAGTTCGTCCTGCACGTCGACGTTGCCCTGGGAGTACAGGGCGCGCACGATCGGGTCGCTGCCGGCCACTTCGTACTGCTGGTTGACGGTGTCGAACTCCCAGCCGGGGACGAGGCCGCGGTCCACGGACAGGGCACGCAGGTGCCGTTCGTACTCGGCCTGGAACCAGGGTGCGTGGTTGATGAGGTCCCGCCCGCCGTTGGCGATGCCGCGTTCGGCTCCGTCGCTGCACACGATGCGGTTGGGGAACATGACGTGACCGTGAAGGTGCGGGTCCAAGGACCGGGAGTAGGACTCCACACTGACGGTGGCGGCGTACCCGTCGCCGTCGATGAGTTCGGCGCTCTGGCCGTCTCCCTCGTGCCCGGTGCGGGCGTTGCCGACTCGGCCCATCAGCCCATCCGTGGCGGCGACCGTTGCGTCATGCACGAGGTCGAGCCACTGCTCTCGGGTCTCCTCATCGCCCAGGAACGCAGCGACGCTAAGCGATTTGGGGCAGGTCAGGGTCTGCTCATATCCGGCGTTCCCGTACGGGACAAGCCGCTCGTAGTCCTTCGCGACCGCTTCGTGCACCACCATCCCGAGGCCGCGGTCGGGCAGGGACAGGTCGAGTGGATCGCCGGGGAGGTTCTCGATCCCTGCGACAGCAAGGCGGCGGTAATGAGCGCCGAGGCGGGTCAGGATGCGGGCACGATCGAACCGCACGAGGGGCCGTGCGTGCCTGACACCGCGCGTTGACGGTCCGCGGTCGTGCAGTTCCCACGCGGTCTCGTTTCCGCGGAGCAGGGCTTCGGCGGTGCGGAACACGACCGTGCCCCCGGGCAATCTGGCGGCAGTCTTGGCCAGGGACCGCCACCGAGCCGCGCTGCCCATGCCGCGATACAGGTCGGCCGGGTCCACGCCCGCGTTTGCGCAGGCCTCCGTCATCTCGGTGAAGTAGGGAGCAGCAGCGATCTGGGCGTGCGGATTGTGTCGGGCCTTGACCGCGATTCGCTCCCCGGTTGCGCGGTCGATGCCGAACATCGCATCGCGAACGACCTGCCCATCCGAGGCCCGCAACACCTCTCCTGGGCGGTACTCCAGGCGCTGGGAGGTGGCCCCGGACCCGAGGAACCAGACGCGTCGGGAGTCCACCGCACCGGCGCCGAGCCGGTAGTCCACCTGCCGTTCCTGGGCCAGGCGGGAGGCCGACTTCTCGGGCGTCGCACCGGACAGTCGGTACCCGACTTGGGCGGCCAAACCGGTGCCGTGCTTGAGCACTTGGACGTGCCCGCTACGCGCCACAACGCACCACCGCAGTGGCAGAACCCGCGCCAGAACTCCCGGCTCGCGCAGTCCGAGTGTGCCGGCCAGCGGCGGCGCGCACCATCGTGATGCCAGCCCGGTTGGTGTTTCGGCTTGTCCGGTTCGTGATCGGGTTCCGATTCGCGGTCGTGTCGAGCTCGGTTCGGGTGGTGGTCATCTTGGTCTCCTCGTCACTGGTGGTGGATCAGGTGGTCGTCGTGGTCATCGGTCGCTCGCGTGGCTGAGCGTCGATCAGGGGGCTCGAGGGTCGTGCCGACGCTGCCACCGGATCGGGCCTCCTGACCTGTCAACGGTGTCGGGGCCTCGGTGCCTCGCATCCGGGCGCGTCGCGTGCGCTCGACGGCCCCGGAGGCGAGGCACCGAGCGTGCTCACACCGTTGACCGTGTAGGAGGTCGCAACCGTGACGGCCTCACCGGCAGGACGGAGTCCGTGGTGGGCAACGCGTTCCTCGAAGCGTCGGCCGACGCGGCAACTCAGCTGCAGACCGCGCAGCGCAAGCACGCGTCACTCAGGGCCAAGGCCGATGCGCGGCTGCGGACCGCACAGGACCGTCACCGCATCGAAGTCGCCGACGCGGCCTTGGTCGAGGCCGCCGGCTGGCGGCTGCTGCTCGAGGTGCCCGGGATGACCGTCAGCACCGCCGCCCGCATCGGTGGGACAAGTGAGTCCACCGTCAGCCGGTGGCTGGCGCGCGCCAAGGACCCCTCATGAACCTGACCCCCCGCACCCTGGGCCTGGCAGTCGCCGCCACCGTGACCGGATGCACAGTCCTGGGCATCATGACCAGCCTCGACCTTGCCAGCGCCCACCCCAACGCACATAACGCCCCCGCCGCGGGCCCGGCGACGGCCCTGCCCTCCCTCGCTGCCGCGCTCGGCGATTCCGCCGTCACAGCGACGGAGATCGCGTCACCGCCACGTGAGGCCTCTCCGACTGCCACGGTGCCCGGCCCCCCGACCGAGTCCGCGAGCGCGTCCGACGATCGTGTCCCCTCCCCGGGGGACACGACCCCTGACGGGCCGTCGCCGACACCCGCGCGCACCGCGGCCCCCCGCCCCACCCCGACTCCGCCTCCGCCTCCGTCAACGACGCCTGCCGCGCGTCCCGCACCGGCCGCATCCCCGTCAGCGTCGCGGCCACGTCGACCGGTCATCCGGCGCACGACCGTGCGGAACAGCTGGCAGGCGCCCGTCCTCCAGGCCGGTGCGACGACCCTCACCGTTCCCCGGCTGACGTCCGGTGCTCCCGTCGCGGTGACCGTCGCCTGCTCTCCCCGATCCGGCTGCGTGATCGCTGGCCCCCAGTTGCAGGTCGCCACGGGCACGTCAGTGACGCTGACGTGGACGGCTCCTGCTCGTCCCGGCTACACGGCCTGGAGGACCAGCCGTGTCCTGTGATCCCATAGCGAACCTCACAACCACGCGGTGCGCGGATTGCCCGACTGGGTCAGGCGCCGATCATCGACCACACGTGCTCAAAGTCGATGCGTGCTCCCGCCTTGCCGTGAACGGTTCGTGTGCCGTCCAAGTGCTGAGTGATCACGCCAATCACCAGTGCCGCCACGGCGAGTGGATCAAGGCCCGGACGGATCTCCCCTTGGGCGACGCCGTCTGCGAGGAAGTCCGCGATCGCCTCTTGCCGAGGGACGACGACGTGCTCGCGAACGGCCGACAGGAGTTCAGGGACGGTGTCGCGGTGCACGATGGCGGTCGCCAGGACGGCCGCGAACACCGGGGTCCTGTCGGCGCCGATAGCCAGCGCCCGGGCCAGGCGCTCGGCAATGGTTCCTCCGCCATCCGTCAGGCCCGTGAACGTGGGCACCTGGCGTATCGCCGCGACGGCAAGATCGACCTTGGTGGGGTAGTGCCGGTACACCGTGCGCTTGCTCGCCCCCGCCCGCTCGGCCACCTCGTCCATCACCATGTCGGCGTAGCCCCGTTCGGCCAGCACTCCCAGGGCGGTGACGGCCAACTGGGTGTGCAGGCGCTCCCACTCCGCCCCACCCTCCCGGATCCCCAACGGCACCCGGCGACGTCCGCCGGCGGTGCGGTTCTCCGGATTCAGCTCGGCCGCGGCACCGTCGGTCGGGCTCACGGGGGGCTTCTTCGCGGTGGCCATACGGCACACCGTAGCAACTTCGTGACATTCACAGGTTTACACCCGCACAGCCGTGGGTATACCCATCACTGTCAGATTGTTGGCGCAGCTCGCGCCCCGTTGAGGAGGACCGAACGATGACCAGAACCGCCACGTCCGTCCGGATGGCCGCCGCGGCCATGACGCTTGCCATCCTCGCCGCGCCGATAGCCCTGGCTGGCAGTGCCAGCGCGACGACCCCGGCGGACACCGTGATCGCCGCCGACACCACCTCCGCCCCGCCGGCCACGCCTGTCACGCCTCCGACTGCTCCGGTGTCGCGGGTCGTCGGGATCGACGCCAGCATCGTGAACGGCCTCGTCGTCACCGGTGCGAAGGGCTCCCCCGTCACACTGGCCGCGCGTGGGGAGAAGACCCGCACCCTCACACCGAAGGGCACCGCTTCGGCGGTGTTCCGCCAGCTCACCCCCGGCGTCACCTACACCGTGGCGATCGGTGGCACGAAGGTCGGCACCGGTGTCCCCGTCGCCGCGGTCGCCGGTGCGTACGGGCTGACCGTGTCGACCACCGGCACGCCCGATGAGGTTCTGCTGCGCTGGAATCACACCCCTGCCAAGGCGCAGGGGTCCATCGGCTTCGAGGTGACGGCGACCCCGATCGCCGCGATCGGCCGTGCGAGCAGCGCTCCCGTCATCTCGGGGTCCACGACGGCGACGGTCACGACGATGGCCCTGGACCCGACGGTGAAGTACACCCTGTCCGTCACCCCTCGCAACAGTGCGGGCACCGGCCCGGCCACCGCCGCGACGATGACCCGCACCCTGGCCGAGATGGGCGGCGCGTCCTCCGTCCCCACCACCCCCGCACCCGCCCCAGCCGCACCGACGCCCTCCCCTGCCCCGGCACCGACCCCGGCGGCCGACCCCGGACCCGCACCAGCACCGGCTCCCGCGCCGGGGCCGAGCACGAAGACGATCTACGTTTGCCCGGCGGACACCACGCCGAACGGTGAGCTGTGCCGGAAGGTCTCGCCCTACACGTGGGACCTGAAGGCGTACACGTATCACGCCGAGTCCTACACCTACACCGCGTACGGTCCCGCCTACACCGTCAGCACCGGGGAGATCGGCCCCGGCCCGACGTGCGCGTCCGGCTGGTACCCCGCGTGGGACACCGACCCGGTCCGCGGCTCGGTGAACCCGCACTGCGAGCAGACCCGCCAGGACCCCTACACCGCCACCGGCTCCCGCGACGTCAAGGACGCGATACCTGCCGGCTACACCGACACCGGCACCGGGTGGACGAAGAAGAACACGCCCCCCGCCGGCTACACCGACGACGGCACCACCTGGGTCATCGACCTGCCCAAAGTCGCGACCGTCGTCCCCGCTTAACCAGTCCACCACTCGAGCACTGCCCAGCCGTCGCCCCAGTCCGACTCAATCGTGAAGGAAGAGACCATGTCCCGCACTCAACGCACCGTGCATCTGGCCGCGGCCATCGTGGCCGCCGTCCTGTGCATCCCAGTCGTGGCGGGGCCGGCGTTCGCGACCGGCACCGATCCCGGCCCGGTGATCGCGACCACGGCCCTCGGCCCGGTCATCGCCACCGACCCCGCCGCCCCCGCGGCTGTCATCGTCGGGGTCGATGCCAGCCTCCTCGCCGGCCTGTCGGTCACCGGCCACGCCGGCAAGACCGTCACCCTCACCACCCCCGGGCAGTCACTCCGCGCCATCACCGTCCCGCCGACCAAGCCCGCGGTGTTCCGCAACCTCACCCCCGGCAAGGCCTACACCGTCGCCATCGGCGGGATACGGGTCGCCACCGCCACACCCGTCGCCCAGGTCACACCGGCGACCGGACTGGTGGTCCGCGCCTCAACCACCCCCGGGCAGGTAGACCTCACTTGGCAGCACACTGCGACACGCGCCACCGGCGGCACCCGGATCAGCTACGACCTCACCGCCACGCCCCTCGCCCCCACAACGCGGACGACAGAAGTCGTCTCGGGCACGGCCGCGTCCACGACGGCGTCGCTCTCAGGCCTGGACCCGGACACCCGCTACACGATTATCGTCACCCCGCGGAACTCCGCGAGCACCGGCAAACCGACCGCCGCGACGATGACAGCATCGCTGGCGCAGATCACCGGCATCACAGTGCCCACCACCACCCCGGCTGCCCCGACACCCGCGAGCCCCGTCCCGGCCGCGGTGCCCGTCACCCCGACCCCCGCACCCGCCCCAGCACCGGCACCGGCACCGGCCCCCGGTCCTGCTCCGGCTCCTGCTCCGGCGACGAAGACGATCTACGTCTGCCCGGCAGGGTTCCCGGAGAACAGCGCCGGGGTATGCGAGAAGACCACCGCCTACACGTTCCACACCGTCACGCAGACCTCGCCGCTGACCTACCACGGGGAGTTCGTGGAGACGTCCCGCACGTACCGAGACTGGGGCACCGACTGGTCGGGAACCACCTGCCCGTACGGGGGCACCATGCACGACGGCCACTGCCTGGGCTGGGACATCCAGGGCTACACCCAGCAGGTCAAGGACGCCCCGCCCGCCGGATGGCTCGACAACGGCAGCACCTACGTCAAGGACGTCCCCGTCAAGGACACGCTGCCCGCCGGGTACGCCGACAACGGCACCGCCTGGGTGCAGACGACCGCGAAGGTCGCCACCGTCGTTCCGGCCTGACGTCGGCAGTGGCGTCCGGGTGTCACACCCGGGCACCACTGTTCACCTTGTTTAGGTATTTCGTAGGTCCTCTCGAATCAGGGGGACCCATCGCGGACGCAGGGAGAGGGACAATGCCGATCTTCATCATCGTGGCGAGTGTGTTCGCCGTTGTCTGTACAGCGGGGCTGGCGCTGCCAGTCATCGTCCTCGTCATCGTGGCCTTCGCGTGCCGACGCCCCCCGGAAATCCACGACCCGTGGGCCATCGCGACACTGCCGAGCCGGCGCGGCATCCCCGTCGCCGTCGTCGTGCCGTGACCGACGATGAGGACTCCCCGCTGACCGAGGTTGAGGCGGCACGGTTCGATGACATCGTCGGACGTGAATGGCCCCGTGCTGACCTCGGCGAAGCAGCGCCGAGCGACTGTCTGAGCGCTCTGGCCCTCGAGACCGCCGGGCCTGCACCGGGGCACATCACGGTCTACCGGCCCCGCCGGCCCCCACCGCTGCTCGCGTTGGTCAGCCTCATCACGCTCGGCGCGACGGTAGCGGCGACGCGGCACTGGGGGTTGGCTGCCCTCAACGCAACAGTTGATCGGACGCTCTCCACTGCTACGCGCCTCGACGCCGCCCACACGGTCGCTCTGGTCGGTGGCGCGGCTGGCGTCGGCGTCCTGGTCTCGCTCACGATGGTCGGCGTCTGGACGGTGACTTACGCGCGCTATCGCCTGCGCCGATCGGCCTGGCGCATCGCGCTCACCAGGACTGTGCCCCCCGTAGAGCGCCACATCCGCCCGCCAAGCATCGCGACGACCCTGGCGTGGACGGGGACTCTCGTCGGCGTCACCATCGCCGCTGGATGGTGGGTCCCGAACCAGCTCGCTCTGCTCGCCGCCGGTCGATCGGCGGAACTCGAGCAGCACCTCACGGGTCAGTTGACTCTGGCAGCGATCGCGTGGTCCGGCATCGCCGTAGCGTGCATGACGGGCCTGACCGCGTGGGCCTGTCGCGAGGGTCGCCACCAGATCCGGGTGACGGCGAATCGATCCCTCACTAGCCCCTGAGCGAGCGTCGGCGTCGCCGCGTCGTCCGCCAGGACTGCGACACATCTGCAGTCGTTGATAGGCGTCCACGCGCATCCCACCGGTGGATGCTCGCATTCGCCCCGCTGACCGGTACCCGGTTGTCAGTGCCTCCGGTCGACCATCGACTCCCAGACAATCGACCGCAATCCAATGACGTCCCCACGCATGGCGTCGCGAGACGGCCGGATCATTCAGGCAGGGGCGATGGGCCGCCACAAGATCGGGTGTCCCGCATGATCTAACTCACTGACACCAAGAGGTAGTTGCGCTTGATCGGTGACGGAACCACCGGCGCTCGTTGGGCGTGCGCATGCGGCGCCGGCGTTGACGCAACTGAACAGTTCGTGTTCGGTCAGTCTCTCGCCACGACGTTGATGATGGCCAAGGCCTCGTCCCAGGCGCCGAGCGTGCTCGGCGCAACTGCCAAGTGGATGAGTTGCCGGCGCATCAGGCCGCAGAGTCGGGTGACGGCGGGCGTGAAGGCCATGCCGGACCAGATCACTGCATCGCGGAGGAGTTCGGCTGGTGAGTCGTAGACAGCCGTGAGCACCCCTTGCGTTTCGCTGATCGCGCGCCATTCGCTGCCAAGGGGCTTCTTGCTGTCAGCGTTGACTAGGGCCGCGTACGCGGCCACGCCGTCGGGGAGTCGGTCGCCGACCTCTTTGGCGAAGGAACGGACGTCGCTCGACCGGACGGTCTTCTGCTTGGCCTCGGCGACAAGCCGCGAGGTGTCGTTGACGAGCCAGACATCGCCAGGGGTCTTCCTGCTCGGATCGTTGATGCTCACGGGCGTTTCCACATCGTCACCGTGAACCAGACTCAGGCAGGCAGCGACAAAGGCCTGACCGCGGCGCCCGTTCTCTGTGTCCGCGATCAGGAAGTTCTCGACCGTGAGCAGTACTTCAACAACTGAGAGGTGTTCAAGGGCCTGGTAGTCGACTGTCGCAAGGGAAGGAGCATCAGGAACTTCCAGCAGAAAGGCGTCGAGTGCCGCCTCGGCTTGGGCTCGGGTGAAGCCGGCGACCTCCTCCATCCATCCAACGAGCCGATCCACCGTGGCTGTATTGGCGTTGTCGGACCAGCCGCGCTCCAGCAACTTCTTCTGGTCGTAGACCCCGTTCACGAACGGAGATGACTTCAGCCCGTTGACGCTGATGCTTCCTTGGGCGACTCCATAGAAGCGCGCCCAGACGCTCTGCGCGCTGTACCGGCCCAGCGGCGTGGGTTTGCCTCCCACCTGGAGGCTCAGTGGGTTGGCCGCCGCATCCGTCGCCCGGGCGAGAAGGCCAGTGACAACAGCCGCGAAGTGAGTGCGGAACCTGCTGGCCTGGATCTCCACGCTTCGATCTCGCCACAGAACCGGGAGGGTCACGGCGGCCGCTGGATTCTGCCGGTAGGCCTGCCGCCGCCGCAATGCGTCGCGTGCGGCGTTCTCGACAGCCTCAAGGTCCAGATGCCACTCCGCTCCTTCCGCAGGCGGGTTCGTCATGATCAGGCCGCCGCCTCTGCCTCATCCAGCGGCAGCACGCCCCATGACAACCCAACTGACGCGAAGAGAGCCCGCGCGACATGCTGGGCGACGCCGACGTTGACTCCATTTCCCACCTGCCTATAGGCCGTCGCGTCGTCCACGCCCGCTTGCGGGAAGACCCAGTCCGGCAGGCCTTGAAGTCGGCCGGCCTCGATGGGTGTGATGCGGCGGCGGCGCGAGCCGATGATGGAGGTTTGGGTGATCGCCACCAGCGCTGGAAGGTACGTGGCCGGCTTCACGCGGATCCCCGACGGCCGCATGTGGATGGTGAGTTGCCAGATGTCACGATCCTCGGCCGTGGGTTGGGCAGATCGGGCCTGCCATTCGAATTTGCGTCGGCTCGCCGGGAAGTCGGCAACCCGGTAACCCTCCCCTTGAATCCACGACTTTCGCAGCCAGGCCCGAATAAACGTGCGATGTCGATTGAAGAAGTCACTGTTCTTGCGGAGAAAGTCGGCCTTCCAGTCAGGCGTGCCGGCAGGTATGTCGGGCTTCGGCTGGAATGCGTCGACCCAGATGGGGAAGCCGGGCAGATCGTCGTCGGGGATCCCTCGGATGAATGCCTGCCAGGCGTCCAGCCAGGCGATCTCATGTCGGCGAAGGAGGTAGCGATCGATGTCCTCGATCTCGTGATCGTTCTGGAGGTAGTCCTCCACATTCCAGTCGTTCGGATTCCAGTTGTCCAGCGGTCCTCGTTCAACCAAGGGATCAGACGTGAGGTCCCCGTCCTCGACGCGCGCGGCCAGGATGAAGACGCGGTCGCGGGACTGTGGGCGCCCGCCCAACGCCGGAGGAAGCAGGTGGGGGCTGAAGACCACAGGGCTATCGGCGACCCGGTAGCCCGAAGCGCGCAGCGCCGTCACGATCGTGTGCCACGTGTCCACATGCCGTGGCCCAGCCAGATTGCGTACGTTCTCCAGGATCAAGAACTTCGGCTTCTTCGCCTGAACGATCTTCATGATGTCGAAGAAGAGAGTCCCGCGCGTGGAGTCCAGGATGCCGAGTTGTGCGCCTGACTTGCTGAAGGGCTGGCAGGGGAAGCCCGCGCAGAGGACGTCGTGATCGGGCACCAACTGGGCGAGTTCCTCGTCAGGCCTGTCCCGGCCGTCAGGGAACTGGGTGAGCTCTCGAATGTCCCCACGGATGGCTCCCTTGCTCATCGACGGCCACGTCTCCGAGTACACCCGGCGACAATCGGCGTCGATGTCAACGGCCAGCACGCATTCACCCCCGAACGCAGGGGAACCGAGGGCGTGATGGAAGCCGCCGATGCCGGCGAACAAGTCAATGAAGCGGAATTCGGGCGTGCTCGAACCCATCGGTCCATCCTTTCCTCTCGACCGAAGTCGAGTTAACGACAGCCGCGCTGTCGGCGTTCCGCCTCCCCGGATTCGACCCTGGAGGCTGACCACTACCTTGGCCTACCCGACTGACTCTGCCCGGTAGCAACGCGCCGCTTCTGGGCCCCTGCGATGACTCGTCCCGAGTCAGATCGGAGAAGAAGGCGACTGCTCAGCGCTCTGCCCCGAACCTGGCGAATGCCCCGGCCAACACCGGGGCATTCGCCGCAGACCACACCGGTCAGGCACCGGCGAGCCGATTTCTTGCTTCGATTCCGGGGCATTTCCGGGGCATTTGCCCCTCAGAATGTCCGTTTTGTCTGGAGCCGCCTCGGGGATTTGAACCCCGGACCTACGCATTACGAGTGCGTTGCTCTACCACTGAGCTAAGGCGGCCTGCCTCCACGTGGTTCCAACCGGCCTTCGCGGAGAGCCTGCACACTGTACTAGTCGGGTGAATTCACGCCCAAATCGCCTACGGACCTTTGGCTGAGCCGGGAAGAGATGTTTCACTGGCATGGAAGTGAAAGACCTTCCCACCCGTCAGGAGCAGCCCATGCCGGTCCGCAGCACCGCCGCCCTCGTCCTCCAGCGCACCATCTCCGCGATTGTGGTGATGGCGATGGGAGTCGCAGGGCTCGTGGGGCTCGCGAGCCCGGCGAGTGCCGCCAACACGGTCACGGTGACCGCCCTGCCTGGCACGGTGGGCGTCTCACAGACGGTCCAGGCTGCTGTCGCCTCGGATGCCGTGGGGGCACCCTCGGGCACCGTGACGTTCACGGCCAATGACGCCACCATCGGGTCACAGGCCGTGGGCGGAACTCTCGGCAGCACGGCCACCGTCACCTGGGTGCCGGCATCCGCGGGAAGCATCGCCGTCAAGGCCGTCTTCGTCGCCGATGACGCCAGCACTGTGTCGGACACCGCCACGGTCACCATCGCGAAGGTGGGCAGTTCGCTCGCCATCACCTCGACTGGGACCACCACGACGAGCACACCCGTGGACCTCACCGCGAAGGCCTCCTCGACGCAGGGCAGCTACGTGCCCACCGGAAACGTGACGTTCTACCTGAAGGACGGAAGCTCCCTCGGCCGCGTCGCACTCAACTCCTCCGGTGTTGCCACCCTGCGCTATTCGACACCGGCCACAGAGCAGACGCTGACGTACTACGCCGTCTATGACGGCGACACGAGCGCCGATAATTCACGCAGTGCCGATGCGACGCTGAAGCTCACTGCCAAGGCGTCGACCGTGGCACTCACTGTGCCGGCCACGAACTACGTCGGTCAGAGCCTGACACTGACGGCCAAGATCACGCCGACCACCGGCACAGGCACCGTGCAGTTCTTCATCGCAGACAAGCTGATCGGGAGCGCGGCCGTGTCCAATGCCACAGCGACCTTCGCGTGGAAGCCGACTGCCGTGGGCACCTACACGGCCACGGCTCGCTACGGAGGTGGAAGCGGCGTCGCAGCCGGCTCCGCCACAGCCCGCGTTGTCGTGACCGCCCAGCAGAAGGTCGACGTCATCACGGTCGATCCGGTCGGCGTCGCCCCCGCGTGGAAGCCAGGCTCGACCACGGTGCTGCCCAACGGATCGTCCACGCCGCTGGCAGTTTCAGCAGTGTCGAAGAACAAGGTGACGCTGTCCGTCGTGGGGCCGTGCGCACTCAGCGGAAACAGCATCGTGATCAAGGGTGTCGGCGGTTCGTGTCAGCTAACGGCCCGCACCACAGCGGGCAACGGATATGCCTCCGTGACCCAGACCTACACGATCATTCCCGGCCGCGGAACGCAGACCGCAAAGGTCGTCGCCCCCGCCAACGGCACCTACCGCGTGGGGCAGCGACTTCGCCTCGGACGCCTCTCCGCCACGACCAATATCGGCAAGCAGGTCACCTGGAAGGTGCGTCCGAAGTACAAGAGCAAGTGCCGGGTCTACATGACCAAGAAGAACTACAAGATCAAGATGAAGCGCCCGGGCACATGCGTGGTCGTGGGCAAGGCTCCCGCAGTGTCGGGTCAGTGGAGCCAGTTCAAGGTGGTTCGCACGTATCGCATCGTCCGCTGACGCGGGGTCGCGAGCGTCTTCCGATCGCTCAACGACTCACCTAGCCGACGTGCGCGGCAGGTGAGTCGTTGGCGGCCATGTCCTGCTTGGTCATCGTGACCAGGACGACCCAGATGACGCCGGCGACGACGAGGATGGCGGCTCCCCAGAGGAATCCTCGAGTGAAGCCCGCCACCAGGGCTTCCGGCGAGGGCATCGGCTGACCATCCGGACCCTGCACCAGACCGGTTGCCGCGTTGGCAGCGACGAACGCGGCGGTCGTGGATGCGGCAATCGTGTTCAGGAACGCAACGCCGATCGAACCGCCGATCTGCTGGCTGGTGTTGAGCACCGCTGAGGCGACGCCAGCATCGTGGTCACCCACGGCATAGAGCGAGACGGCCGAGAGCGGAACGAAGATCAGGCCCATGCCCAGGCTCATCAAGATAAGCGCGGGCAGGATGTCGGTGACGTAGGAGCTCTCCGGAGTCATGCGCGTCAGGAGAAGCATGCCGACCACAGCCAAGAGGAAGCCCGTGGTGGTGATGTAGCGGGGTCCGAAGCGTGGGAGGAGCTGGCTGGCAATGCCGGCGCTGATGACGATCCCGACGGAGAAGGGCAGGAAGAGCAGCCCCGAGGTGAGCGGCGTGTAGCCCATGACCCCTTGGAAGAAGTAAGTGAGGAACAGGAACATCGCGAACAGTCCGACGCCCACGAAGAAGGAGGCGAGATAGGCGCCTCCGCGGTTTCGGTTGGCCAGAATCCGGATCGGCAGCAGTGGGTGCGATGAACGGGATTCGATGACCATGAACACCAGCA
>JAIOXK010000017.1 GCA_021741645.1 Candidatus Nanopelagicales bacterium
GTTGTGGACGATCTCCTTGCGCACGTAGACCGGTGATCCGTAGTGCTCCAGGGCTTTCTCCACCGTGACCACCGCTCGATCGACGCCGGCGCAGTAGCCGCGCGGGGCTGCGAGCAGAACCTTCTTTCCGGTGGTCATGCACCCATGCTAGGTGCTGCTGGGCCATCGAGCATCGGGCGGCCATCGAGGATTCGGGCGGCCATCGCGCCGGACGGCGCGAGATTCACCGAACCGCTGCGCATGCTCAGCGCCGCTGGCAGCCGACGTGGTGAGATGGGCTCGTGACGCGACTGCAGCTCGGCACGGCCCAGTGGGGTCAGGGGTACGGCGTGACCAACGCCGTGGGTCGACTGCCCGACGAGGCCGTTGCCGACATCGTGGCCGTCGCGCGCGAGTGGGACATCGACTCGGTGGACACGGCGATGGGTTCGACCGCAGGACAGTACGGCGACGCCCAGGCACGCCTGCGGCCCTTCGCGCACGACTTCGCGATCACTACCAAAGTGGCCGGCGCAGAGGACGTCACGGAGCAGGTCCTGGCCGCCCAGCGGCAGTTGGGCGTCGACCGACTGCATGCCGTTCTCGTTCACGATTGGGACGCCCTGGACGACGACGACCGGCGCCGTGCCGTGCGATCGCTCGGGCGCCTGTTGGACTCGCACGGCATCGAGCGAGCAGGGGTGTCGGTCTACGACGAGGCAGGTGTGAGCAGCGCGATCGAGATCTTTGCCTCGCGCCGGTGCCCCCTCACCGCCGTGCAGGTGCCTGCCAATCTGCTCGATCGTCGGCTGGAGAGATCGGCATCACTGATTCACCTGCATCAGCAGGGGGCCGAGATCGTCGTGCGCAGCGCCTTCCTGCAGGGCGTGCTGCTCGCGACGAGCGGTCAAACCGGCAGCGCTGAGAGTCTCGCGAGCCATCCCGACGTGCGTGCCTACCGCGACTGGTGCCTGGAGTCGGACCCCTCTGTGTCCTTGGCCACCGCCTGCCTGTCCCATGTGCGCGCCCTGCCGTGGGCAACGCATGTGGTGGTCGGCGTCACGAGCTCGATGGAGCTCACCGAGATCTGCGAGGCCTGGCACGAGCACGGGCCGAGGCTGGCGCCGGACAGCCTCGGCTCCAGTGACCTCGACCTCATCGACCCTCGCCGGTGGTGATCTGTGCGTAGGCTGCCGGCATGGCGATGGAGACGAGCCCGGAGTCCCCGGCAGCCGTTCGCACCATCGCGCGCTCCCTCGCGGACTGGATAAACAAGCTCGGGGCCGTCTGGATCGACGGTCAGGTCGCTGAGTACCGCCAGCGCCCGGGCGCCCGATTCCACTACTTCGTGCTTCGCGACACCGACGTCGACATGTCGCTGAGCGTGAAGGCGGACTCGTCCGTCATCGGTCGACTCGACCCACCCCTTGCGGAGGGGCAGCGACTCCTCGTGCATGCCCGGCCGGACTTCTACGCGGCCCGAGGGTCCTTGTCGATGCTGGCTCGCGAGATCCGGCCGGTCGGGCTCGGGGCGCTGCTGGCGGAACTGGCTCGATTGCGGGATCTGCTCGCCGCCGAGGGGCTGTTCTCCGCTGAGCGCAAGGTGGCCCTGCCCTTCCTTCCTCGACGCATCGGCCTGGTGTGCGGTCGCAACAGCGCGGCCATGCAGGACGTGCTCGCGAACGTCCGCGACCGATGGCCCTCGATGCCGTTCGAGATCCGCGAGGTTCCGGTGCAGGGAGCACAGGCCGTCACCGCCGTGTCCAATGCCGTGACCGAGCTCGATGCTCTTCCCGAAGTCGACGTCATCATCGTGACGCGCGGAGGCGGAAGCGTCGAGGACCTCCTGCCCTTCAGCAACGAGACCCTCGTGCGCGCAGTGTCGGCCTGCCGCACTCCCGTCGTCAGCGCGATCGGACACGAGCAGGACACTCCCCTGCTGGACCTCGTCGCTGACCTGCGGGCGTCGACTCCGACCGATGCGGCCAAGCGCGTCGTCCCGTCGCTGGCGGAGCAGCGGTCGCTCGTCAGCGGCCTTCGCCAGCGAGCGCACCTGGTGCTGGTGCATCGCATCGACACAGACGCCCAGGCGGTGGCGCATCGCCGCGAGCGCGCACGGTCGGTGCTGCGATCGCGTATCGACCGGGCTGCGAATGACGTCATGCACTTGTCCGCGCGTGTGCGTGCCCTATCACCCGCGGCGACGCTGGAGCGCGGCTACGCGATCGTCCTGACCGAGGACGGGAGCATCGTGCGCGATGCCGCCGACGTTCCCGATGGCGCCATGCTCGATATTCGGCTGGCGCACGGGCGCCTGCGCGCCCGCCGAGAGAGCTAGGGTCACGTCATGGCCTCCAAGTCCCGCGAGAAGAGTCCGATCGAGGACCTGTCCTATGAGGACGCGCGCGATGAGCTGGCGACGATCGTGGCGACACTGGAGTCAGGTGGCCTCGCTCTCGAGGAGTCCCTCGCGCTGTGGGAGCGCGGGGAGGTGCTGGCGGCACATTGCGAGTCCTGGCTGGCGGCCGCACGGGCCCGCGTGGAGCCCGAGGACGGTCCCGGTGAAGATGACGGGCCCGGTGCCGAGGATGAAGACGACGACTGACGGCTCAGCCCGCAACGGGCTCGAGTGAGCCCTGCAATTCCTCGATCTCCGGCCAGTCCGCTGTGCCGGAGACGATGGTGGTGACGTCCTCGTCGATCAGCACGAGGCTCCGGCGATCCTCCGACTGCCACTCCTGCCAGACGACACCGTCGATCTCACGGGTGCCGATGGGCGCACCGCCGGAGGTCTGCTCGGCGAGGAAGCGCTCCGACGCCGTGCCCGCGACGCTCACCTGCGCATACTCGTCCGACGGCGACACGAACCCAAGGTGCAGCACAGGTGAGTCGCTCGACTGCGCTGTGGCCTCCCACCGGGCACTCGTGGGGCGCCATTCATCCGAGAGTCCCTCCGGAGCGACGATGAGGTAGTCGGCCTGGGTCGCCGCCATCGCCACCGCGGGGCCGGGATCGATGACCTTGACCTCCTCCGGCAGGGGGCGCCAGGCGAGGAGAACGATCACGAAGACCACCGCAAGCACCACGGCCATCGAGCGCACCATGTCGCCCACGGTCTTGCGCAGATGCGCATTGCGACGACCGGTGGGCTGCGGTGCGGCGTCGGGGGACGTCATGCCCGTCATCCTCCCCCATCCTTTCCGCGGGGACGAATCGGGCAGGTTTTCGCACAGCTGCCATGGCTACGCTGTCGGCATGACTGCCACCGAGCATGCACCCGAGGTTCCTGATCGAAATCTGGCGCTGGAGCTCGTGCGCGTCACTGAGGCGGCGGCCATGGCCGCGGCCCGGTGGGTCGGCCGTGGCGACAAGAACGGCGCGGACGGCGCCGCGGTGAATGCCATGCGGCAGCTGATCGGGAGCGTCTCGATGAACGGAACCGTCGTGATCGGGGAGGGCGAGAAGGACGACGCCCCCATGCTCTTCAACGGTGAGCGGGTGGGTGACGGCAGCGGCCCCGACGTCGACGTCGCCGTAGACCCGATTGACGGCACGACACTGGCCGCCAAGGGCATGCCGAACGCCATCGCCGTCCTGGCCGTTGCGGAGCGGGGCGCCATGTACGACCCGAGTGCGGTCTTCTACATGGAGAAGCTGGTGGTCGGATGCGAGGGAGCGGATGTCATCGACATCAATGCACCCATCGCGGCCAACCTCGCGGCACTGGCGAAGGCCAAGGGCGAGAAGATCGCTGACCTGACCGTGTGCATTCTGGATCGTCCCCGTCACGAGAACCTCGCCCACGAGATCCGTGCCGCCGGTGCGCGCATCAAGTTCATCACCGATGGCGATGTCGCCGGCTCGATCATGGCCGCTCGTGCCGGGACAGGCGTCGACATGCTCGCCGGAATCGGTGGCACGCCCGAGGGCATCATCACGGCCGCGGCCATCAGCTGCCTCGGCGGCATGATCCAAGGGAAGCTCATGCCGAGCGACGATGCCGAGCGACGCAAGGCACTCGATGCCGGGCATGATCTCGACCGGATCCTGACCACCACTGATCTGGTCACGGGCGACAACATCTTCTTCTGCGCCACCGGCATCACCGATGGGGAGCTCATGGAAGGCGTTCGGTACACCCCGGATGGGCCGACGACGCATTCGATCGTGATGCGAAGCAAGAGCGGGACGATCCGCGAGGTGCGCAGTGAGCACCGGCTGGCCAAGCTGTCGACCTACAGCGCCGTCGACTTCAGCTCCGCTGGCGGGTCCGCCACCTCCTGACCGAAGGCCCGCGAGGGCCTGTATGCGCTGACGCGAGAGCCCTTCAGCACTTGCCTACACCCCGGCGGCAGCGCCATGCTGTCCCATGACACCGCTTACATTCGTCGGGGGATGACGCGCAGGGAGGCAGCATGCACGAGGAGGTCGCCCGCGGGCGCGCTCGGCTCGCCTCCCTGATCGCAGGTGACGCCGATGGCCACGACCTGCTGATGCGCTACGACCGCTGGGCACCGGACCTGTGGGCGGGCCTGGCCGAGGTCTACGCGGCCGCGGACGTGCTCCCGGCGGTCGTCGACGTCATCGCCGCCGTGCACCAGCAGCGCCCGTCACCCCTTCGCGAGCGCGATCGAGAGCGCCTGCTGCGTCCGGACTGGTTCCAGGACGAGCACGCGGTGGGCTACGTGGCCTACACGGATCTGTTCGCCGGTGATCTGGCCGGCGTCGCCCAGCACATCGACTACCTGACCGATCTCGGGGTCACGTACCTGCACCTGATGCCCCTCCTCACCCCGCGCCCCGGCGCGAATGACGGCGGCTATGCGGTCATGGACTACCGCTCGGTCCGCAGCGACCTCGGGACGATGGCGGACCTCGCGGCATTGGCGAGGAGCCTGCATTCGGCCGGCATCTCCCTCACGCTCGACCTTGTGCTCAATCACGTCGCGCGCGAACACGTCTGGGCCCAGAAGGCGCAAGGTGGCGACCCGAAGTATCGGGACTACTTCCGGATCTTCGACGACCGCACTGTGCCTGATGAGTACGAGGCAACGCTGCCAGAGGTCTTTCCCGCCTTCGCCCCCGGCAACTTCACCTGGGACGAGGACCTCTCCGGATGGGTCTGGACCACGTTCAACGAGTGGCAGTGGGATCTGAACTGGGCCAACCCGGACGTGCTGGTGGAGTTCGTCGACATCATCGGCTTCCTCGCCAACCAGGGTGCGGACTGCATTCGGCTCGATGCCATCGCCTTCATCTGGAAGCGCATGGGCACGAACTGCCAGAACCAGCCCGAGGTGCACGCCCTCACTCAGGCCCTGCGCGCAGCCACGCGGATCATGAGCCCCGCTGTCGTCTTCAAGGCCGAGGCCATCGTCGGACCGCAGGACGTCATCGCCTACCTGGGCCAGGGATCCCATGCGGGCAGGGTGAGCGACCTCGCGTATCACAACTCGTTGATGGTGCAGATCTGGTCAGCGCTGGCGGCCCGCGACGGTCGGCTGCTGGTTGCAGCGCTCTCCCGGTTCGACGCGATTCCCGCCACGACCTCCTGGGCCACCTACCTTCGCTGCCACGATGACATCGGCTGGGCCATTGACGACGCAGATGCGGGCGCCGTCGGGTGGGATGGATTCAGCCACCGATCCTTCCTCGCGGAGTTCTACAGCGGTGAGTTCGAGGGCTCCTTCGCTGCCGGTGCACACTTCCAGTCGAACCCGCTCACCGGTGATCGTCGAACCTCCGGGACGGCCGCAAGTCTCGCGGGAGTGGAGACGGCCTTGCATTCCGGCGACGCAGCGACCCTGTCCACCGCCATCGAACGGTTGATCTGCGCGTACGCCATGGTCTTCGGCTTTGGCGGGCTCCCGCTCATCTACATGGGGGACGAGTGGGGTCTGCTGAATGACGAGGGCTACCTTGCCGACCCGGCGAAGGCCGGTGACAACCGGTGGATGCACCGTCCCGCGATGGACTGGGACACCGTCTCGCACCCGGTGATCGGCAGCATGAGCGCCCGCATCAACGCGGCTGTGCGCGACCTGATTCGCGCGCGCCACCACCTCCCGGCCCTCCATGCGAACGTGAGCACCGAATGCCGGGTCACCGACGACCCCGCCGTGCTCGTCTTTCGCAGGCGTCATCCCGCTGGCACTCTGATCGAGGTCTACAACCTGTCCGAGTCGACCCGCGTGGTGTGGCCAGGCGACCTGGCTCCGCTGGCCTCCGGGTCCTTGCACGAGCACATCTCCGACACGACCATGGTCATCGATGGCCCGACCCAGCTGCCGCCATACGCCGCCTGGTGGCTGACGTCGGCCTAGGACTGCAACGCGCAGGGCACGTGAGACCGGTCACCCCCGACCCTGAGGCTGGGCCCTGAGGTCTCCCGCGTCCTACGCTTGGCGGGTGACGGACTTCCAGTACACCGAGATGCTGCCCCTCGGAGCCGACGAGACTCCCTACCGACTGCTCACCACCGAGGGAGTGACCGAGACGACGCTGGGGGACCGGACCTTCCTGACCGTCGAGCCCGAGGCACTGCGGCTGCTGGCCTACGAGGCCATCCACGACATCCAGCATCTCCTGCGGCCCGGCCATCTGGCCCAGCTGAGGCGCATCCTCGATGACCCGGAGGCGAGTCCGAACGATCGCTTCGTGGCCCTGGACCTGCTGAAGAACGCCAACGTGGCCGCGGGTGGAGTGCTACCCATGTGCCAGGACACCGGCACGGCCATCGTCATGGGCAAGCGCGGCCAGCAGGTTCTGACGCAGGGCGATGACGAGCGGGATCTCTCCCGCGGGATCTTCGATGCCTACCAGCGCCTGAACCTGCGGTACTCGCAGATGTCGCCATTGACGATGTGGCAGGAGCGCAACACCGGATCCAACCTCCCGGCCCAGATCGAGCTCTACGCCGACACCCACGCCGGGCACGAGCAGCAGTACGAGTTCTTGTTCATGGCCAAGGGCGGCGGCAGCGCGAACAAGAGCTACCTGTTCCAGGAGACGGCAGCCCTGTTGAACCCGCAGGCTTTCGAACGCTTCCTCGACGAGAAGCTGCGGGCGATCGGCACCGCTGCCTGCCCGCCCTACCACCTGGCCATCGTGGTCGGGGGGACGAGCGCGGAGTACGCGCTGAAGGTCGCGAAGTATGCGAGCGCTCGGTACTACGACTCCGTGCCGGTGCACGGGTCCGACGAGGGCCGCGGGTACCGCGACCTGGAGATGGAGCAGCAGGTCCTGGGCATGACCCAGAACTTCGGCATCGGTGCCCAGTTCGGCGGCAAGTACTTCTGCCACGACGTGCGCGTCATCCGACTGCCTCGACATGGCGCCTCCTGCCCCGTGGCGATAGCCGTCTCATGCTCAGCGGATCGGCAGGCGAGGGCGAGGATCACCCGAGAGGGCGTGTTCCTCGAGCAGCTTGAGGCCGAGCCGGCGCACTACCTGCCCGAGATCACCGACGACCATCTCGATGATGAGGTTGTCCGCATCGATCTCAATCGACCCATGGCAGAAGTGCGCGAGCAGCTCGCCCGGCTCCCGATTCGCACCCGGGTCTCGCTCACCGGACCGATGGTGGTTGCGCGTGATCTGGCGCATGCTCGGATTCGCGAGATGCTCGAGCGCGGCGAGCCCATGCCCTCCTACCTGCAGGATCACTGCGTCTACTACGCAGGCCCCGCGAAGACTCCCGAGGGCTACGCGTCCGGCTCCTTCGGCCCGACCACAGCCGGTCGCATGGATGCGTATGTCGACCAGTTCCAGAAGGCCGGTGGATCACTCGTCATGCTCGCCAAGGGCAACCGCAGCAATGCCGTCACCAAGGCGTGCCAGGACAACGGAGGCTTCTACCTCGGATCGATCGGCGGGCCCGCGGCACGTCTGGCGCAGGACAACATCCGGAAGGTGGAGGTGCTGGACTTCCCCGAGCTCGGGATGGAGGCCGTCTGGCGCATAGAGGTCGAGGACTTCCCCGCTTTCGTCGTCGTCGACGACAAGGGAAATGACTTCTTCGCCGAGACGCTACGGCCGATCACCGTCGACATCCCCGTCAGAGGGAAGGACTAGCCGTTCAGCAGTGGTTGGCGCCACCACGCCAGTGGTTCGAGCCGGAGCCATTGCGCCAGATCGTCCAGAAGGCGCGGTCCTGCCAGTAGCGATTCCACTTGTTCGGGGTCAGCTTGCGCAGGGCCTTGACGATCGCGACGCCCTCATCGCCCATCTCCCGCTTGACTTCCTTCTGCATCATCCACGTTGCACCTCGGGCAAGTGCCGCACTCATCTGGTACGCGCCGTGGTAGACGCCGTTGCTGGCCCGGTAGTTGTAGTTGCTCTCTCGGTCGAGGATGCACCTGCGCCGGTCTTCCTTGCCCGGCATGTACCACTTGCCCTGGTACAGGCTCGGCATCCAGCCCATCAGGTCGGCCGCCATGCGACTTCCGCGCGCGTGGGCGATCTCCCGTTCGCGATCACTGGCGGAATCCGGAATCTCCGTCGGCGCATCATCTGACGCCCCGGCGTTGTTCTCCAGACCCGCGCTCGCGAGATCCGCCGCCTCGTCCTCGTCGTCATCGCGCGCATCGGCCTTCGCGCTCTTGTCCGGCTTGGCGTCGGCCTTGCCCGACTGCGCAGGCTCCTCGCCCACCGGGTAGAAGACCTCGTTCGCCGGTGCAGCCGCCTGTGCTGCGCCCGGGATCGCGACGCACAGCAGGGCGGCCGCGACGACGGTCGCGATGCCGGTGCGTGGGCGCATGCGGGACATCTCCAAGGGTCAGGAACCAAGGCCTCCCCTACGGTGCCGAAAGATCACGGGCTTGTCACGTGGACCGTGGGTGGGGGATGTCACAGGGGATGTCGGAGAAATCGGACACACGTCACATAGGCCACACGTCCACGAGGGACAGTGTCGACATCCATGTGAGGTAGATCACACGCCTGTCCACAGGGGTCAGATGTGGATGTCCTCCAGCATCTCCGTGACCAGCGCCGCAATCGGTGACCGCTCCGACCGAGTGAGGGTCACGTGCGCGAACAGCGGATGACCCTTGAGCTTCTCGGCGACCGCGACGACACCGTCGTGCCGACCCACCCTCAGGTTGTCCCGCTGAGCAATGTCGTGAGTCAGCACCACGCGGCTGTCCCGACCCACGCGCGACAGCACGGTGAGCAGAACGTTGCGCTCCAGTGACTGTGCCTCGTCGACGATGACGAACGCATCGTGCAGGGATCGACCACGGATGTGCGTCAGGGGCAGCACCTCGAGCATGCCGCGGTCGACGATCTCCTCGACCACCTCCTGGGTGGTCACGGCACCGAGGGTGTCGAACACCGCCTGGCCCCAGGGGGACATCTTCTCCGCCTCCGTCCCGGGCAGGTACCCCAGCTCCTGGCCGCCCACGGCGAAGAGCGGACGGAACACGATCACCTTCCGGTGCTGGCGGCGTTCAAGGACGGCCTCGAGTCCGGCACACAGGGCCAGGGCGCTCTTGCCCGTTCCGGCTCGTCCACCCAGCGAGACGATGCCGATCTCGGGGTCGAGCAGGATGTCGAGCGCGATGCGCTGCTCAGCACTTCGACCATGCAGGCCGAACGCCTCGCGATCTCCGCGAACCAGGCGCACTCGCTTGTCGGAGGTCACTCGACCCAGTGCGCTCCCACGATCTGATAGCAGGACGAGCCCCGTGTGGCAGGGCAGATCCGCCGCCTGCTCTAGTTCGATGACCTGCTCTTCATACAGGCGATCGACGTCCTCCACGGATGCCTCGAGTTCTGCCATCCCGGTGTAGCCAGTCTCCACGACGAGTTCGGCGCGGTACTCCTCGGCGGTGAGGCCGACGGACGATGCCTTGACGCGCATGGGCAGGTCCTTGCTGACCAGCACGACGGCATGCCCCTCGGCCTGCAGGTTGCGGGCCACCGCAAGAATCCGGGTGTCGTTGTCGGCCAGGCGCAGGCCGCTCGGCAGGACCGACACGTCCGTGTGGTTGAGCTCGACTCGCACCGTGCTGCCGGCATCACTCACAGGCATCGGCTCATCGAGCCGCCCGTGCGACACCCGCAGGTCGTCCATCAGCCGAAGGGCCTGCCGCGCGAAGTACCCGAGCTCGGGATGACTTCTCTTGCCCTCGAGCTCCGTCACTACGACGACGGGAATGACCACGTCATGCTCATCGAACCGGAACAGTGCCCGGGGATCGGAGAGCAGGACTGAGGTGTCCAGGACGTAGGTTCGGCGATCCGATCCCGATGCGGGCGCAACTGGCACGTGGGCCTCCCGTTCGAGGGCCACCTGCCCGGTGACCCGGTGCGGTTACGGCCAGGCGGTCGCCCGACCTGATGCCACGACGCTAGGACGGGTCGGGATCAGTTGGTCGGCGCCACGCCGATGCCCTGGTGCAACGGGAGGGTGAACGAGGATCGACGTTCCGGTCGCGGGGTCAGGCCCCGTACCGACGCTCACGATCGGAGTAGGCCCGCATGGCGCGCAGGAAGTCCACGTGGCGGAAGTCCGGCCAGTAGGCCTCGCAGAAGTAGAACTCCGAATGCGCGCTCTGCCACATCAGGAATCCGGACAGCCTCTGCTCGCCTGATGTGCGAATCACCAGGTCCGGATCCGGCTGCCCCTTCGTGTACAGGTGCTCGGCGATGTGATCGGGCTCCAGCAACTGCGCCAGCTCGTCCAGGGACGTGCCCTGCGAGGAGTGCTCCTGCAGCAGGGACCGCACCGCATCCACCACCTCACGGCGCCCGCCGTACCCGACGGCCACGTTGACGAGTGATCCCTCGACCGTGGCGGTGCGCTCCTCGGCCTCCTTGAGCATGCGCGCGGTGTGCGCGGGAAGCAGATCCAGGGCACCCACCGGGTGAAGGCGCCAGCGAGCCTGCTCGACGAGGCCGGTGACGGTCTCCTCGATGATGCCCACCAGGGCCTCGAGCTCATCCGGTGGTCTATTGAGGTTGTCCGTCGACAGCAGCCACAAGGTGACCACCTCAACCCCGGCCTCGTCGCACCAGCCGAGGAACTCGACGATCTTGGCAGCCCCAGCACGGTGTCCGGCGGAGGAACTCGTGCCCTGCACGCTGGCCCAGCGACGGTTGCCGTCGAGGATGACTCCGACGTGACGTGGGCGGCGCTCCTGCGGAATCTGCTGGTACAGGCGTCGCTCATAGACGCCGTACACCAGATCGCTCAGACCCACCGATGACTCCTGCCCGAACGGCCACGTTGGCCGACGCCTCGCAGGCTACTCCTCGCCTACGAGCTCCCGGGCGCCGATCCGCTGGGCCAGAACGCCCAGTTCCGTCGTGGGGCGGTCACAGGTGAAGTTCTGGCACACATACGCCGTCGGCCGGCCATCGATCACCGAGCGGTCGCGCAAGAGCGGGATCTCGTCCGCGGACGGGCCGCCGACCGCGACCACCGCACCGGGGGACGTCGCCATCAGCGCCGTTCGCCACCAACGCGTGAGCTGGTCGTCCTCCGCATCGGCAACCACGGCGATCTCCAGCGGCCCGGCCAGCAGGGCCGTCGAGGCCGCCAGTCCCCAGCCCATCGCCCGCGGTGCCGTCGTCGCCAGGGTCGTGACGATCCCCAGGGCTGCTTCGGCAATGTCGTGGTACTCCATCACGCCGGTGAGAGCCGCCTGCGTGATGCAGGCATTGGCGACGGAGGTCCACCCAGATGGCTCCGCGTTGTCGGCCGGATCACGGGGACGCTGGACCAGTGCCGGCACGTCATCAGCAGTGATGAAGAATCCGCCGTTGCCGTCCGCGAAGTGCTGAGCCGCCACGTCGAGGCAGATGCCGGCGAAGGTCAGCCATGAATCGTCACCCGTGACCTGGAACAGCACCTGCAGGCCCTCAGCAACGCAGCCATAGTCGTCGAGCACGCCCTGCGTGGTGCCAGCCCGTCCATCGCGTGAGGTCCGCACCAGTCGGTCGTCGTCATCGGCGCCCAGATGGATCGACACGATGACGTCGGCGGCAGTAGCCGCGGCTTCCACCCACGCTGGTTCGCTGAACAATGCGCCCGCCTCAGCCAGCGCGGCAATCGCCAGGCCGTTCCAGGATGCGACCACCTTGTCGTCACGACCCGGGCGCACGCGCGCATCGCGGGCGGCCATGAGTCTCGTCCGAACGCCCAGCCATCGCTCGGAGTCGTCGGGATCCTGCAGCAGCTGCAGTGTCGAGAGTCCGTCCTCGAAGGTCCCGTCCTCGGTCACCGAGAGCAGGTCCGCCGCCCAACTCGCATCCTCCACTCCGAGGACGTCCACGAGCTGCTGGCGGCTCCACGAGTAGAAGACGCCCTCGCGGCCCTCGCTGTCGGCGTCGAGTGCCGAGGCGAACCCGCCCTCGACGGTGCGCATCTCCCGGAGGAGGAAACCCGCGGTCTCACGCACCACCCGCTCAGCAAGGGGTGAACCCGTCAATCGCCACCAGTGCGCATAGACGCGAAGCAGAAGGGCATTGTCGTAGAGCATCTTCTCGAAATGCGGAACCACCCAGCGACTGTCGACGCTGTACCGGGCGAAGCCTCCGCCCAACTGGTCATACATGCCGCCGCGCGCCATCGCGGTCAGCGTCGTCTCGGCCATCGACAGGGCCGACGTCGACAGGGCGGACCCGTCTCCCGTAAGTGCGTGATAGCGAAGGAGGAACTCCAGAACCATGGACGGCGGGAACTTCGGAGCCCCTCCGAAACCGCCCGAACCCTGATCGAACTGTTCGGCGAGTGTCGCCACGGCTGCATCCAGGTCCTCGCGTGAGGGTGGACGGTCGGCCCCCGTCGGCGTCGATCGAGACTCCAGCGCCTTCACGATGCGCACGCCCGCGGCCAGGACCTCCTCGCGCCGATCGCGCCACGCATCGCCCAGGCCCTGGAGGAGCTGGACGAAGGAGGGCAGGCCATGGCGAGGGGCGGGCGGGAAGTACGTGCCGGCGTAGAAGGGCCGGCCGTCGTGATCGACGAACACGGACATGGGCCAGCCTCCGTGACCGGTGAGGCTGACCGTGGCGTCCATGTACACGGAGTCGACGTCGGGTCGTTCCTCGCGATCGACCTTGATGCTCACGAAGCTGTCGTTCAGCACCGTCGCGACGTCAGCATTCTCGAAGGACTCATGCGCCATGACGTGACACCAGTGGCATGCGCTGTAGCCGATGGAGATGAATACCGGAACATCCCTTCTCCGGGCCTCCTCGAACGCCTCTTCGCCCCACTCCCACCAGTCCACCGGATTGTCGGCGTGCTGCTGCAGGTACGGGGAGGTGGATGCTGCGAGTCGATTGGGCACGACATCATCCTGTCGCGGCACGTCCTGGCGTGCACATCCCGGTACCCCAGACCCCGTCACGGGGGGGCCGAGAGTGCGATCCGAAGCGCTCCACCTAGCCGATGACGACCCGCTTCTCGCCGCCTGCCAGCCACTGAGCAACAGCCGCACGCGAGAGGGTTCGATGCCCGCAGTCGCACCACGCCGGGATCTCGTCCTCTGCTGGATCCGCGACAGTGAGCATGTCCACGAACTCACGCGCCTTGGCCGGAGTGTGCGGCACGTCCGGGCGATCACGGTCGCCATGGGAATGCGCCCGGACCGTGGCCACCACGATGGGACCCGCACCTGTCGACAGCACCTTCAGCAGGTGATGGCCCTCGCGGCATTGCACCTGCATCGCAACGGCATCTCGCCCACGATGCGGCAGCTCATCGAAGGATGTTCGTGCGAGCAGCTCGCGCTCATAGCGATCGGTGATGACGGTCATGAGGTTCACCTCCCGGCGAAAGCGAGGGCAACCGGTCCCTCATCTCCAGCGTAGGCATGCCATCGCGCGGAGTCGCGCCGCAGACCGGTCCGACTTCAGTCAAGCAACAACGGAGATGACGGACAAGACCGCCAAGCCCAACGTCGCGACCACCAACAGCAGCGGGACACTGCCCGCCGCATGCACCGACTCGCCATGGGTCACCTCTCGAAGCCGCCGCACGGCGACGACGAGGAAGACGCCGGCAGGAATCAGCGTGCCAAGAAGGACGATGAACGAGGCCCCGGCCAGCATGAGTCCGCGCTCAGCAAGCAGGGTCACTCCGATGACGGTGAGGGATGTGCGCAGCCAAGCCTGACGAGTGCGGGTCCCGACCTCGTCGTAGCCGATGCCCGGGACGCTCATGAGATGAAGACGATCGCTGACACCAGGCCCGCCAGGATCGCGAAGAGCACCCCCACCACGATCAGGACAGGCGTGCGAGCCAGCGGGGTTCCCGAGCGCATCGCGCGATCGGTCTTCGACCACCGGAACGTCCCGATGACCGCGACGACTGCACCCGCCGCAATCGTGGTGATGGCGATGGCGACGACCAGCCCCTCGGCATGCTCGACGCGAACGAACTGGTCGAGGGCAAGGCCGCCCGCGATGAGGGCCAGGGCCGTGCGCATCCAGGCCAGGAAGGTGCGCTCGTTGGCCAGCAGGAAGCGATAGTCCACCGGCACTTCGCCGGGGGCAGCGGGGGGCGGTGCTCCGTTGGCCATACCGCGAGGCTACCCGCACCGCCGAGAGGCAGGGAATGGTTGTGAAACGCCGGCGAAGCGGCGTGTTTCACGACCATTCCCTGCCTCTCGGCGGGGTGCGTCAGCGGGAGGTGGTGCGTCGGTAGCGGCGGACCGACAGCGTCGAGAAGATCGCGATGAGCACGACGCAGGACACGATCGTGTAGAGCTGCGGATGCTGGAGCGGCCAGTAGTCCCCGCCGGCCCCGGTGGGATTGCCGAAGAGTTCCCGACAGGCCAGCACCAGCGCCGATATCGGATTCCACGCCGCGATCACTTGCAGGGCGCCGGGCAAGGACGACAACGGGACGAAGGCGTTGGACAGGAACGTCAACGGAAAGAGCCACACGAGCCCGGCCGTGTTGGCCGTTTCCGGGTTCGGCATGTAGAGCCCGATCCACGCACCGATCCACGCAACCGTGTAGGCGAACAGCAGCAGCAGCGCATAGGCGTAGATCGCGTTGAGCAGGCCGTTGTCGATCCGCCAGCCGACGAGGTAGCCGGTGATTGACAGCACCAGCAGCACCAGAATCTGGCGCACGGCATCGGCGAGGGTGCGCCCGATCAGGACGGCCGGAGGCGCCATCGGCAGGGCCCGGAATCGATCAATGAGGCCCTTGTGCATGTCCTCGGCGAGACCGACGGTGCTGGACGCCGCCGCGAACGCGACCGTCTGCCCGAAGATGCCCGGCATGAGGTACTGACGGTAGGCGTCGGAAGCCGTGTCGCCCGGAATCGGGATCGCACCACCGAAGACATAGGCGAACAGCAGCACGAAGATCACCGGCTGCACCAACGAGAAGAACAGCAGCTCGGGTACGCGAACCGTCTGGATCAGGTTGCGACGGGCCACGACGAGGCCGTCATGAATCGTCCAGCCGTAGATGGGGCGACGCATCGTCACGGGTGCGTTCATCGTCAGCGTGCTCATGCTGCCTCCCCTCCTCGCTTGCCGCGTCGTCGACCCTTCTTGGGCGCCGGCGCCACCTCATCCTCTGCCGCATGACCGGTGAGGGACATGAAGACGTCGTCCAGAGTCGGCCGGCGCAACTGGAGGTCGGTCACCTCCACTCCCTGCAGGTCCAGGGCACGGATGGCGTCGACCAGGATCGTCGATCCACCGGAAACGGGAGCAGAGACTCGGAGCTCCTCGACGAGCGGATCGCCGGAGCTGACCGAACGCAGCGCATCGGCTGCCCGGCCGACCGCGGCCGGATCGACAACCGTGACCTCCACGCGGTCACCGCCGATCTGGTCCTTGAGCTGCTCTGAGGTTCCGTGCGCGATGACGCGACCGTGATCGATCACCACGATGTCCTCGGCCAGCTGATCGGCCTCCTCCAGATACTGCGTCGTCAGCAGGACGGTCGTGCCCTGCGCGACGAGATTCTCGATGACGCCCCACAGTCCCAGCCGCGACCTCGGGTCCAGCCCCGTAGTGGGTTCGTCGAGGAACAGGATCGACGGTTGCGCCACCAGGCTTGCTGCCAGATCGAGGCGTCGACGCATGCCGCCGGAGTAGGTCTTGGCCGGGCGATCGGCCGCATCGGTGAGGTCGAACCAGTCCAGCAGCTCAGCGCTGCGCTCCTTCACATACGAGGGGGCCAAGTGGTACAGATCGCCGAACATGCGCAGGTTCTCGCGGCCAGTGAGGTACTCGTCGACGGCCGCGTACTGGCCGGTCAGGCCGATCACCCGGCGCACCTCATCCGGCTGCTTCACCACGTCGAAGCCCGCCACTGTCGCCCGCCCGGAAGTGGGCTGCAGCAAGGTGGAGAGGATGCGCACCGTCGTCGTCTTGCCCGCGCCGTTGGGTCCCAGCAGACCGACCACCTGCCCCCGGTTGACCGTCAGGTCAATCCCATCGAGCGCCTTGACCTCACCGAACTCCTTGACCAGGCCCTCGGCCTGGACCGCGATATCGCTCGTCATGAGAGCCGAGCGTAGAGGTCATCGCGATCGAGCACACTGGTGCCATGACAGCGACGTCGGTCAGGTCCTGGACGGACGCTACGCGGGCCGCGCTCGAGCCATTGGCGACGCCGGAGCGTGCATCCGGCATGCAGGCCTATATGAAGGATGTTGCCCCCTTCCTCGGAATCCCGACTCCCGAGCGGCGAGCCGCCCAGCGCGCAGCCTGGTCCACCCTTGACCCGCTCACCCCGGGTGAGCTCGCGGAACTCACCGCCACCCTCTTCTCCCTGCCCGAGCGCGAGTTCGCCTACGCCGCATGCGACCTCATCGGCAGATATCAGCGCACCCTTGAAGCCGACTTCCTCAGCGATCCCGTTGAGCCGTTGCTCCTCGCCCGCCCCTGGTGGGACACCGTGGACTCCCTCGTCACCGCCGCCGTCTGCCCGTTGACCCGTCGAAATCCGCCCCTCGTGGACCTCATGTGGCAATGGTGGAACTCCGGTGATCGCTGGCTTGTGCGTGCCGCCGTCTGCCATCAGCGCGGGCGGAAGGAGGACACCGACCTTGATCTGCTGTTCGCCATGTGCTCGGGCTACGCAGGCGATCGGGAGTTCTTCATCGCCAAGGCGATCGGCTGGGCCCTACGGGATGTCTCGACCCTCTTCCCCGACCACGTGCGTGGCTTTGTCGACGATCATCCCGACCTGAGTCCGGTGGCTCGACGTGAGGCCCTCAGGAAGATCGACCCTTCATTCCCTCGGTGATCGACGCGATGGCGCCAGTGAGCTCCGCGGGCACCACCCAGACCTTGTTGGCATCGCCCTGCGCCACCTCAGGGAGCGCCTGCAGGTATCGATGCGCGAGCTCGTTGGGACGCGGATCCGCCGTTCGCAGACCCTCGTAGATCTTGGTGACGGCCTGCGCCTCCGCATCGGCCGCAATGACACGTGCCTTGGCCTCGCCCTCGGCTCGCAGCACGGCCGCTTCGGCATCCGCCTGCGCCGAGAGCACGGCCGATGCCTTGGCACCCTCCGCGTTCAAGATGGCGCTCTGCTTGGCGCCCTCCGCCGTGAGGATGACGGCCCGGCGCTCACGCTCGGCGCGCAGCTGCTTCTCCATCGCCTCCTGCACGGTGGCCGGGGGATCGATGGCCTTGAGCTCCACCCGATTGACCCGGATGCCCCACTTGCCCGTGGCCTCGTCGAGAACACCACGCAACTGCCCGTTGATCTGGTCGCGCGAGGTCAGGGCCTCTTCAAGGTCCATCGAGCCGATCACATTGCGCAGCGTGGTCACGGTCAACTGCTCGATGCCGAGGATGTAGCTGCTGATCTCGTACGTCGCGGCCTTCGGATCGGTCACCTGGAAGTAGATGACGGTGTCGATCGACACCACGAGGTTGTCCTCGGTGATCACCGGCTGCGGCGGGAACGACGCCACCTGCTCGCGCATGTCGACACGCTCGCGGATGCGGTCGAGGACCGGCATCAGAATGCTCAGGCCGGGCGTGAGGGTCCGCTGGTACCGGCCCAGGCGTTCGATGATGGCGGTATCGGCCTGCTTGACGATGACGATCGTCCGCGACAGCACCAGCAGCACGACCAGAAGCACCAGGACGGTGACGACGACGGGGGCGATGAGATCCATGAGTGCTCCTGATTTCCGGTGGTTGCTGGCGGGGGCTAGAGGCGGGGATCGACGGGATAGACGAGGGCGGTGGCGCCATCGATGCGGGTGACGACGACATCGACGCCGTCGGCAATGGGATCGGAGGTGACGTCCTCATCCAGACGTGCTGACCACACCTCACCGCGCAGCCTGATGCGGCCATCGCGGGCCGTGATCTCCGACAGTGACTCGGCTCGAGCGCCCGGGAGGGCATCGACGCCTGTGCGGGCGCCCACTGCGGTCTTGCGCATGTGCCGCAGGGCGATCGGTCGGATGAACAGCAGGCCCGCTGTCGAGACTCCCACGCCGATGACGGCCTGCAGCCACAGCGGGGCGCCTACCGCCGCCGCCACTCCCGCAGAACCCAATCCCACGGCGATGAGGCCGAAGGTCAGATCGACAGTGAAGATCTCCACGCCCACAGCGACGATCGCCGCGATCATCCACACGAGTGCCGCTGACATGGGAACCTCCTTCCTGTCAGGGTAACCCGAATCGGCCAGAACGAGACCGCGATGAGCCATGAGTGAACAATCACCACAGCGATCGGGCCAAGGCGCCCCAGGCGCGTTCTGGGTCTACCTCGCCGTTGCCGTCATCGGGCTCCTGGGCACCGCCTGGTTCAACGTCCGAAGCGTGATCGAGCCCAGCGAGCAAACCTTCTTCGCCGCGTGGTTCGCCAATCCGTCCGTCAGTTCCCTGTCGTGGGATCTGCTGGCCGTGGCCAGTGCCGCGTCGATCTTCATCATCATCGAAGGCCGCCGCCTGGGCATTCGCTGGTACTGGGCCTACGTCGTCTTCTCCTTCGTGACCGCCGTCGGCTTCACCTTCCCCCTCTTCCTGGCCGTCCGGGAGCGCCGAATCGCCTCAGCACGCTGATCTCCCCGGCCAATCCCCTCGCACCTTCGCATTTGCGGGGATATTCTCTCGGCTATGCCGCATATGCGTATTTCTGACGCCGCCGGACTGCTGGGCGTGAGCGATGACACCGTGCGTCGCTACTTGGACTCCGGCCGACTGACCTCGGGGCCGGACGCTCCCGGTCCGCGCACCGTCGACTCCGCCAGCCTCGCGGCCCTGCTCGTCGAGCTGCACCCCCGCGACCTCGACGCCCCCGTGCACCAGTCCGCGCGGAATCGGTTTCCCGGGATCGTCACCAGGGTCGAGCGCGACGGCGTGATGGCCCTGGTCGAGATCCAAGCCGGACCGCACCGCGTGGTGTCGCTGATGAGCCGCGAGGCCGCCGACGAACTGGGACTCGAGCCCGGGGTTCCCGCCGCCGCCACCGTCAAGGCGACCAACGTCGTCGTCGACATCGAGGGTCTTCGCTGATGCGAGGAGCGACCATCGCCATCGCGGCGGCAGCCGCACTCCTCCTCTCAGCATGCAGCGCTGGGGAGGAGCGGGACGTCATCACGGTGTCCGCAGCGGCGTCGCTGACCGATGCGTTCACCGAGATCGGCGACGCCTACATGGCGGCTCACCCGGACACCGAGGTGCGATTCAACTTCGCCGGCAGCAGCACGCTCGCCGAGCAGATCAATGCAGGAGCCCCGGTCGATGCCTTCGCTGCAGCATCCCCGGCCACCATGCAGGTGGCGGTCGAGAGCGAGTCGGTCGGCACGCCCCGTGTCTTCGCCCGCAACTCCATGAGCATCGCCGTGCCCGACGGCAATCCGGCAGGGATCTCCTCGCTGGAGGATCTCGCCCGTCCTGACGTCACAGTGATCGTGTGCAATCCGGCGGTGCCCTGCGGCGCAGGAGCTGCGCTGGTATTCGAGAACAGCGACGAGGACGTCACGCCGGCCTCGCTGGAGCCCGACGTGCGCGCGGTGCTGACGAAGATCGTCGCGGATGAGGCGGATGCCGGACTCGTGTATCGCACTGACGTCACTGCGGCTGGAGCCTCCGTCGAGGGCATCGCCATTCCCGATGACGTCAACGTCACCAATGACTACCTGATTGCCGTCGCTCCCGACGCCCCGGCATCGGCCGTCGACTTCGTCGACTTCGTGAGTTCCCCTGACGGCCAGCAGGTGCTGGCGAGCTGGGGGTTCCTGACACCATGAGGACTCCCGCACCGCGCCTGCTCATTGCCCTGGCGATGGTGGCGTTCGCATTCCTGGCCCTGCCCCTCATCGGCCTGCTGCTCTCTGCCCCGTGGGGGCAGATGACTGAGCTGCTCAGCACACCCGCAGCCCGCGACGCCCTGCGACTGTCACTCGTCACGTCACTCATGGCGACGGCAATCACGATCGTGCTCGGGGTTCCCCTCGCGTGGGTGCTGGCTCGCCGCGAGTTTCGTGGTCGCGCACTCGTTCGCGGACTCGTCCTGATCCCTCTCGTGCTGCCTCCCGTCGTCGGCGGCGTGACGCTCCTCGCCGCCTTCGGCCGACGCGGACTCGTCGGGCAGTACCTCTACGACTGGTTCGGCATCCAGTTGCCGTTCAGTACAGCAGGCGTGGTCATGGCGGAGGCCTTCGTCGCGCTGCCCTTCCTCGTGATCACGGTCGAGGGTGCGCTACGCGTGATGGACATTCGATTCGAGGATGCCGCGCGCACTCTGGGCGCATCACCCACGCGCGTTCTCCTCCGCGTCACCGCTCCCCTCATCGCGCCCTCGCTCGTCGCCGGTGCCGTGCTCGCCTGGGCCCGCGCGCTGGGCGAGTTCGGTGCCACCATCACCTTCGCCGGCAATTTCCCGGGCGTCACCCAGACCCTGCCCCTGGCCGTGTACTCCGCACTCGAGGTGAGTCGCGAGGAGGCCATCGCGCTGAGCGTGGTGCTGCTGGGCATCTCGTTCGCCGTGCTCGTCTCCCTCCGTGGTCGACTGCTGGGAGGACGCGGATGAGTGTCGATGCGCGCATTCGCACCACGGTCGGCTCGTTCGAGATCGACGTGCATCTCACCTGCGCTCCGGGTGAGACGGTCGCACTCCTCGGGCCGAACGGAGCCGGCAAGAGCAGCGTGCTGCGCACGATCGCCGGGCTCCAGGGCCTCGATCAGGGCCGAATCGAGATCGCCGGCAACGTCGTGGACGATTCCGCTGCCGGGATCCATCTCCCGGCAGAGCGCCGGCGCGTCGGCTTCGTGTTCCAGGACTACGTGCTCTTTCCGCACATGACCGTTCGGCAGAACATCGCCTTCGGTCCACGCAGTACCGGGCTCGACGCCTCCGGGGTGGATCACTGGATCGACGCCCTCGGAATCGCAGATCTGGCCGACCGCAGGCCGAGCGAGCTCTCCGGGGGTCAGGCCCAGCGCGTCGCACTCGCTCGGGCACTCGCCACCGATCCACAGCTACTGCTCATGGACGAGCCGCTCGCGGCCCTCGATGCAGCCACGCGCATCGAGGTGCGCGGACGCCTGCGCCATCACCTCGCCGAGTTCCGGCAGGGAACAGTGATCGTCACGCATGACCCGCTCGATGCGCTGGTGCTGGCGGATCGGGTCATCGTCGTCGAGAACGGCCGCATCACTCAGGACGGGCCAACCGCTCAGGTCGCGGCAGAGCCGCGAACGGAGTACCTCGCCGCCCTGCTCGGAGTGACGCTCATTCGCGGGTCGGCCGCATCGGGCACCATCGCCTGCGTCGATGGTGGAACGCTGATCGCCAGCGATACCCACACCGCCGGTGATGTCGTTGCCCTGGTTCGCCCGCAGGCCATCTCGCTGCATCGCGAGCGCCCGGAGGGCAGTGCTCGCAACACGTGGCACACCACCGTCACCGGGATCGATGCCCACGGAGATCAGGTGCGCGTTCACCTGGCCGGCCCGCCTGCCCTGGTCGCCGCCGTGACGCCCGCGGCCGTTGCCGAACTCCGGCTAGCACCCGGGGAGCAGGTGTGGGCCAGCCTCAAGGCCACCGACGTCAGCGTGCATCCGGCCTGACGCAGGTGCCCGCGCGAGGGGGTGGCGCGCGAGGGGTAGGTGGTCGCAGTTCTCCCGCCGCGACCGCGATGCGGAAGAGTGACCCCATGGCGAAGCCGATCACCGAACTCGTCCATGACAGCTGGGCGCCCCACCTGGCACCGCTCCAACCGACCTTCACCGAGATCGGTGAGTTTCTGCGAGAGGAGTCCGCAGCGGGGCGGCCGTGGGCCCCGGCTGGGACGAACATCCTGCGCGCCTTCAGTCAACCCCTCGATGACGTCCGGGTTCTGATCGTCGGGCAGGACCCGTACCCCACGCCCGGCCACGCGGTGGGCTTGAGCTTCTCCGTGGCTCCGGACGTCCGTCCCCTGCCCCGAAGCCTGCAGAACATCTACCGGGAACTGCGCGATGACGTCGGCGTCGAGACCCCCGCCCATGGTGATCTCACTGCCTGGACCGAGCGCGGCGTGATGCTGCTGAACCGCGTGCTGACCGTGCAGCTCGGTGAGCCCGGAAGCCACCGACGCCGCGGGTGGGAGGAGATCACCGCGGCCGCCATCGACGCCCTCGTCGAGCGACTCGACGCGCCCCTGGTCGCGATCCTGTGGGGCAAGGACGCCCAGTCACTCGAACCGGCCCTGCCGGACGTGCCGATCATCGCCTCTGCCCATCCGAGCCCGATGTCGGCCGATCGCGGATTCTTCGGCTCCCGTCCCTTCAGCCGCGCGAACGACCTGCTCGACGAGCTGGGGGCTGATCCGATCGACTGGTCGCTGTGACGAGCAGGCACGGGACCCATTGATCAGGTCGCGAGGAGCGCCACCACCACCGCATAGGTGCCGATCAGGGGGATGCTTCGCCAACGCGCCAGCAGGCCACCCCGCGCCGGGATGATGAACACCACCAGCAGCACGCTGGCGACAATCCCTACTGCCATCTCGGAGGAATTGACCGAGATGGGATGGATCACCGCAGCGGTGCCCACGATCAGCAGGGTGTTGAAGATGTTGCTGCCCAGGATCGTGCCGACGGCAACCTCGTCATGTCGTCGCAGGCGCGCCACGATCATCGTCGCGAGCTCCGGTGCGGAGGTGCCGAGGGCGACGATCACCGCGCCCACCACGAACTCATCCCATCCCAGCGCCACGCTGATGTCGACCGCTCCGCTCACGATCAATCGACCCGCAGCGATGAGCATCGCCAGTCCGATGATCAGGCTGATCACGACCGACGTTCGCGACCGCTCCATCAGGACGGCCTCCGTGGCATCGCGGAGGCGACGAGCAGCGATCGCCGTCTGCACCAGCCATGCCGCGAACACGACGAGCAGCACAACCCCATCGATCGGACCCAGGGATCCGTCGAGCGCCAGCAGCCCGACGAGAGCCGGGGCCATGATGGCCGCGGAGTAGTCGCGGGTCACCGTGCCGTGGCCGACCCGAATGGATGCGAAGACGAGAGCCAGTCCGAGGACGAGGGCGATGTTGACGACGTTGCTGCCGAGTACGTCACCGAGGGCGATCTCGGGCTGACCCTCGAGTGCCGAGTTGATCGCCACGGACATCTCAGGAGAGGACGTCGCGAAGGCCGCGACCGTGGCGCCGATGATGCCCGGGGGCACGCGCCACCAGGCGGCCAGACTGACCAGTCCTCGGACGAACAGCTCTCCACCCAGCCCGGCAAGCACGATGCCGAGCAGCAGGAGCCCCGCCGAAGCCGTCACGTCTCGAGCAAGTCCCGCTGCTTGAGGTCCTTGTGCACGAGTGCCTCAGCGAAGAAGGAGGCGAAGGGGATGGTGCCGGCGACCAGGATCGCGATCGTGCGGATGACCGAGTACTTCACCCGGAAGGCGAGGTCGACACCCACGATCAGGTAGACGACATAGAGCCAGCCGTGCAGCATCCACAGCAGCGAGTACAAGCCCGGCTTGGACTCCACGTTGGCGTAGTCGAGGAAGCCGTAGCCGACCACCAGCCACACGGTCAGTGCCGCCAGCACCACGCCGGTGACCCACGCCATGATCCGGTAGCGCAGGAACGCACCGTTCAGACCCTTCATGCCCAGCCTCCGGGAACCTCGTCGATGCGCGGGGGGTCCGCTCCGGGTCGCTGGCAGGTGATGCCGGCGACGGCGATGCCGAATCGAGCAGCAGCGACGAGCGCGTCACGATCGGTCACATCCGCGCGACCCTTGCCGTGCTGCATCCACCAGGCCAGGAACCCGCCGCTGAAGGAGTCACCAGCTCCCACGGTGTCGACCACCGGAACACCAGGAACGTCCAGGACGATGTCATCGTCACCGGTGATGACGTGCACGGCCTTCGCGCCATCGGTGAAGAGCACCACCGAGCTCGTTG
>JAIOXK010000018.1 GCA_021741645.1 Candidatus Nanopelagicales bacterium
TGTGGTGCATCGCCGCCCGAACAGCGGCCCACGGCCCCAGCGGTGTCACAGGAGAATCGGACCCGAAGGCGAGGGCGACCCCCGCGCTGGCAATGTCGGCGAACCTGTTCATCGACAGGGTCCGAGCTGCCCCGAGTCGCGCTTCGTACATTCCCCCGGGCCCACCCCAGAGCTCATCGAACAGCGGCTGCATTGAAGCCGTGATGCCCAGCTCCGCCATGACCTCGATGTCGTCGTCACTGAGCATCTCGGCATGCTCAAGCCGGTGACCGGCCTGACGAAGGGCATCGGTGCCCAGAGCGCGTGCGGCATTCCTCGCGCCCTCGCTCACCCGGTGAGACGCGAGGTCACCGATCACATGGAATCCCGCCTGCATCCCCGCTGTCGTGCTTGCGATGAGATGCTCGCTGATCTCGGCAACCGTGAGGTACGCAGCGCCGGTTGACTCGGGGTCGTCCGCGTACGAGTCGTGGAGACATGCCGTGTGCGAACCGATCGCACCATCGACGAACAGGTCACCAGCAGCCCCGACGGCACCCAGCTCCAGCGCCCGGTCAACACCACCGGTCTGCGCTGACTCTCCCCAGTAGCCGACCACCAGTGGCCCGGGCTCGGAGTCGGCGAGGTCCAGAAGCGAAAGCAGATCGTCAGGACCGGAGATGCCCGGACCGGCCATCTCATGGACCGCGACGATGCCCAACTCGGCTGCAGCGCGGCGCATGCCCCGTTGCGCCTGATTCCGTTGCTCCGAGGTGATAAGCGACAGGGCATGTGCACGCAATGAGATGTGGGCCTGCTGACTGACCGAGTGGGTCGGATGCCAGCCTGCCATGGCGTCTGCCCCCTGCGTGCCCTCGACCAATGACGTACTCACGAGGGCAGAGTGGACGTCGATGCGAGACAGGTACACCTTGGCGCCGCCCGCGGCCGCATCAATGTCCTCCCGCGTGGGCAGCGCAGGATCATCCCATCGGGACTCATCCCATCCGTGGCCGAGCACCACCGCGTCGGGCCCCCACGACCCACGCACGTGGTCGGCCTCGGCACGCAGGCGATCGAGCAGTTCCTCACGGGAGCGTGCGGCCGTGAGGTCCAGGCCTGTGATCATCAGACCCGTCGAGGTCGCGTGGACGTGCGCATCCACGAATCCCGGCGCCACGAATGCTCCGTCAAGGTTGATGACCACGTCAGCCGCGTCCCGATGAACGGCGGCAGCGGTGTCCTCGCCGATCCAGGCAATCGTGTCGCCCACGATGAGCATCGCGGTGCTGAAGGGGGCACTAGGTGAGTAGATGGTCCCGCCCTGCAGCAGCAGCGACCGGGTGCCACGCCAGGGAGCGCGTGAGCCACGCGCTGTCACCGGATGACGACCAGATCGTGGGTGGTGGTGTTGAGGGCTCTTGCCCCGGACTCCGTGACGACGACGATGTCCTCGATCCTGGCGCCGTGAAGTCCCTCTGCATAGAAGCCTGGCTCGACGCTGAAGGCCATTCCCGGCTCGAGGGTTCGGCTGTTTCCGGCAACGATGTAGGGCTCCTCATGCGTCTCCATGCCGATGCCATGGCCCGTTCGGTGGATGAAGAGGTCGCCCATGCCCTCGGCCGCGAGAATGTCTCGGGCTGCGGCATCCACCTGCTCGCAGGTGATACCCGGGGACACGATCTCGACGGCCTTCGCCTGCGCGGCCTGAAGCACCGCGTAGCGCTGGCGAAACTCCTCGGTTGGCTCCCCGAGGTGATAGGTGCGGGTGCAATCGCTGCGGTAGCCGTCCGGCATCGAACCGCCGATGTCCACGACCACGGCATCTCCGGACATCATGACCCGATCCGACACCTCATGGTGGGGGCTCGCCGCGTTGGGACCGCTGGCCACGATCACGAAATCGACCGTGACGTGCCCCTCGGCAAGAATCGCGTCGGCGATGTCGGCGCCTACCTCACGTTCAGTGCGTCCCTCGCGAAGGAACTCCGGAACGCGCTGATGCACTCGATCGATCGCGGCCCCGGCCCGAGTCAGCGCGAGTACCTCCACGGCTGACTTTCGCATTCGGAGCTCGTCGATCAGTGGACCGGCAAGCACCTGCTCGACACCGGGCATGACCGCAGCAAGGCGCAGACTCTTCTCCGCCCACATCTGGTTGTTCACCGCGATCCGCGAGCAGCTCCCCACGATGTCGGCTGTCAGCAGGAAGGGGTCGTCAGTCTCACCCCACGCCGAGCGGGGTAGGTGTGAACCTGGGCTGGCGGCGGCGGCCAGAGACTCCAGGGCTGGCACCACGAGGTGCGCCTGCCCGTCCGACCTGATCACAAGACAGGTCAGACGCTCCAGGGGCACGGCGTCATACCCGATGAGGTATCGCAGATCGGGACCAGGCGTCACGAGGACTGCGTCAATGGCCCGCTCCTGCGCCATCAGGGCTACCGCAGCGATACGCGCGTCGACGTCGTCCGGAGAGAGGCTGCTCATGGGACGAGTTTAAGTCTCGTGCATTCTTGGCGCGTCTGGGACACTTGCACGGTGTCGACACCATCGCACCGCGGCCCGCTGCTCGCTCTCGACTCTGCGTCTCTCTATTACCGCTCGTACTACGGGATGCCGTCGAGCATGACGGCTCCTGACGGGCGGCCGCACAATGCGCTCCGAGGGTTCCTCAGCACCATCACCCGCCTGGTGACCATGCACTCAGCGAGCAGTGTGGTGGCCGCATGGGACACCGACTGGCGTCCGCAGTGGCGGGTGGAGGCCCTCCCCACCTACAAGACGCATCGACTGGCCGTGTCTACCGAGGGCGAGAGCCTGGACATGGAGGAGGAGCCGGAGAGCCTTGGTGAGCAGGTGGGCGCGATCGCGGCCATCCTCGACGCCGTGGGTCTGCCTCGCTGGGGGTTCTCCGACCATGAGGCCGATGATGTTCTGGGGTCCCTGGCCGCCCAGCCCTCACGCTGGCCCACCGGAACCGATGGATGCCTCGTGGTGTCCGGAGACCGTGACCTCGTGCAGGTCATCAATCCGTCGGTGCGGCTCCTCCTGACCGTCAATGGCGGTATGGACAAGTGGCCCGCCCTTGATCTGCAGAGCGCCGAGGAGCGCTTCGGCGTCGCGCCGTCGCGATACGTGGACATGGCCGCCCTGCGCGGTGACCCCTCGGACGGACTGCCCGGTGTTCCTGGAATTGGCGCGAAGACCGCCGTGAACCTGGTCAACGCCTTCGGTGACCTGGATTCGATCATCGACGTGGCGCTGGCACCACACGCGCCCATGACGCCTCGCATCGCCGGTCGCATTCGGGAGAATGCGGAGTCCGTGCAGGCAGCCAGGCGCGTGTCCACCGTCGTACGCGACCTCCCCCTTGACCCCGTTCCACTCGTGCCGTCGCACGCTGCCGATCCGTCAGGACTGACGGCTGTGAGTGAGGAATGGGGTGTGCGCCGACAGGTCCGCGACCTGCAGATCGCTTTGGGTCAGACCGAACTGGAGTAGGCCACGACTCCGCGATTGATCAGGTCAGCCGCCGCGCGCGCGTGGGCACCAGTGGGATCGTCCGGCCCGGAGGCGATAGAGATCTGACCGAGCACGTCGATGACCTGTCGAGTCCAACGCACGAAGTCCCCCGCCGTAATGTCGGCGTGCGTCAGCACCTGGAGCAGCGAGGCCCCCTGCGCCCAGCGGAACATGGCATCGACGATTCCGGGGTCCGGCTGGCGTGTCACGTCGAGTCCGTGCGCCCTTTCCACTTCATGCAGGTTGCTCCAGGTGTCGGTCAACTGCTTGATCGCCAGGCGAATGGCCTGATTGGGCAGAGCGGGGCTGGCATCCTCGTCTGCGCGGCGGGCCTCGAACACGACCGCAGACACCACAGCAGCGAGCTCCGGGGGTGTGAGCTCTGACCAAGCACCATCGAGCAGCGACTGTGCGGTGAGGAGATCCGCCTCGGTGTACAAGACCATCAGGAGATGGCCCTGATCGGTCACCTCGGCGGAGTCCGCGGCACTCGTCAGATAGCCCAGTTGGTGCAGCACCTCGCAGACGCGATCGAACCTGCGCGCGATGGAGCTCGTTCGGCCCTCCACCTTCCGGGTGAGATCGCGCGCGTGCCTCTGCGAGCGGTGATACCGCTCGGCCCATCGTGCGTGGGCCTCTCGATCGGCGCATCCGTGGCATGGATGCGATCGGAGCCTTCGGCGAAGGTCGACGATGCGCTGATCCTCGCTCGCGACCGACGTGCGGCGACGCTGATCATGCGGAACAGACGCGACGACCTCCTTCAGTGCCGCAGCCAGGTCCTTGCGCGCTCGGGGATCGCGCGAGGCGAATGATTTCGGAACCCGCATCTGCGCGAAGGCCTCGACGGGCTGTGCCGTGTCGGCGACGGAGACCCGTCGGACCTGCCCCTCAGCGGTCAGCACCAGCGGCCGCCCCTCCTCGCGCGGCGACCGCATGCGCCGGGAGTCCAGCACGACGGCGGGACCGCTGCGACGGCCGGTGGGGATGAGGAACACGTCTCCCTGTTGAAGTCCAGCCCATGAGCTCTCGGCCTGGTCACGCCGCTGCGCCGCTGCTGCACGACTGATGTCCTTCTCGAGGCGGCTGAGCTCATCCCTGATGGCCGCATACTCGGCGAAGTCGCCCAGATGGCAGTCCATGGACTCGCGGTAGCCCTCGAGGCCCTCCTCCACCCGCCGGAGCTCTGTCGCGAGGCCAACGACCGCACGATCGGCCTGAAACTGCGCGAATGAGGTCTCCAGGACCTCCCGAGCCGTGTGTCGGCCCATGCGCGCGACCAGATTCACTGCCATGTTGTAGCTCGGCTGGAAGGACGATCGCAACGGATAGGTGCGGGTCGAGGCAAGCCCAGCGAGCACGTGTGGATCGAGCCCCGGCTGCCAGAGCACCACCGCGTGGCCCTCGACGTCGATTCCGCGGCGGCCGGCGCGTCCGGTGAGTTGCGTGTACTCCCCCGGCGTCAGGTCCACGTGGGTCTCACCGTTCCACTTGACCAGTCGCTCAAGGACCACCGACTTCGCTGGCATATTGATGCCGAGGGCAAGCGTCTCGGTGGCGAAGACGGCCTTGAGCAGGCCCCGCTGGAAGAGCGCCTCGACGATCTCCTTGAAGGCCGGGAGCATTCCGGCATGGTGTGCGGCGAGCCCTCGCTCGAGGGCCTCCAGCCACTCATCGAATCCGAGCGCGTCCAGATCGTCGTCCGGGAGCTCTAGCGTGGCCCCGAGCGCATGCGCCCTGATGGCCTTGCGCTCCTCCGGCGTCGTCAGCCGAAGGCCTGCGTGCAGGCACTGCCGCACCGCCTCGTCGCAGCCTGCACGACTGAACAGGAAGTAGATCGCCGGCAGGAGTCCATCCAGCTCTAGCCTCTCCACGACTTCGGACCGCCAGGGTGTCTTGGGGCCACGGAACCTCCGAGAGCCTCCCTTGGGTCGCGACCCTCGATGAGACTGCAGCCGACGCTCGTCCTGAGCGAGCCGTACGAGGTCGGGATTGACGACACGCTGGTCATCATCGACGAACAGGTCATACATGCGCGGGCCAGCCATGACGTGCTGCCACAGCGGAACCGGACGGTGCTCCTCGACGATGATCTCCGTGTCCCCTCGCACCGTGGCCAGCCACGCCCCGAACTCCTCGGCGTTGCTGACCGTGGCCGAGAGAGCAACCACGGTGGTCGAGGCGGGCAGGTGGATGATCACCTCCTCCCAGACCGCGCCCCGGAATCGATCAGCCAGGTAGTGCACCTCGTCCATCACCACATAGCTCAGGCCGTTCAGGGTGTCCGACTCGGCGTACAGCATGTTGCGAAGAACCTCGGTGGTCATCACGACGATCGGCGCTTCACCGTTGATGCTGTTGTCACCCGTCAGCAGCCCGACGTGGTCCGGTCCGTAGCGAGCGACGAGATCTGCATATTTCTGATTCGAGAGAGCCTTGATCGGGGTCGTGTAGAAGCATTTCAATCCGTTCTCGAGGGCGAGATGGATCGCGAACTCCCCGACGACCGTCTTCCCCGATCCGGTAGGTGCAGCGACGAGTACTCCGGCACCGGACTCAAGCGCCTTGCACGCGGCTATCTGGAAGGCATCGAGTTCGAATCCATAGTGCCTCGTGAACGCACCCAGTTGGGACCGTTCCAGCTGGCCGCGGGCGAGCGCCGCCGCATATCGCTCAGCCGGACTTGCCGGTGGTGTCACGCCTCATCATCCAGAGGTGACAGCTCGTCATCGTCGTAGTCCGAGTAGTCATGCTCGGCGCCACGGCGCTTTGCGCGGCGTCGATCGTTGAGAACGCAGATGCCGACAGCGATCGCCACGAGAAGCAGAATCGGACCCGCTAGGAGGATCAGGTTGATGGGATCCCCGGTGGGCGTGGCAACCGCCGCGAAGATGATGATGCTGATGATGATCCAGCGCCACCAGCTGATCAGGCGCTTGCCGGTGAGCACGCCGGCGAAATTGAGGAGAACGATCAGCAAGGGCACGAGAAAGCCGATGCCGAAGACGATGATCGTGCGCAGGAAGAAGGACAGGTATCGATCGACCGAGACGATGTTCTCGACGTTCTCCGGCGTGAAGCCGAGAAGCACTTCGAGCCCGAGTGGCAGCACCGTGTAGGCAAGGGCTACGCCCCCGAAGAAAAGGGGTGCTGCAACGGCCACGAAGCCCAGACCCCACCGGCGTTCATTCTTATGCAGCCCCGGGGTGACGAATCGCCACAGCTGATAGAGCCACACGGGGGCAGCCAGGACGATCCCGGCGACAGCAGCCACCTGCATCTGCAGGACGAACGGGTCGGCCACACCTGTCAGTGCGAGGGTGACATCCCGGCCTTCGGCCCTGGCCTGATCCACCGCACCCATAAAAGGAGCACTGAGCCAGGTGAACAGCTCTGCGTAGTAGATCCAGCCGATGACCATGCCCAAGGCAATGGCAATGCCACTCTTGACGAGGCGGGAACGCAGCTCCCGGAGATGGTCGGTCAGCGGCATCGCCGTTGACTCGTCCGCTCCCCTCTCCTTGATGGCCACGAATTCAGCGAGGGCGGATCAGCTCTCGCGTCGCTCGGTGGGCACCGAGTCGGGCGAGGTGGTCTCGTCAGCGGGGGGAAGGCTGGGCGTCTCCGATGAACCCTCGACCGCAGCCGTCTTGGCGTCAGCCGCGCTATCCCCGGAGTCCTGCTCCGCCAGGCCCTTGGTCTCCGCCTTGAAGATGCGCATGGAGCGGCCCAGTCCGCGGGCCGCGTCGGGGAGTCGCTTCGCTCCGAACAGCAGCAGGATGAGTGCCACGATGATGAGCCACTCCCAGCCCTTGAGATTCGGCATGTGATGTCTCCTTGATCGTGTGGGTCCCGAACTGTGCGCCAGAGCGCCTAGCCTACGTGATCAGGGTACGTCGCGAGGGCATCCGCGGCCGCACGGGCCACAGCTGTGACAAGGGCTGGGGGCTCAAGCGCCTCGGCTCGGCCCCCAAGGGAGAGCACGAGGCTGACACCCCAGGTGAGGGAGTGAAGGGGGATTCGAACGAGAAGCCGGCCCGAGGGATCCTCCCCCTGCGTCTGCGCTGAGCGATGCACATCGGCGATCCAGCGATGCGTGGACTCCACCGCCAGGAGCGCTGACAGCGAATCGGGCCTCTCGCCGTCGTCACCGGACTGCTCAGGCTCGATCGTGACCCCTTCTGCCCCATCGCCGGTGGAACCAGAGGTGGCCCCGACTGGCTGAGCCTGCAGAATGCGGTCGAGTCTGAAGGTTCGGTAGGCCTGCGCCATCGTGCACCAGGCCTCGAGGTATCCCACACCGTCGATCACAGTGACGGTACGAGGGAGGATCACTCGGGACGTGATCTCACCGCCGGTGCCGCTGGCGTAGGTGATGGCTAGCGACCCTGACTCTGCCAGTGCATGGTCAATGGCGGTGCGCACCTCCGACTCGACGGCCACGTCGATGGTCGGCAGAGCACCGGAGGTGAGCGCCCCGTCCAATGATCTCTCGATCTTTGCCGCTGCAGAGGTGATGGCGGTGCGATCTCCGACGCCCGGCACCTGTGCCACCGTGTGCAGAGCAATCAGGAGAGTGCAGGCCTCATCATGGGTGAGCCTCAGCGGCTCCGTCAGTGTCTGGGCGTCGAGAACGTGGATGACACCGTCGTCCCAGAAGTCGATGTCCACGAGTTGATCGGGGCCATAACCGGGCAGACCGGACACGACCAGCAGCCAGAGATCCTTCTCCAACTCCTCGGACGACACTCCGAAGTGCGCCGCCGCCTCGTTCACGGTGATCCCATCGTGCGCCAGCAGCCACGGTACGAGCGCCAGGAGGCGAGACAGGCGATTGCCAGCGGACTCACTCATGACGCACCTGCCGAGTGGGCGTCCAGAATCTGCCGGAGTCGCCGTTGCACCTCGGCCACGATCTCCGGCGGATGCACGACCGTGGCATCAGGGCCTGCGGCACAGATGGCCGCGACGAGCGCCTCCTCGGTGGCACATGCGACCTCCAGTTCATTGGCCGCCCACGCCTGATCGGGGTCCAGAGCAGCACGCCGGATGCCCGCTCCTCGCCCCGGCGCGACGCGCACCCGCGCGGTGACGCCTCGTTCCTCGCCGCGGTCGCCCTGCTCTGGTGGGCTTGCGGGCGGAGTCGTCCGAGGCGTCGACGTCACCGTGACGGCGCCGTGGATGCGCGACAGCCGGAACGTCCGCTCAGCCTGACGATCGTGGTCGAATCCCGACAGCCGCCAGAATCCGCCCTCGGACGCGAGTCTCCACGGGGACACCGTGCGCTTCTGGTCGTCGTCCGCGGACGGGGCGCGATAGACGAAACTGACGACGCGATCTGTGCGCATGGCCTGCATCAGGGGCAGCAGCGCGGCATCGGTCGCGGTGAGGTTCACCGATCCATGGAGGGAGGACGGCATCCACGTGTCGGGGTCACCTGCGGCGGTCTCAATCTTTCGGACGGCTGTGCCCGCGACGGGCGCTACCGACGCCCGGCCCCACGCCTGCGCCGCGATCACGAGCGCCGAACGCTCCTCGATGGTGAGGTCAATCGGCTGCATCGCATAGTCGTCACGGGCAATCCGATATCCGAGGATGTCGCCCGAGTCGTCCGCCACGGTCTCGATGGGTACGCCCATCGATCGGAGTTCGTCCTTGTCCCGCTCGAACATCCGCTCGAATGCCGCATCCGAGGCTGCCGACGCGTACCCGGGAACCTGCGCCCGAATGGCACTGCGCGCCATCGCCCTCTGGGTACCCATCAGGGCAATGACCAGATTCAGGAGGCGCTCGGTTCGCTCGACGCGTTCGGCCATGAAGGTGGCGCTAGCCGACGTCGACCAGATCGATGACGAACACCAGCGTCCGACCCGACAGGCGATGACCGGCGCCCTCCTCGCCGTAGGCCATGGCCGGCGGGATCACGAGCTGGCGGCGGCCGCCGACCTTCATACCGGGGATGCCTTCCTGCCATCCCGCGATCAGCCCGTTCAGCGGGAAGGAGATCGTGCTTCCGCGATCCCACGACGCATCGAACTGCTCGCCGGTTTCGAAGTCCACACCCACGTAGTGGACCTCGACCTGTCCCCCGGGCTCCGCCACTGCGCCGTCACCCTCAACCACATCGGTGATCACCAGTTCGGCGGGAGGCGGTCCCTCGATGAAGTCGATCTCAGGCTTGTCCATGGTGTCTCCAATCGTGGTCAGGCGATCTGGTCGATTCGGTTGGTAGGACTGGGGGCGAAACGCTGCGATCAGCTCGTGCTGTCGAGCAGCTCGATGACGAAGACGAGGGTCTCGTTCGGAGCGATGCCCGGGGCCCCGGATTCTCCATAGCCGAGGGCACCGGGGATCACCAGCAGCCGCTGTCCGCCGACCTTCATGCCGGGAATCCCCTCCTGCCAGCCGGGGATCAGACCGTCAAGCGGGAACGAGATGGGCTCGCCGCGTGACCAGGAGGAGTCGAAGACCACCTGGCCGGTGTAGCCGACACCGCAGTAGTTGACAGTGACCGTATCGCCGGGCTGGACCTCGGGGCCGTCTCCTTCGCGGATATCGGCGATGCCCAGGCTCTCCGCCGGGGTGGTCGAGGTCGCGAGGGTGAGGGCCGGGGCCCCATTCGGCTGGAAGATCGCTGAGGCATCCCCCACCGTCACAGCGTTGGCCGGGGGTGCGTCGACGGGCATCACCTGCATGCTCACGCAGTCGACGGTGACAAAGGGCGAGGCCGCCTCGGCAGCATCAAGCGCTGCGTCCTCGTCGCCCGAGCCGTCAGAAAGCGACTCCTCAGAAGTCGAGTCCTCAACGCCCGCGGTCGTCGGGTCGTCCACCCGGTCATCGCTCTGCTGGCCGCACGCAGCCAGCCCCAGGGAGACCACTGAAGCCAAGGCGACCATGGCGATGCCGTTTCGGGGGAATCTACGCATGATGCGAGCCTAGCCGCAGGAGGTCACATGCTCGCCATGAGGCGCTCGACACGCTCATCAACGGCCGCGAAGGGGTCCTTGCAGAGCACCGTGCGCTGGGCCTGATCGTTGAGCTTCAGATGCACCCAGTCGACGGTGAAGTCACGATGACGCTCCTGTGCCCGGCGCACGAAGTCTCCTCGCAGCTTGGCGCGAGTCGTCTGCGGTGGCACGGACTTCGCCTCAAAGGTCTCCAGGTCCGTGGTGACTCGCTCGACCATGCCTGATCTCTCGAGAATGTTGTACAGACCGCGTCGTCGATCGATGTCGTGGTACGCCAGATCCAGCTGACCGATTCTCGGCGACGACCAGTCAAGGTCGTTCTTGGCCATGTAGCGCTCGAGCAGACGCTTCTTGATGGCCCAGTCGATCTCCCTGTCGATCAGGGCGGGTCGATCCGACTCCACGGCCGTGAGAACCCGCTCCCAGAGCTCGAGGACCCGCTTGACCGTGCCGGTCGGCTCCTCGATGAGGCCGCGCCGTGTCGCGAATTCGTGCGCCTTCTCGAAGTACTCCAGCTGCATGGAGAGAGCCGAAAGCTCCCGTCCGGTGGTCAGGCGTACCGTCCGCTTGCCTGTGATGTCATGACTCATCTCACGGATGGCGCGGATGGGATTCTCAAGGGTCATGTCCCGCATCACCACTCCGGCCTCGAGCATCCGGAGCACGAGATCTGCGGAGCCGACCTTCAGCAGAGTCGTGGTCTCGCTCATATTGCTGTCGCCGACGATCACATGGAGCCTTCGGTAGCGATCCGCGTCCGCATGCGGCTCATCCCGGGTGTTGATGATCGGCCGCGAGCGGGTGGTGGCGCTGGACAGGCCCTCCCACATGTGATCGGCCCGTTGACTCAGGCAGAAGACCGACCCACGAGGCGTTTGCAGAACCTTGCCGGCCCCGGCGATCAGCTGCCGAGAGATCAGGAAGGGTATGAAGCGCTCGGCAAGCCGCGCGAACTCACCTTCTCGCTCGACGAGGAAGTTCTCGTGACACCCGTAGGAGTTGCCGGCCGAATCGGTGTTGTTCTTGAACAGGTAGATGTCGCCGGAGATGCCGTCCTCACTCAGTCGCTGCTGAGCCTCGGACACCAGACCCTCGAGGATTCGCTCACCAGCACGATCGTGCGCGATCAGCGAAGGGATGGAGTCACACTCGGCCGTCGCATACTCAGGATGACTGCCGACGTCCAGGTACAGCCGGGACCCATTTGTCAGGAAGACGTTGCTGCTTCGCCCCCAGGCCACGACCCTGCGGAACAGATACCGAGCCACTTCGTCTGGGCTGAGACGACGCTGACCGTTGAACGTGCAGGTGACGCCGTACTCGGTCTCGATACCGAAGATCCTGCGGTCCATGGACCCACGTTAGGCGAACGCGCTCTAGGCCTCAAGCAATGAGGTGAGTCGAGGTGTGTCGATACGGACGAACGCACGACGGGGGCGCGAGCGATCGAGGACGGCCACCTCGAGTTGGCTCGCCGTCAGAGAGCGAGGTTCCTCATCGCCGAATTCGGACAGGGCGGCAACAGCCAGGCGGAGGGCCGCAGCGAGGCTCATGGAGTCCTGCCAGCCCTCTGCCAATGCCTGATTGATGCGCTCGGCAGATCCACCCATGGCTACATATCCATGCTCGTCGGACACTGAACCATCGAACATGAGTCGGTACAGCTGATCGTCGGCTGAGGAGGCCCCCACCTCGGCGACAACCATCTCGACCTCGAACGGCTTCGGGGTCTCGGTGAAGATCGTGCCCAGTGTCTGGGCGTAGGCGTTGGCGAGGCTCCGGCCCGTCACGTCCGAACGGTCGTAGGAGTACCCCCTGAGATCAGCGAGGCGCACCCCGGCGACACGCAGGCTCTCGAACTCGTTGTACTTCCCTACCGCCGCGAATCCGATCCGGTCGTACAGCTCGCTGATCTTGTGCAGCGCCCGCGATGGATTCTCCGCAACGAAAGCGATGCCGTCGTCGTACTGGACGACGACGACGCTTCGGCCACGCGCGATCCCCTTCCGGGCGAAGTCGGCCTTGTCCCGCATGAGCTGCTCTGGTGACACGTAGAACGGAACGCTCATGTCACGCCCCCTCTCGGGCGTCACCCGATGCGGACTCGTGCCGAGACTCGAGCATGGCGCCTACCAGCGGACCGATCTCCGCGTCACCAAGAATGCGCGATCCCTCAACAGTCACCGTCCCCACTACTGGGTAGATTCCGCGAGCCACGTCCGGACCGCCGGTTGCACTGTCGTCGTCAGCCGCGTCATAGAGCGCCTCGAGGGCGATGCGGACGCTATCGGCAGCGGTGGCCTGACGCCGGTACAGCTTCTTGAGGGATCCGCGGGCGAAGGAGGATCCCGATCCCACCGCGTAGAAGTCATGCTCCTCGTAACGCCCACCCGTGACGTCGTAGGAGAAGATGCGCCCGGTCTGGCCGGCGAGGTCGTACCCCGCAAAGAGCGGCACGACCGCAAGGCCCTGCATGGCCAGGCCAAGCTGGCCCCGGAGCATGGAGGCGAGGCGATTGGCCTTGCCGTCAAGGGACAGTGGCACTCCCTCGATCTTCTCGTAGTGCTCCAGCTCAACCTGGAAGAGACGAACGAGCTCAACGGCCAGTCCGGCCGTGCCGGCGATGCCGATGAGGCTGTGATCGTCCGCGGTGAAGACCTTCTCGATGTCGTGCTGCGCGATGATGTTGCCCATCGTGGCGCGACGATCCCCCGCCATCACTACGCCATCGGCAGTGCGCAGCGCCACGATGGTCGTGCCGTGCGGGGCCCATCCTCCATCCGGTCCGGGCGTGTTGGCCACCGGAAGTCGATCGGGATGCAATGCCGCAAGGAACTCGCTGAACGAGGCTGATCCCGTCAGGGCGAAGGCTCCGGGCAGTCCCGGCGACCGGCTCACTCTCCGCCCTTCTGCACGAAGGACTTGACGAAGTCCTCGGCATTCACCTCGAGAACCTCATCGATCTCGTCGAGGATCGAGTCAACGTCTGCGTCCGCGCTCTCCACGCTCTCCGCGCTGACCGCGGGCGGCGCACTCTCCTCGATCTCGTCTTCGTCTCGATGACGTCGGTGTTCGGCGTTCTCGCGCTGTGGCATGACCCAAGGCTAGCGCGTGTCGCGACTCAGGCCAGCGACAAGCGCCTGCACGTCGGCAGACCCGTCGAGGAGTTCCTTCACATGCTCACGAGTGCCGCGGACGGGATCGAGCATGGGCACGCGAAGGAGGGCATCACGGCCCGGGATGTCGAAGACCACCGAGTCCCACGATGCGGCGGCGATGGACTCGGGGAACCGCCGGACGCACTCGCCGCGAAAATAAGCTCGCGTGTCGGTAGGCGCGTTCACGATCGCGTCATCCACTTCCACATCGGAGAACATGCGCACGAGTCGACCGCGGTTCTCCAGCTTCTGAGCCAGCCCACGGTCCGGCCGCAGATCCGAGTACTGCAGGTCGATCAACTGCAGTCTGGGCGACGTCCAGTCGAGTGCCTCCCGTCTGCGGAAGCCCTCCAGCAGGGAGCGCTTGGCCACCCAGTCCACGCGATCACCACAGGAGTCCGGATCCGTTGCCAGGTCATCCAGTACTCGCTCCCAGTTCTGCAGGACGTCGGCTGTCTGCGGATCAGGCGCTGAGCAGAAGTCGTGGGCCCGCTCGAGGAGGGCGCGCTGCACCTCGATGGCCGTGTATGTCCTGCCGCCCGAGAGCCGGAGTCGATGACTCAGCGTCGTGTCATGCGAAACCGCGTGCATCTCGCGGACTGGCTCAACGGGCCACAGGTCTAGGTCTGAGAGCGCACCAGCCTCCAGCATGCTCAGCACGATGGCCGTGCTTCCCAGCTTCAGATACGTGGCGACGTCGCTCATGTTGGCGTCCCCCACGATGACATGCAGGCGCCGGAAGCGTTCAGGGTCAGCGTGCGGCTCATCCCGCGTGTTGATGATGGGCCGCTTCAGCGTGGTCTCGAGCCCCACCTCGACTTCGAAGAAGTCCGCACGCTGGCTCATCTGGTACTCGAGGCGTCGACCGTCCTGACCGACGCCGAGACGCCCCGCCCCCGTGAAGACCTGACGGGTGACGAAGAAGGGAACCAAGTGCCTGATGATCTCGGCGAAGGGCGTCCGACGATCCATGAGGTAGTTCTCATGACATCCGTATGACGCACCCTTGTTGTCAGTGTTGTTCTTGTACAGCACGATCGGTTTGGCCTCGGGAATATCCGCCGCCAGTCTCATGGCTGCTCGCATGATCTGCATGCCCGCTCGGTCCCAGAGCACTGCATCCCGAGGATTGGTCACCTCGGGGGTGGAGAGCTCGGGATGTGCATGGTCGACGTACAGGCGGGAGCCGTTCGTGAGCACGACGTTCGCCATCGCTGGATCGTCGGTCAACTGTGACGGATCCGCCTCACTGCGTGACATGTCGAACCCGCGAGCGTCCCGGAGCGGCGACTCGAGCTCATAGTCCCAACGGCCTCCGGCCCGAAGGCGCGGAAGCGCATGCTGTGCATACGCATGGACTATCTGTGCACTGGAGACGGTCGGGCTAATGGTCGGGTGTCCGGGAACAGAGATCCCGTACTCCGTCTCCACGCCCATGACGCGATGGACGGACATCTACAGGTACTGACCCGTGTTGGCGACGCTCTCGATCGAGCGGCCGGGTTCCGAGCCCTTCTTGCCCTGGATGAGGGTCCGGATGAACACGATCCGCTCCCCCTTCTTGCCTGAGATACGTGCCCAGTCGTCCGGGTTGGTGGTGTTCGGCAGATCCTCATTCTCCCGGAACTCGTCGAGACAAGCCTCAAGCAGATGCTGTACCCGGATGCCACGCTCCCCGGTGGCGAGGAAGTCCTTGATGGCGCTCTTCTTGGCGCGCGCCACGATGTTCTCGATCATCGCGCCGGAATTGAAGTCCTTGAAGTAGAGGATCTCCTTGTCGCCATTCGCGTAGGTGACCTCGAGGAACATGTTCTCGTCGGTCTCCGCGTACATCTTGGTGACGGCACGTTCGATCATCGCTCGAGTGGTCTGCACAGCATCCCCGCCGTGCTCGGTGAGATCCTCGAGGTGCAGAGGAAGCTCGGACACGAGGTACTTGGCGAAGATGTCGCTCGCGGCCTCGGCGTCCGGCCTCTCAATCTTGATCTTGACGTCCAGGCGACCCGGCCTCAGGATCGCCGGGTCGATCATGTCCTCGCGGTTCGATGCGCCGATCACGATGACGTTCTCAAGGCTCTCGACGCCGTCGATCTCGCTGAGCAGCTGCGGGACGATGGTGTTCTCGACATCGCTCGACACCCCGGTGCCACGGGTCCTGAACAGCGAGTCCATCTCGTCGAAGAACACGATGACGGGCATGCCTTCGGAGGCCTTCTCACGGGCTCGCTGAAAGACGAGGCGGATGTGTCGCTCGGTCTCGCCCACGTACTTGTTGAGCAGCTCAGGTCCCTTGATGTTCAGGAAGTAGGACTTCGCCTCCTTCACACCCGTGCGCTCGGCGACCTTGCGCGCCAGTGAGTTCGCGACGGCCTTCGCAATGAGCGTCTTGCCGCAGCCGGGTGGCCCGTACAGCAGGATTCCCTTGGGTGGCTTGAGCTGGTGCTCCGCGTACAGCTCCGGGTGCATGAAGGGCAACTCCACGGCATCACGGATGGCTTCGATCTGATCACCGAGTCCGCCGATATCGGCGTAGCGAATATCGGGAACCTCCTCGAGGACGAGCTCCTCTACCTCCGACTTGGGGATGCGCTCGAATGCGACTCCCGTGCGCAGATCACACAGGAGGGAGTCCCCCGCCCGCAATTTCGTGGTGGTGAGTGCCGACGCGACCCGCACGACGCGCTCCTCATCCGAGTGGGCCACGACAAGAGCCCGCGAGCCATCCGAGAGCAGCTCCTTGAGCACCACGATCTCGCCGACATCCTCGACGGCCAGCGCCTCGATGACCGTCAGGGATTCATTCAGGACGATCTCTCGTCCGGGCTGCAGATCGGACGGGTCGACACCCGGGCTCACGGCGACGCGGAGTTTTCGTCCCGAGGCGGTGATCGTCGCACGGCCGTCCGAGTCGTACTGAAGCAGCGTGGCGAAGCTGTGCGGTGGGTCCCCGAGTCGGTCCACCTGCTCCTTGAGCGCGACGATCTGGTCGCGGGCGTCCTTCAGGGTGGAGATCAGACGCGCGTTGTGATCCTTCTGTGCCGAGAGCTGACCTCTCAGCTCCGAGACAGCGGCCTCGAGGTCGTGGACACGCACCGCCCAGTCTGACGACTCGCTCATGCCACCTCCCAACGTCGACATCTCGTCACCCTAACTCGTGACGCGCTTCTCCACCCGCCAAGACCATGCCCACCGCATGGTCACTCTGCCTCAGGCTCCTGTGCATCTGGGCGCTCCACCGCACCCGGTCCGGTGTAGTCGTCACCGTAGGCACCGGGAGCTGGTCGGCGACGGCGTGCGGGGAGTTGAGTACCGGCAGCCAGGCGCCGAGCAGTGACGAGGAATGCCGTGTGTCCGTTCATTCGGTGGTCGGGCCGCACGGACAGACCCTCCAGATGCCACGTGCGCAGCAGGGTCTCCTCGGCACGAGGCTCGGTCCAGTCCCCTGAGACTCGCATGCTCTCCACGAGTCGTGACAGTTGCGTGGTCGTGGCGACGTAGCCCACGAAGACTCCGCCCGGCGAAAGCGCTGCCGCTACGGACTCCAGGCACTCCCAAGGCGACAGCATGTCTAGGACCACGGCGTCGAGATCCCGCTCCTTGAGGTCCACAGCCATGTCCCCGAGAACGAGTGACCAGTTTGCCGGGCGAATGCCAAACCACTTCTCGACGTTCTGCGCAGCCACCTCTGCGAACTCTGGACGCCGCTCGTAGCTGATCACGGTGCCCGAGTCTCCGACCGCGCGGAGCAGCGAGCACGTGAGCGCACCGGAACCGACTCCGGCCTCCGCTACTCGGGCGCCCGCTCCGAGGTTCGCCAGGCCCACGATGCGGGCGGCGTCCTTCGGGTAGATCACCTGGGCTCCGCGTGGCATGGAGAGCACGAAGTCGTCAAGGATCGGACGCAGAGCCAAGAAGGCGTTGCCGTTGCTGGAATTGACCACGATTCCCTCGGGGCGCCCGAGAATGTCATCGTGCGGCAGGAGCCCTCGATGCGTGTGGTAGCTGGCACCGGGCTCAAGGGTGATCGTGTGCATTTTCCCGCGAGGGTCGGTCAGTTGCACCAGGTCTCCCGGGGCGAACAGGCCACGACGGCGGGCGGCGGCGATCGTGCTGGGCTCCTGCTGCATTCGAGGAACGCTACTAGGCTCGGGCTTCATGACCGCAGGGACGGACCTTCCACGCTTCCCGACCAGCCTCTCTCCCACACGTGCATCCGACTTCACCACCTGTCCTCTGCTGTTTCGGCTCCGATCCATAGACCGACTTCCGGAGGAGCCGTCGGCGGCGGCAGTGCGCGGAACCCTTGTCCACCGAGCCTTGGAGCTGCTGTTCGATCTCCCGCCGGACGAACGAACCCATCAGCGAGCCGAAGGGCTCCTTGAGGAGGCAGTCGACGAGATGGCCGAGAGGTCGCCCGCAGAGCTGGATGCGTTGCGCCCCGGTCCTGGACTAGAACCCAGCGTGAATGGTGAGGCACTGCTCCGTGCGTACTTCGCACTCGAGGATCCGAGCCGTCTTGAGCCGCATGCGCGGGAGCAGTACGTGAGCGCCCAGCTTCTTGATGACTTCGAGATTCGCGGCTTCATCGATCGCGTCGATCGGACACCTGACGGGCTCGTCCGAATTGTCGACTACAAGACCGGTCGATCGCCGTCGGAGGCTTTCGCGGGCAAGGCCATGTTCCAGATGCGCTTCTACGCTCTGGTGTGGTGGCGCCACACCAGCGAGATTCCGCGCATGCTCCAGTTGATGTACCTCGGCGACGGTCAGTTGATGAGGCTGGAGCCGGACGAGGAGACGCTGATCGCCACGGAGCGGCGGATTCTCGCCCTGCGGGATGCCATCTCTCGCGCCGCTGACGCCGGTGAGTTCCCGGCGACCGCATCGAGACTGTGCGACTGGTGCTCCCACCGTGCCCTGTGTCCGGCATGGGGTGGCACTCCCCCGCCCCTTCCCGCGCGCGAACTCTGGCCGACATCAGTCGGCAGCAGTCGACCCGTTGCCTGATCCGAGTTCTCGCCTGATCCGAGTCCTCGCCGCCTCCGAGTCCTCGTCTGCTCCGGCCAGCTCCCACAGGGTGGCGATGGTGTGTCCGGAAAGCGTGGTGATGACTGCGGTTCCCAGATGGTCGACAGGGGCCAGATGAGGGATTGCGACCACCCGGCATCCGGCATCGCGGGCCGAGGTGATCCCGGTGGGTGAATCCTCCAGCGCCAGGCACTCCCCCGGGATGGCACCCAGGAGTCGAGAGGCAGTCAGATAGGGCTCGGGATGGGGCTTGCTGTTCTTAACGTCGTCGCCAGCCACCACCACTGTGAACGGGCTGGTGCCCAGGTCACGGGCAATCTCCTCGACAACAGCCCCGATCAGACGACTCCAGGATGCCGACACGAGGGCCATCGGGACATCCCTCTCACGAGCCTCCTCCACGATGGCCCTGGCACCGGGCTGCCAGGCCGGCGGCTCCGTTCGAAGGCGCCGCTCCATGGCATCCATGAGCAGTGCCCCAATGTCGGCATCGCTGAGGTGAGTGCCGGACCGCTGCCTCATATGACCGGAGACACGCTCGAGGGGACCGCCAAGACACAGAGTCTGGTCGGCGTCCGTCCAGCCAGCGCCCAATTCCGCCATCACCTCGTGCTCGGCTGCCAGCCATACATGCTCGGTGTCGACGAGCGTGCCATCCATGTCCAAGAGCAGTGCCAGTGGCAGCTGATGACCTGCCGTCGCCATGCGTTGATCGCCTGCTGCTGAGTCGGCGCTAGACGCCATGGGAGTCAGACGGCTTGGGATCAGGTCGCATTGAAGTATCGCGCCTCGGGATGGTGAGTGATGATCGCGCTCGTCGACTGCTCCGGATGCAGTTGGAACTCCTCGGACAGTTCGACCCCGATGCGTCCGGGATCAAGCAGCTCCATCAGTTGCACCTGCTGTTCGAGATCGGGACAGGCTGGGTATCCGAACGAATACCGGGACCCCTGATACCCCTGCTTGGCGATGAGCTCCGTCATGTCCGCGCTGTCGGAGGAGGCAAGCCCGAGTTCGTCCCGAATCCGAGCGTGCCAGAACTCGGCCAGGGCCTCCGTCAGCTGAACGGAGAGGCCGTGCAGCTCCAGGTACTCGCGGTAGGAGTCGGCCTCGAACAAGCGCGCCGTGGCGTCCGACGCCGACTGCCCCATCGTGACCACGGTGAAGGCCACAACATCGACATCGCCAGACTCCTTCGGGCGGTAGAAGTCCGACAGGCACAGGTGGCGATCACGTCGCTGGCGAGGGAAATGCAGGCGCGTGCGCTCGGATCCATCCTCATGGAGGATGACGAGGTCGTCACCCTCCGAGTAGCACGGGAAGTAGCCATAGACGACGGCTGGCGTGATGATCGCCTCCGTCTGAATTCGATCCAGCCACGAGCGCAGGCGCGGACGTCCCTCCGTTTCCACGAGCTCCTCGTAGCTTGCGCCATCAGCGCCCCGGCCGGGCTTGAGCCCCCACTGGCCGAGGAAGAGGGCTCGCTCGTCCAGGTAGGGAAGGTAGTCCGTGAGCGAGATCCCCTTCACGATGCGATCCCCCCAGAACGGCGGTGCCGGGACCGGCACGGTGACCGAGACATCGGATCGCGCAGGGATGATCACGGGCTCGTCGTCACGTGAGCGTCCGGAGGACTTCACGCGCCGCGTGCGCAGTTCAGGCAGCTCGGCGCCGGGCTCACCGCGCTTGACCGCCATGAGGGTGTCCATGAGTCGGAGTCCCTCGAAGGCGTCACGTGCGTAGCGAACGTCGCCGTCGTACATCGAGGCGAGGTCCTCCTCCACGAACGCGCGAGTCAGGGCAGCGCCACCGAGGACAACGGGAAAGCGTTCGGCAACGCCCCGGGAGTTCATCTCCTCGAGGTTTTCCTTCATGATCACGGTGCTCTTGACCAGCAGCCCGCTCATTCCGATGACGTCGGCGTTGTGCTCCTCGGCCGCTTCGACGATGGCCGTGATCGGCTGCTTGATGCCGATGTTGACGACCGTGTAGCCGTTGTTCGACAGGATGATGTCGACGAGGTTCTTGCCGATGTCGTGCACATCGCCCTTGACGGTGGCCAGCACCATCGTCCCCTTACCGGCCTCATCCGTGCGCTCCATGTGCGGCTCGAGATAGGCCACGGCCGTCTTCATGACTTCAGCGCTCTGCAGGACGAAGGGCAGCTGCATCTCGCCTGAGGCGAAGAGCTCACCCACCACCTTCATGCCTGCCAGCAGGGTGTCATTGACGATGGCGAGTGCGGGACGTTCCTTCAACGCCTCACCTAGATCGTCTTCGAGCCCGACGCGCTCACCGTCGATGATTCGACGCTCCAGACGCTCGAACAGCGGCAGCCCGGCCAGCTCCTCCGCTTTCGAAGCCGACAATGACCGGGCCTCGACACCTTCGAACAGTTGGAGGAATCGCTGCAGCGGGTCGTAGGTGACGTTGCCGTCGGCGTCATATTCCCGGCGGTCGTAGACGAGATCCAGTGCCACGTCACGCTGCTCATCGGGGATCTTGACCATCGGCAGGATCTTTGAGGCGTGAACGATCGCCGAGTCGAGACCGGCGGCCATCGCCTCATGGAGGAAGACGGAGTTGAGGACCTGACGCGCCGCCGGGTTCAGCCCGAAGGAGACATTGGACAGGCCGAGGGTCGTCTGCACGCCCGGGTGCATCGCCTTGAGCTGCCGAATGGCATCCATCGTCTCGATCGCATCTCGACGCGTCTCCTCCTGCCCGGTGGCGATGGGAAAGGTGAGCGTGTCGACGAGGATGTCCGCGACGTCCATGCCCCAGTTCTCGGTGAGGTCACGCACCAGTCGGTCGGCAACGCGCACCTTCCACTCCGCTGTCCGAGCCTGCCCCTCCTCGTCGATGGTCAGCGCCACGACGCCGGCACCATGCTCCATCACGAGCGGCATGATGCGCCGGATACGAGAGTCGGGTCCGTCGCCATCCTCGTAGTTCACTGAATTCACCACGGCCCGACCGCCGAGCATCTCCAAGCCCGCTTCGAGCACGGCTGGCTCTGTGCTGTCCAGGACGATCGGCAGGGTGGACGCCGTGGCGAGACGGCCAGCGAGCTCGCGCATGTCGCGGACTCCATCGCGCCCGACATAGTCGATGCACAGGTCGAGCAGGTGCGCTCCATCGCGAATCTGCTCCCGCGCGATCTCGACGCAGTCCTCCCATCGCTCCTCGAGCATGGCCTCCCGGAAGGCCTTGGATCCGTTCGCGTTGGTGCGCTCACCGATGGACAGATACGTCGAGTCCTGCCGGAACGGGACGGACTGGTAGAGCGAACCTGCTGCCGCCTCGTGCTGCGGCTGCCGCTCCCCGAGGCCCTTGCCGCGCACGCGCTCCACGACGGCGGCCAGATGGGCAGGCGTGGTTCCGCAGCATCCACCGACCAGGCCGACCCCGAACTCCTGGGTGAATACCTCATGCGCCTCGGCAAGTTCCCGCGGACTCAAGGGGTAGTGCGCCCCGTCCGAGGTCAGCATGGGCAGGCCTGCATTCGGCATGCAGGTGATGGCCACCTGCGCCGACTTGGAGAGGGTGCGCAGGTGCTCGCTCATCTCCGCGGGACCGGTGGCGCAGTTCAGCCCTATGGCATCGATTCCGAGCGGCTCCAGAGCAGTGAGCGCGGCCCCGATCTCACTGCCGAGGAGCATGGTTCCGGTGGTCTCAACAGTGACCTGCGCGAAGACGGGGAGATCGACTCCCGACTCGGTGAGCGCCCTCTTCGCACCGACGACGGCCGCCTTTGTCTGCAGCAGGTCCTGCGAGGTCTCGATCAAGATGGCATCGGCACCGCCATTGACCAGACCGGCCACCTGCTCCTGATACGCGTCGCGCAAGGTGGCATAGGGCGCATGTCCGAGGCTGGGGAGCTTGGTCCCGGGACCAACCGAGCCGAGCACCCAGCGAGGCTGATCCGGCGTGGACCACCGGTCAGCACTGCTCCGCGCTACGGCAGCGCCTGCCTCGGCCAGTTCGTAGATCCGCTCGGGAATGTCATATTCCCCAAGGTTCGCGAAATTGGCGCCGAAGGTGTTGGTCTCCACGCAGTCGACGCCGACCTCGAAGTAGGCATCGTGCACGCTTGCGACGAGTTCCGGGCGGGTCACGTTGAGGATCTCGTTGCAGCCCTCGTAGCCCTGAAAATCCTCCAGGCTCGGGTCAGCCGCCTGGAGCATCGTCCCCATGGCGCCATCGGCCACGACAACTCTGGTGGCGAGCGCCTCCCGGAGGGACCCGGGGCCGTGTGTCGGATGAGGCGATCTTCCCGACTTGGGCGAGACTCCGGCGTTCGGAGAATCTCCGGAATTTGGCACGGAAGCAGGCGATGAAGAGGTGGTAGTCATGATGTTCCAGCCTACCGTTGACTGATGGACCCGCAGTTCCACGCACCGCCGCCTGAGGGCCTACGCTGAGGTTCAGCCGATTGTCGGAGCACTGGTCAAGGGAGGGCACGTGATCGAACTGGACGAGTTCCCCACGTTGGTCGATCCCGTCATGGTGGCCGCCTTCGAGGGCTGGAACGATGCCGGTGAGTCCGCGTCCGGCGCCATCGCGCACCTTCGCGAGGTCTGGGACGCCCAGCCGCTGGCAGATCTGGACTCCGAGGAGTACTACGACTACCAGGTGAACCGTCCGGTGATCTCGATCGACGAGTCGGGGGTCCGCCAGCTGACCTGGCCCACCACGCGAGTGTTCATCGCCCGAGTGCCGCTCTTCCCGCGTGACCTCGTCCTGGTCCAGGGGATCGAGCCCAATATGAAGTGGCAGCAGTTCGTTCGCGAACTGCTCGGACTCGCCGCCGAGTTGGACGTGTCCACGATCATCACCCTCGGTGCACTCCTGTCCGACATCCCGCACACCCGTCCGGTGCCTGTGACAGGGACGACGTCAGATGCGGCCATGCAGGCGGACCTGGGTCTGGATCCCTCCACGTACGAGGGGCCCACCGGAATCGTCGGCGTTCTTCAGGACGCCTGCACGCGGTTCGGCATCTCCGCCGTATCCCTCTGGGCATCGGTCCCCCACTACGTTGCCCAGCCGCCCTGCCCGAAGGCCACGTTGTCGCTGGTGCGGCGCATTGAGGACATCCTCGATGTCCCAGTGCCGCTCGGTGATCTGGTCGAGGAGGCTCGCGCGTGGGAAGTGGGAGTGGACGAGCTCGCATCCGAGGATGACGAGGTTGCCGACTACGTCAAGCAGCTCGAGGAGGCTCGAGATGCCGTCGACCTCCCGGAGGCCAGCGGCGAGGCGATTGCCCGGGAGTTTGAGCGCTACCTGCGCCGTCGCGGAGGGCAGTGACCCGAGTGGGGAGCTC
>JAIOXK010000019.1 GCA_021741645.1 Candidatus Nanopelagicales bacterium
GACACGAGGGCCACGAGCGAGCGCTACGCGTAAGTCAGCGCTCGTCCAGCAGTCGCTTCGCGACATTGCTCGGAACGGGGGCGAATCCGGCCGGGGTCCGAGTGAACTCCCCAGTGCCGTGCGACACGCTCCTGATGTCGATGGCGTATCTGGAGACCTCCGACTCCGGCACGTCGGAGACGACAGTGGAGTGACCGGCGCCATCGGAGTCCGTCCCCTTGATCACTGCGCGTCGGGTGGACAGGTCTGAGATGACCGCGCCGACGTGCTCGTCAGGGACGGTGACGGTGAGGGTGACGATCGGTTCCAGGAGGCGGACACCGGCCTTCGCGGCCGCATCCTTCAGTGCCATGCCACCGGCCGTCTGGAAGGCCATGTCGGAGGAATCGACGCTGTGCGCCTTTCCGTCCAGGAGCGTGGCTCGGATGTCGACGACGGGGTAGCCGCCGGCCACGCCGGATTCCATTTGAGCCCTGATGCCCTTTTCCACCGATGGGATGTAGTTGCGCGGAACGGCACCCCCCACGACCTTGTCGACGAATTCGAAACCGGATCCGGCGGGGAGCGGCTCCACTTCGATCTGGACCAAGGCGTACTGGCCATGGCCACCGGACTGCTTGACCAGACGCCCACTTCCCGAGGCGCCTGCCGCCAGCGTCGCGCGAATCGACGGCTGCACGTCGACGGGGTCGACGGCCACCCCGTAGCGAGACTTGAGCCGGTCGGTGATGAGATCCGCGTGTGCCTCGCCGAGGGTCCACAGGATGATCTGTCCCGTGCCGCCGGCACTGTCAATACGCAGGGTGGGATCCTCGGCAGCCAGGCGCGCGAGGGCCGTGCCCAGCTTGTCCTCATCGCCTGGACTGTGCGGTGTGATGCCCACAGGAAGCAGCGGCTCGGGCATGAGCCACGGGCGCATGACCAGCGGATTATCGATGTCGGAGAGGGTGTCGCCGGTCTCGGCGCGGCTCAGGCGCCCCACGGCCACGATGCTGCCGGCAGGGGCCGAGGCGACATCGTGGTGCTCGCCGCCGAGCATGGTCATGAGGTGTCCCGTGCGCTCATCCACGTCGTGATCGACATGTCCGGTGTCGGGGGCGAAGTGCCCGGACACGTGGACGGGTGCGTCAGCCATCAGCATCCCGGAGAAGACGCGAACGATAGACACCTTGCCTACATACGGATCAGAGGTCGTCTTGACGATCTCCGCGACAAGCGGCCCGTCAGGGTCAGTGCTGATCGGCGCCGCAGGGGCGCCATCGATGTGAGTGACCGTGGGCAGGGCGTGCTCGTCAGGGGAGGGGAAGCCGCGCACGATGAGGTCGAGGATCAGCTCAGCACCCACGCCCGAGCCAGTCTCCGCATGACCCACCACGGGATGGAAATGCCCGCGGGCCACGGCTCGCTCCAGATCCTTGGTGAGGAGGCCTACATCGACGTGCTCACCACCGATGAACCTGTCCATGAGCTCCTCGTCCTCGGACTCGGTCACCACGCCTTCGATGAGAGCCGAACGCTCTGACTCGATGAGTTCCCGGTGGCGATCCTCGGCCGCGAGCTGGACCACCGTGCCGTCAGTCCAATGCCAGATCTGCTCATCCAGCAGGTCGATGAACCCGACCACGCTGCCGCCATCGCCATGGATGGGGAGAAACAGGGGCAGGACTCCTCCGCCACCTGTGAACACCCGTTGGCAGACGGCAACGGTCTCATCGAAGTCAGCACGCTCACGGTCAAGGTTGGTCACGACGACGGCCCTTGGCATGCCCACGACCTCGCACTCATCCCACAGTCGTGCGGTGGCAGCGTCAACGCCATCAGTCGAGGAAACGACGAAGAGCGCGGCATCAGCCGCTCGGAGCCCGGCGCGCAGTTCGCCCGTGTAGTCGGCATATCCGGGTGTGTCGATGAGGGTCACGGTGGTGTCCCGCCAGACGAACGTGGCCACGGAGAGTTCCACGGATCGCTGCTGGCGCACGGCCACGGGGTCGCGATCGCCAACAGTCGTCCCCTCGGCGACGGAGCCGCGTCGGGGGATCGCGCGCGCGGCGCTCAGGAGCGACTCCACGAGGGTGGTCTTGCCAGAGCCGGCCGGGCCCACCAGGACGACGTTGCGCATGCGGTCGGCCCTGTCGGGCAGCGCACGGGGTGCACTGCCGGCCTCACTACGGGTGTCGCCCATGGTTCCTCCTCCTTCGTGTCCCTGCCAGCCTCCACCCTGGGCACGGCGTGAGGCAACCGGGCGCACTATCCGCCGATAGAGTCACATCTGTGCTGAACAACCCGGCGGCCCGCAAAGTCGTCAGCGGTGTGATCGAACCGACCGCTCGACTCCTGCTGCGCATGCACATCTCCCCGGACGCGGTGACGATTGTCGGAACGCTGGCGACCGTGACGGTCGCGTTGGTATGCCTGCCGCAGGGCTGGTTCGTGGCCGCGGTGCTGATTATCGCCGTGCTGGCCATGAGTGACCTCCTCGACGGCACGATGGCCAGGCTCTCGGGCACGTCCGGGCCATGGGGGAACTTCCTCGACGCGACGCTGGATCGGTTCGCGGACGGGGCCGTGTTCGGTGGGCTTGCCCTGTACGGAGCCTTCAACGATCAACCGTGGATCACCGCCGCTGCATTGCTCGCGCTGGTGATGGGTCAGGTGACGTCATACGCCAAGGCGCGTGCCGAGGCCGTCGGGGCAACCGCCAATGTCGGCATCGCCGAGAGAGCTGAGCGTCTCCTGATCGTTGGCGCCGCTGTTCTGTTGGCGGGCCTTGGAGTTCCCTATGTCCTGCCCGCTGCCCTGTGGATTCTCGGCGGACTGGGCTTGATCACCGTCGCCCAGCGGGTCGCGACTGTGCGCAGGCAACTGCACCCTGGTTCGGGTTCCCTTGGCGACTGAGTCCCGTGCCCGGCGCACCCTCGGGACCGTCAATGATGCAGCCACCGAGTGGGCCTTTGCCGTCGGATGGCGCCTCGTTCGGCGGCTTCCCGAGCGCGCCGCGTACCGCGTGTTCGATGGGGCGGCCGATGTCATCTGGCGCCGCGACGGCAGCGGCGTCCGGCAGTTGAAGAGGAATTTGCGACGCGCACGCCCCGAGGCATCCACAGAGGAGATTGCGGAACTGGCGCGGCTCAGCATGCGCAGCTACCTGAGGTACTGGTGCGACACCTTCCGACTGCCGAACTGGAGTCCCGAGCAGATCACGGACACCTTCGTGATGGATCGCGGCGAACTCCTGGATCAGGCAGTGGCGTCCGGGCGCGGTGCGCTCATGGTGGTGAATCACTCGGGGAACTGGGATCACGCGGGGGCGTGGGGGTGCATGCGCTACGGCGGCCTCACCACTGTCGCTGAGCGATTGAAGCCCGAGGGGCTATATGAGCGGTTCCTGGCCTACCGGACGGCCATGGGGATGGAGATCCTGCCCACGGGTGAGCCGGGCATCATCCGAACTCTTGCGCGACGCCTCAACGAGGGCCGACTCGTCCCCCTGATGGGTGATCGCGACATCAGTCGGAACGGCATTGTCGTGGACCTTCTAGGAGAGCCCGCCTCCCTGCCGGCCGGACCGGCGCTGCTGGCCCTGCTGACCGACGCGCAGGTGCATCCAGTGACGCTCTGGTTCGAGGACGGTGTGGCTCGTGGGCGCGTGCACGACGAGATTGCTCGTCCGACAGCTGGCACTCAGGAGGATCAGGTGCGGCTGATCACACAGGGCATCGCTGATGCCTTCTCGGAAGGCATTCGAGAGCGACCCGTGGACTGGCACATGATGCAGCCGGTATGGATCGAGGATCTGGATCCCTCTCGCCGATCTGGGGCAGCGTCATGAAGATCGGGCTGGTCAGCCCTTATGCCTGGGATGTGCCAGGCGGGGTGCGATCTCACATCGCGGACCTCGCACTGGCGCTGCAGTCACAGGGACATGAGATCAGCGTTCTCGCGCCCACCGAGGATCCGGACAGCCTGCCCCCGTGGGTGGTCGATGGCGGTCGACCTATCGCCGTGCGCTACAACGGCTCCGTTGCTCGACTGAGCCTTGGCGTCAAGGCGACCCGGGTCGTCAGGTCATGGATTCGGGCTGGCTCGTTTGACGTACTGCACGTCCACGAGCCGGTGGCGCCGAGTCTGTCGGTGCTGGCGCTGTGGGTGGCGAGAGGACCGATTGTCGCCACGTGGCACTCGTCGCAGGAGCGGTCGCGCATCCTGACCGCGGGCTACTACGTAGGCCAGACCGCGATGGAGAAGGTGCGCGGGCGCATTGCCGTCAGCGAGGATGCACGGCGAACCCTCGTGACGCACATGGGAGGCGACGCAGTCCTCATTCCCAACGGCGTGCGGGTGTCCGCCTTCAGCAGCGAGGAGCGGCTTCCATCCGTGGATCCGCACCGGCCCTCGATGCTCTTCCTTGGCCGCATGGACGAGTCCCGCAAGGGGCTCGCTGTCCTCTTTGCCGCCCTGCCCGCCGTCGTGTCCGCCCTGCCCGACGTGCAAGTCCTCATCGCGGGACCTGGCGATGTGGAGGAGCAGCGCGCACAGGTGCCAGCCGAGGCGAAGGGCAACGTGACATTTCTCGGACGCATCAGTGATGAGGACAAGGTTCGGGCTCTGCGATCCGTGGACGTGTACGTGGCACCGCACACGGGAGGGGAGTCGTTCGGCATCGTTCTGGCCGAGGCGATGGCCGCCGAGGCCGCCGTGGTCGCTTCGGACCTTCCGGCTTTTCGACGGGTGCTCGAGGACGGACGATCCGGCCGAATGTTCAGCAATGGAAGCAGCGATCAACTCGCTACTGCCCTCATTGAGACGCTCCGCGATGACCAGTTGCGTACCCGGCTTGTCGAGGCGGCGAGTCGGCGTGTTCGCGATTTCGACTGGGACACGGTGGTCGCTGACGTCATCGCCGTATACGACAGCGTGCGGATACCGGGGGAGAAGGTCACCGATGATCTCCGCGGTCAGGTCATGGGACGACTGTCCAGGAGTGGCTCGTGAACGTGTGGCTCGTCATTCTGCTCGTCGTGGTTGCGGCGCTGTTCGCGCTCTACCTGAGCATGACGGCGGGTCGGCTGGATCACCTGCACAAGCGCATCGACACCTCGGAACTGGCGCTGGATGCCCAACTGGTGCGCCGGTCTGCCGTCTCGATGGAACTGGCGACATCAGGCCTGCTGGATCCTGCCTCCAGCATGCTGCTGGCCGACGCCGCGCATGCGGCCCGTACGTCAGGAGAGGCAGATGCTGAGGCGCGGGCGTCGGCCGAGTCTGCACTGACGGGTGCCCTGAGCGCGGTTCTGACCCCGGAGGATGTCACCGAGGTGTCCTCCGTGCCAGAGGGAGCCGAGATGCTGGCTGAGCTCTCGGCCTCATGCCGACGGGTTCAGCTGTCCCGCCGATTCCTCAACGATGCCGTGCGGGCGTGCAGGCAGCTGCGGGGGCAGCGCATGTGCCGCACCTTCCGTCTCGCAGGGCACACGGCATGGCCGGAGTCGTGGGAGATGGACGATGAGATGCCCAGCGGGCTGGCATCGCGCTAGCCGCCTAGGATGTGGGCGTTCCCCGAAAGAGGGCCGACGTGCGTGCGGCCCCGAACAAGTGAGGTTGACGTGACGGACGTGTCCCCAGTCGTCGGTACGGAGCGGGTCAAGCGAGGCATGGCCGAAATGCTCAAGGGCGGCGTGATCATGGACGTGGTCACCCCAGATCAGGCGAAGATCGCCGAGGATGCCGGAGCGGTAGCCGTCATGGCGCTCGAGCGCGTGCCGGCCGACATCCGGGCCGAGGGTGGTGTCTCGCGGTCGTCGGATCCGGACATGATCGACGGCATCATCGAGGCCGTCTCGATCCCGGTCATGGCGAAGGCCCGGATCGGCCACTTCGCAGAGGCGCAGATCCTGGAGTCCTTGGGTGTCGACTACATCGACGAGTCAGAGGTCCTGACCCCGGCGGACTACTCCAACCACATCGACAAGTGGAACTTCACTGTCCCCTTCGTGTGCGGTGCCACGAACCTCGGTGAGGCGCTCCGGCGCATTACCGAAGGTGCGGCGATGATTCGGTCCAAGGGAGAGGCCGGCACCGGCGATGTGTCGAATGCGGTGACCCATATGCGCACCATCCGAGGCGAGATCGCACGCCTGTCGTCGATGTCCAAGGACGAGCTGTACGTGGCTGCCAAGGAGTTGCAGGCGCCGTACGACCTCGTCGTTGAGGTCGCGGCTGCCGGTGCGCTACCGGTGGTGCTGTTCACGGCTGGGGGCATCGCGACGCCCGCTGATGCCTCGATGATGATGCAGCTGGGCGCGGACGGCGTCTTCGTCGGCTCGGGCATCTTCAAGTCCGGTGACCCGGTCAAGCGTGCGAACGCGATCGTGCAGGCGACCCGGCACTTTGACAATCCCGATGTCGTGGCCAAGGTCTCCCGTGGTCTCGGCGAGGCGATGGTCGGGATCAACGTGGCGGACATCCCGGTGCATCACCGCCTGGAGGACCGGGGCTGGTGACCTCCGACGGCCCCCTCGTGGGGGTCCTCGCCATTCAGGGTGACGTTCGCGAGCACATGTGGTCGTTGAGGGCCGCGGGGGCACGAGCGGTGCCGGTGGGGTCCACGAGCGACTTGGAATCGGTGGACGCGCTGGTGCTGCCGGGCGGCGAGTCGACGACCATGTCGAAACTCGCGCTGGCAGATGGCCTGATGGAGCCCTTGCGGACCGCTCGCGCGGCCGGAATGCCGATGTTCGGCTCGTGCGCCGGCATGATCATGCTCGCCGACCGAATCCAGGACGGCCGACCCGATCAGGAAACTGTGGGGGGCTTGGACATCGTCGTGCGAAGGAACGCCTTCGGAAGACAGGTGGATTCCTTCGAGGCGGCCGTGGCGGTCCCATGTCTGGGCGAGACCGATTTCCCGGCGATCTTCATTCGGGCGCCGTGGGTTGAGTCGGTGGGAGACGACGTACAGGTGCTTGCACGCGTCGACCGAGGGCTGGCCGAGGGTACGATCGTGGCCGTTCGTCAGGGCTCGCTGCTGGCGACCGCGTTCCACCCGGAACTGACAGGCGACTCGCGGTTCCATGATCTATTCGTCCAGATGGTGAGGCAGACACGGTGAGGAAGTCAGCATGAGCGGCCATTCCAAGTGGGCGACCACGAAGCACAAGAAGGCCGCGATCGATGCCAAGCGCGGAAAGCTCTTCGCGCGTCTGGTCAAGAACATCGAGGTTGCTGCCCGCACCGGTGGGGGAGACCCCGACGGGAACCCCACGCTGTATGACGCCATTCAGAAGGCCCGCAAGAATTCCGTGCCGTTGGACAACATCGAGCGCGCGGTCAAGCGTGGATCGGGGGCTGAGGCGGGCGGTGCCGACTGGCAGACGATCATGTACGAGGGCTACGGCCCCAATGGTGTGGCCGTCCTCATTGAGTGCCTCACCGACAATCGGAATCGCGCAGCAACCGAGGTCCGAGTCGCGATGACGCGCAACGGCGGATCCATGGCCGATCCCGGGTCCGTGTCCTACCTGTTTAACCGCAAGGGCGTCGTCATCGTGCCCAAGACCGAGGGCATGTCCGAGGATGATGTGCTCATGGTCGTTCTCGATGCGGGCGCCGAGGAGGTCAATGATCTGGGCGAGGCGTTCGAGATCATCTGTGAGGCCGGAGACCTGATTCCCGTCCGCAAGGCCATTCAGGAAGGCGACATGGACTACGAGTCCGCTGACACGAACTTCCTGCCGAGCGTCTCAGTGGAACTCGATGAGGACGGGGCGCGCAAGGTGTTCCGCCTGATCGAGGCGCTCGAGGACAGCGACGACGTGCAGAATGTCTTTGCGAACTTCGACGTCAGCGACGAGGTTCTCGCGGCCATCGACTAGAGCTTGATCGATCTGAAGGGTCGCCTGTGAACGACTACGTCGGAACGCAATTGCGTGGCTGGGATGCGGCCACTTTCCGCACGGCAAGCGGTGATCCGACGATGAGGTCGACCGTCGTGGCGATGACCCTGGTCGAGAAGGCTCCTGACTGGGATCGATTCCTCGCTCGAATGCAGAGACTGACCCTCTGTGTCCCGACGCTGCGCATGCGCCCGCTCTATGGCCTGTTCGGATTCTCGGCACCGCGCCTGGCCGTTGATCCGGACTTCGACATCAGCGTGCACCTGCGTCGATATCGAATCGTGGAGGGTGGCGGCTGGGCGGATCTCCTCGAGGACGCCCGACGCATGAGCCTCACGGACTTCGACCCCAACCGACCTCTGTGGGAGGCGGCCCTCGTTGAGGGGCTGCCCGGTGGCGCCGCGGCGCTGCTACTGAAGCTGCACCATTCGATCGCGGACGGTCAGGCGACCGTGATGATGGGGCTGACCCTCTTCGAATTCTCTGCCGAGTCCGATCCCAACGAGCTCCCCGCGCCCGAGGCGCCGCCAGCGGAGGATGTCAGCCTCCGAGAGATCAGCACGGCCAACCTCGTGGATCTGGCCCGCAGGGGAGTCGGACTAGTCGAGTCCGCGGCCAAGGGCCTCGGCGCGTTAGCGCGCGGGTCCGTCAGCGATCCGGTGGGCATCTGGGGCGAGGCGTGGAGCACTGTCACGTCGATCGGTCGCGTGGCGGCTGTCCCGGAGAGCGCCCTGTCCCCGGTGCTCGTCGGCAGGGGAACCACGTATCGGTTCGCGGCGTTCTCGATGCCGTTCTCCGGCATCCGGGCAGCGGCCAAGGCCGAGGACATGAGCGTCAATGACGCCTTCCTGGCGGCGGTGGCGACCGGAATGGACGCCTACCATCGCAGGCACGGAGTGGTAGTCGAGCAGTTGCGTGTCAATGTGCCGATCAGTCTGCGTGGCGACGCCGGGGATCGCTCCGGCAAGGCCGCCAATGCCGTGAGCATCGCCCGGTTCCCGCTGTCCATCGCGGGCCTCACCACCCGCGAGCACATGGAGCAGGCGCACCTGCTGGTCGATGAGTGGCGCGAGGAGCCTGCGATCCGGCTGGCGGATCCGCTCGCCGAGGTGAGCTGGTTCGTGCCCGTTCCCATGCTCGCCCACGCGGCCCAGGCTTCGGACCTGACGACGAGCAATGTGCCCGGTCCGCCGATGCCGCTCTACCTCGCAGGAGAACGGGTCACTGCTGTCTATCCGCTGGTCGCCACGATCGGAGCGGCCGTCAACATCACGATGGTCACCTATGACGGACGCGCCTACATCGGCATCTCGGCCGATGATCGCGCGGTTCAGGACCTGCCCGATCTGGTGTCCGACCTGCGCGAGGGCTTCTCGAAGGTGACCGGCGACACGCCCACGACCGGGCCTGCGGCTGCCGGCTCCTGACACCCCGAGCAGATAGCCTTCCGAACAGGTGTTCGGACGGTCCTGCACTGGCCTGATCCCGGCGAGGGGATCGAGCGATCGAGAACCGACGGTCCGATGAGGATCGAGTGAAGCTGAGGAGACCGCATGCGCGTCCTGGGGATCGACCCCGGCCTCACCCGGTGTGGGACGGGCGTCGTTGAGGGGGCCCCGGGCCAGAGCATGCGGTGCCTGCATGTCGGAGTCATCCGTACCGGCCCTGAGGTTCCTATCGAGGTGCGGCTCACGGAGGTGTCCGCTGGCCTCGCCGCCCTCGTCGATGAATTCCAGCCAGATGCCCTGGCCATCGAGCGCGTGTTCAGCCAGCAGAACGTTCGCACGGCCACCGGGACGGCGCAGGCCGCTGCCATGGGTCTCCTGCTGGCCGGCCAGCGAGGGCTCCCTGTGGCCCTGCACACCCCAAGCGAGGTGAAGGCCGCGGTTACCGGTCACGGGCGGGCGGACAAGGCGCAGGTCACGGCGATGGTGACACGCATCCTTCGGCTGACCGCTGCACCCAAGCCGGCGGATGCGGCGGATGCCCTGGCCATCGCCATCTGCCAGATCTGGCGAGGCGAGAGCCAGCGGCGGCTCGCGGCTGCGGTTGCGGCGGCGCGATGATCTCCTTTGTCAAGGGCACCGTCGTGTCCGCTGCGGTCGACCACGTCGTTGTCGACGTCGGAGCCGTGGGCCTTCATGTGCTGTGCACCCCGGCGGTTGCCACGTCGCTGCACGTGGGTGATCGCGTGGAACTTCGCACGAGCCTGATCGTGCGTGAGGATGCCTGGACGCTCTACGGCTTCCTCGACGACGAGGAGCGTGGCATCTTCGAGCAGGTGCAGACCGTCAGTGGCATCGGTCCAAGGATTGCCCTGGCCCTCCTGGGCACTCTGTCCCCTGATGAGCTCCGCAACGCTGTCAGTAGCAAGGACGAGTCAGCGCTGATGTCAGTGTCCGGAATCGGGCGCAAGGGCGCGCAGCGGCTGATTCTCGAGCTTGCCGATCGGCTCGGCCCGGCACGGTCGATAGTCGGAGGTACCACGTCGACGATCACGAGTGGTGGATGGCGGTCTGCCGTGAGCGCAGGCCTGGTGTCGCTGGGATGGTCGGCCAAGGAGGCGGATGCGGCCGTGGGGGCGCTCGACGGTGATCTGGTGGAGTCGGCGGATGCTCAAGGCGATGATGCCGATGTGAGCGTGCTGCTCAAGGCGGCTCTGCGCGGACTGGATCGCTCATGACGGTGCAGCCAGGGGCAGACGCCGAGGACGCGGCCGTCGAGGGTGCCCTCCGGCCGACCTCGCTGGGGGAATTCGTCGGTCAGGAACGAGTGAAGTCCCAGCTGGGGCTGGTGCTCGAGGCGGCGGCTCGTCGTGGCCGTGCAGCCGACCACGTGCTCTTGAGCGGGCCGCCGGGCCTAGGCAAGACGACCCTGGCCTCGATCATCGCCACGGAGATGCAGGCGCCACTGCGCATGACCTCAGGTCCGGCCCTTCAGCATGCCGGTGACCTCGCTGCTGTGCTGTCGAGTCTGCAGCCGGGAGAGGTGCTGTTCGTCGACGAGATCCATCGCACGGCCCGGGCCGCAGAGGAACTGCTGTACCTGGCGATGGAGGACTTCCGGGTCGATGTGGTGGTCGGGAAGGGACCGGGAGCCACGGCCATTCCGCTCGACATCGAGCCCTTCACCCTCGTCGGCGCGACCACCCGCGCAGGCCTGCTGCCCAGCCCCCTGCGGGATCGCTTCGGCTTCACCGCGCATCTGGACTTCTATGACAGTACGGACCTCGAGGTGATCATCACAAGGTCAGCACGCCTACTGGAGGTGCCGGTCGACGCCGCAGGCGTGGCGGAGATTGCGGGACGGTGCCGAGGAACGCCACGGATAGCCAACCGACTTCTACGGCGGGTACGCGACTGGGCTCAGGTGCATGGCGACGGGGTAGTCAGCCGTGACTCGGCGAGCCAGGCTCTGGACCTCTACGAAGTCGATGCACTCGGGCTGGATCGGATCGATCAGGCCGTCCTCGATGTGCTGGTCCATCGTTTCGGCGGCGGTCCGGTCGGGCTGTCGACCCTCGCGGTGGCCGTGGGGGAGGAGCCGGAGACCATCGAGACGGTGTCTGAGCCGTTTCTGGTGCGGCTCGGCATGCTCATGCGCACGCCTCGCGGGCGGGTCGCCACCCAGGCGGCATGGGCACACGCGGGGCTGCAGCCACCCGCGCCCGACGGGCCCGATCAGCAGGCGCTCGATCTCGCCTAGGCAGGTTCAGGTAGCCTCAGTGGGCGCTGCTTGGCGCTGCCGTCGCTGGAGGTTTCCATGGATCCGATGAGTCTGCTGCTGATTGTTGCGGCAGGAGCTGCCTTCTACTTCCTGATCATCAGGCCTGGGAAGCAGCGCCAGAAGCAGCAGCAGGAGATGATCCGAGCGCTCCAGCCTGGCGCCGAGGTCATGACCACGGCGGGCATCTTCGGCACCGTCGCGGTGGTCACCGATGAGGAGTTGAGCCTCGAAGTCGCCCCCGGCATGTTCATCCGCGTGCTTCCGGCTGCCGTTGCTCGCGTGGTTGAGCCCGCCGCGAGCACGGTCGAGGAGGAATCCGCCCCAGAGACGGGTACGTCAGAGGAGAACTGAACTCTCGCACCGAGGTCCTAGACTGGGCCGTCGGCGCGGTGGCATCAGCAATTCCCGTCACCCGACTGTGATCGCACGCGAGTCCTACCCACACGAGAATCACCCGAACGAGAATCAAGGAGCACAGTGGCGCCTCCGACCACCAGCAACCCGTTGCGGCTGCTCGTCGCCCTCGGCGTCCTGATCGTCGGATTGGCGGTCTGGGCGTTCTGGCCGGGCACCGACTCCAGCGTCCGTCTGGGTCTGGATCTGCAAGGTGGCACGCAGGTCATCTTGAAGCCGAAGCCGGTCACTGAGGGCGCTTCGATCACCGAGGAGCAACTCACGCAGACGGTCTCCATCATCCGGCAGCGCGTCGACGGGCTCGGCGTGGCCGAGGCGGAGGTCACGACCCAGGGCTCAGGTGACGGAGCGGTGATCGTTGTCGCGGTGCCCGGTGTGAACCAGGACCGCGTGGTCGATCTCGTGCAGCGCACGGCCCTGCTTGACTTCCGGCCCGTGTGGGGTCTGTATCCAGCGCCTCCGTCCGTGGATCCGGCAGCCGATCCCAGCGCTTCGGCGAGCCCGGAGGCCTCCCCGCAGGCGTCAGGTGAGGCTTCGGCGAGCCCGGAGGCGTCAGCTGAGGCGTCGGCAAGCCCGGATTCCTCCGCCAACGCCGCCGGCGAGGCGGCCCCGCTGATTCAGGCAGATGCCAACACCCCGGAGTTCCAGCAGCAGGTCGCAGCACTCGACTGCACCAACCCACTCAACTACACCGGTGGTCGACCGGACGATCCGCAGAAGTGGCTCGGAACCTGTGACGTCACCGGCGCCGCGAAGTACAACCTCGAGCCTGCCTTCATTCAGGGCACGAACGTGACGAACGCGAACGCCGTGCTGCCCCAGGGCGGGGTCGGCTGGATCGTGTCCTTGGACTTCGACGGTGATGGCGCCAAGGCCCTCGCCGAGGCATCCACCACCCTCAGTGCCCTGCCCGAGTGCGGCATCGCCGGGGCGAACCCGTGTAACGCGTTCGCGATCGTGCTCGATGGTGTGGTCACATCGGCTCCGCGGTTCAACGAGCCCATCCTCGGCGGATCGGCTCAGATCGAGGGCAACTTCACTGCTGAAGAGGCTCGCGACCTGGCCAATATCCTGAAGTACGGCGCTCTGCCGGTCACTCTGGAGCCCGTTGACATCACGACCGTCTCACCGACAGTCGGCAACGACCAGCTCCGTGCCGGCATCATTGCCGGACTTCTCGGCCTGCTCCTGGTGGGGATCTACCTGCTCGTCTACTACCGAGCACTGGGCGTGGTCGCGGTTCTCTCGCTTGCCGTCGCGGGCGTGATCTTGTACCTGACCATCGTCGTCCTGAGCAAGGCCATCGGGCTCACTCTGACCTTGGCGGGTGTCGCGGGAGCGATCGTCGCCATCGGTATCACCGCCGACTCCTTCATCGTCTACTTCGAACGCATCAGGGACGAGATTCGCGAGGGCCGGTCACTGCGGCAGGCGTGCGACTCCGGATGGATCAGGGCACGTCGAACCCTGTTGGCCGCGGACTTCGTCTCCTTGCTGGCTGCTGCCGTTCTGTACTTCCTGTCGGTCGGAAGCGTTCGCGGCTTCGCCTTCATCCTCGGCCTCACCACCCTCATCGACGTGCTCGTGGCCTTCTGGTTCACGCATCCGCTCGTGGTCCTCATGGGGCGCTCCTCCTGGATGCAGAAGGGCTCGAAGTGGACCGGCCTGGACTCTGGTCGTCTCGGGGGAGCGAGCGTCGCAGGCAGGCGTGGGGGCAGGTCCCGACGGTCATCGGCTGAGACGTCCCCAACGGACTCCTCGACCAAGGAGGTGTCAGCATGAGCAAGATCGGCAACCTCGGTCACCGTCTCTACGCAGGCGAGGTCTCATACGACTTCGTCGAGCGCCGCAAGCGCTGGTATGCGATCTCCGCGATCATCTTGCTGCTGGCGGTCGGAGCCCTGCTGTTCCGCGGGCTCAACTTCGGCATCGAATTCCGGGGAGGGGCGGATTTCTCCCTGCCCAACGCGACCTGCTCGGTCGAGGATGCCCGCACAACTGCTGAGGAGGCGACGGGCGCGCAGGTCATCGTGACGGAGACGGCCAGCGGCACCGTTCGCGTGCAGACAGAGGAGCTCACGGCAGCCGCGAGCTCTCAGGTCGCTGGCACTTTGGCCGAGGCGTGTGGGATTCCCAAGGGCGAGGTCAAGGTCCAGGTCGTGGGGCCGACCTGGGGCGAGGAGATCTCCAAGAAGGCACTGCAGGGGCTGGTCATCTTCCTGCTGCTCGTGACGATCTTCCTTTCGATCTACTTCGAATGGCGCATGGCGCTCAGTGCGCTCGTTGCCTTGGCCCACGATCTCGTCATCACGGTCGGCATCTATGCGCTGACCGGGCTCGAGGTCACCCCGGCCACGGTCATCGGCCTGCTGACGATTCTGGGCTACTCGCTCTATGACACGGTGGTGGTGTTCGACAAGGTCAAGGAGAACACCCGCGGTGTGACCGGCCAGTCGATCATGACCTACTCGGAGTCCGCCAACCTCGCGGTCAACCAGACCCTGGTGCGGTCGATCAACACCTCGGTCGTCGCACTGCTCCCTGTGCTCGCGATCATCATCGTCGGAGCCGGGCTCTTGGGAGCGGGAACCCTGCTCGATCTGGCGGTCGTCCTGGCCATCGGCATGGCGGCGGGCACCTACTCGTCCATCTTCATCGCCACGCCGTTCCTGGTTGACCTGAAGGAGCGTCAGCCGGAGATGAAGGCCCTGAAGGCTCGGGTCCTCGCACGACGCAAGCAGGGGCGCTCCGCTGCCGGAGCGGCTGTTGGCACTGAATCCGCGTCCGACGACGACGCAGGTGCCGAAGCGGACACCGGCATCGGCCGGCGTACGGAGTCAGGCCCACGCCAGCAGCCCAGGCGCAAGCCCCGCTCCAAGCGCTGAGGCGGCGCATGCGGGCGACCGCGTGCGCGCACGTACACTGATGCATCAGGTATCAGCCTCGGCTGGTGATCCATCACGTCGTGCAGGAGAGGTGTTGGCCAGGGAGGAACCACTGCCCGCGGAGCCGCAGTCGTCGGCCCCGGCTATCGCTGTGCCTGCAGCAGAGGGCGGCGGGTTTCGCTCGCGGTTCGCTCGACTGGCCGGTTCGCGGGGGTCGAACACTGAGCTCGAACCCCTGCTGCGCACCCTCCGCAAGTACCACCCGAAGTCGGACACTCGGGTGGTTGAGCGGGCCTATGAGACCGCGGCATACCTTCATCGAGATCAGTCCCGCCGCTCCGGTGAGCCCTACATCACGCACCCGGTGGCCGTCGCAACCATTCTCGCGGACCTCGGGATGACTGCTCCGACACTGGCCGCTGCACTACTGCACGACACCGTGGAGGACTGCGGGTACGCCCTCGATGCACTGCGCGAGGACTTCGGCGATGAGATCGCCTTGCTCGTCGACGGGGTAACCAAACTCGACAAGGTGCGCTACGGCGAGGCCTCTGCGGCCGAGACGGTGCGCAAGATGGTCGTGGCCATGGCGCGCGACATCCGGGTCCTTGTCATCAAGCTCGGCGACCGCCTGCACAACATGCGCACGTTGCGGCACATGTCAGACGAGAAGCAGCAGCAGAAGGCGCGGGAAACCCTCGAGATCTACGCCCCTCTTGCTCATCGCCTCGGCATGAATGCCATCAAGTGGGAACTCGAGGATCTCGCATTCGCAACCCTGTACCCGAAGATGTACGAGGAGATCGTGCGGCTGGTCGGGCAACGGGCCCCATCGAGAGACGAGTACCTCACCAGGACGCTGGCGTCGATCGAGTCGGATCTCAAGGGCGCCCGGGTGAAGGCCACCGTCACTGGTCGGCCGAAGCACTACTACTCGGTGTACCAGAAGATGATCGTGCGAGGTCGCGACTTCGCCGACATCTATGACCTTGTGGGCGTGCGTATCCTCGTTGACTCCGTTCGAGACTGCTATGCAGCCCTCGGAATCATCCACTCCAAGTGGAGTCCGGTACCTGGTCGGTTCAAGGACTTCATCGCCATGCCGAAGTTCAACATGTACCAGTCGTTGCACACGACCGTCATCGGACCGGACGGCAAGCCCGTCGAACTGCAGATCCGGACCCACGACATGCACCGCGCGGCCGAGTACGGCGTGGCGGCGCACTGGCGTTACAAGCAGGGTGCGCAGGCAAAGACCGGTCCGGATGAATTCGCATGGCTGCGGCAACTGGTCGACTGGCAGCGTGAGATGGAGGACCCGGGCGAGTTCCTGGACTCCCTGCGCTATGACCTCGGCTCCTCTGAGGTCTTCGTGTTCACTCCCAAGGGTGATGTCATAGCCCTGCCATCGGCATCCACTCCGGTGGACTTCGCCTACACCGTGCACACCGAGGTAGGCCATCGATGCGTTGGTGCGCGGGTGAACGGCAAGCTCGTGTCCTTGGAATCACCGTTGGAGAACGGTGACGTCATCGAGATCTTCACCTCGAAGGCTGAGGGAGCTGGGCCTAGTCGGGATTGGCTCGACTTCGTGCAGTCGGGCCGGGCGCGTTCGAAGATCAAGGCCTGGTTCACCAAGGAGCGCCGTGAGGAGGCCATCGATCACGGCAAGGATGCGATTGTGCGCGCGATGCGCAAGCAGGGACTTCCCCTGCAGCGCATGATGACGAATCAGGCGTTGAGCACCATCGCCGCAGACCTGCACCAGCAGGACATCGAGGCGCTCTACGCTTCAGTCGGCGAGGGACGAATCAGCTCCGAGACCATCGTCAAGCGGCTGGTGGATTCGGCCGGGGGCGTGGATGGGGCGGCTGACGACACAGCGGAGACGCTTATCCCGAGCACCGTGGCCGGGCGAAGCAGGGCGTCGGGCGACGTCGGCGTTGTCGTGAAGGGGGTCGACGATGTCTGGGTCAAGCTCGCCAAGTGCTGCACGCCCGTTCCCGGTGACGAGATCGTCGGATTCGTTACTCGAGGCGCTGGGGTGTCGGTCCATCGCGCGGACTGCGTGAACGTACCCGGCCTCCAGACCGAACCCGACCGGCTCGTCGACGTCGAATGGGTGGCTACCCCCAACAGTGTCTACATGGTCAACATTCAGGTTGAGGCGCTTGATCGATCGCGACTGCTGTCGGACGTCACGCGGGCGCTGGCCGACACTCATGTGAACATCCTCAGCGCCGCAGTGACCACGACGAGGGAGCGCATAGCCATCTCTCGATTCACCTTCGAGATGGCAGATCCCAAGCACCTCGGCTCGGTCCTGAAGACGGTGCGCCAGGTTGAGGGTGTGTACGACGCCTACCGGGTGTGAGGACACCCTGCGTCTGGTGGAGGTTTAAGCAGACGATGGAACGCCCCGAACGATCAGGCGCCACCCATGAGTGCGCGCGTTGAGGCAATCTGAGCCTCGAGGTCGGCGGCTGCCGCGGCATCTCCTCGTGCCGCAGCCGCATCGCGCTTCTCCTGCAGGCGCTCAAGCGCCTGTCCGAAGGCATCCGTGGCGACAGTGCCGGTGGTGGACTTCCAGGCCGCCTCATCCTGCGACCTGATGGTGTCCTCGACCTTCTTCAGGCGTCCCTCAAGACGCCCGCGCTCGCTGCGAGGCACATCGCCGGTCTTGTCCCAGCGGTCCTGAATGCTCCGCAGGCTCCGCTTCGCCGCCTTGAGGTCCGTCACTGGCAGCAGCGCCTCGGCCTCCACGAGCAGTGCTTCCTTGGGCGCGACGTTGATGCTCAGTTCTTCCTCCGCGGCTTCCTGAGCGGCGGTTCTCGCCGCATAGAACGCATCCTGGGCCGCCTTGAAGCGCTTCCAGAGGCGATCCTCATCGGAACGTGAGGCGCGGGGGAGAGCCTTCCATTCGTCGAGCAGATCCCGAAGCTGCTTTGAGGTGCGCTGCCAGTCCGTCGACGAGGCCAGACCCTCGGCCCGCTCGATCAGGGCGCGCTTGCCTGCGACGGACTCCTTGCGGACGGAGTCCAACTCGCTGAAGTGCTGGCGGCGGCGCTTGTCAAAGGCTGTTCGGGAAGCGCTGATCCGCTTCCAGAGCTCCTGCTCGGAGGAACGATCGCCGCGCGGGAGAGCCTTCCACTCCTCGACGATGGCGGCGTACCTCTCGGTGGTGGACTTCCACGAGGTGGAGTCGCTCAGGGACTCGGCCTCGTCCGCGAGCGTTCGCCGGGCCGCAAGGGCTGCCTCCCGCTGCTCCGCGCGCCGTGCCCGATTGGCCTCACGAGCCGCCTCAGCCGCGGACTCCAGGGCGGTGCACTTGGCCTCGAGAGCGGGGATGTCTCCAACGAAGGATCGAGCCGCAAGGCCCTCCTTGACCTTGGCCAGCACGCCCATCGCCTGCTCGCCCGAGGCCTTGCCGTCGGCGAGACGTGCGCTGATCAGATCGATCTCGACAACCAGATCGTCATACTTGCGACCGAAGAAGGCGAGACCCTCGCGTGGATCTCCTGCCGCCCACTGGCCGACCACCACCTCGCCCTCGGGTGCCATCAGGTAGACGGTGCCGTCGGCATCGACGCGACCGAACTGCGACGGATCACTCGCGGGTGGAGTGGCGGTGGGCGCGGCGGAGGAATCGGAGCGCGTCACGCCGGCCGGCGTGGGCTGTGTGGGCGTCGGAGGACGCAGTGCCGCAGGCGTCGGAACACCGGTGTCGGCCATCAAGTTCCCGCTTTCGTCGTGCACCCGCCTGGTCGGCATGTGCGAAGTGCGCGGTCTAGCCTAACCACAGGTCGGAGTGAGGGATCAGCACTACCGCTGGACGGAGGCCGCCTCGATGACGACCGGCTGCCGCGGGGGCCCATCGGATGAACCGGTGGAGGTGCCCACGGAGGCGATCTCCTGCACGATGTCCAGCCCCTCGGTGACGGTGCCCCAGATCGTGTAGGCCGATGGCAGCGTGGTGTCCTCGTAGACGATGAAGAACTGTGAGCCCGATGTCCCCGGGCCGGCGTTGGCCATGGCGACCGTGCCGGCGGGGTAGTTGGCCTCACCCTCAGCAGGAAGGTTCTCGTCGGGAACGGTGAAGCCGGGCCCACCGGTGCCATCGCCTGCCGGGTCACCGCACTGGAGCACGAAGATGCCCTCGGTCGTCAGGCGGTGACACGCCGTGGCGTCATAGAAGCCGCTCTCGGCGAGGAAGGTCTCACTCTGCACTGTCTGCGGCGCTCCCTCATCCAGCGCGATCACGATGTCACCGCAGGTCGTGGTGAGCGTGATGGAGGTGGCTGGCTCCACGTCGCCGGGGGCCTCGAAGGTCACATTGTCCTCGCGCGTGGGGAGCGCAGGACCGCAGTTCAGAACCGAGGGCTCCTCAATGGGCTCGTCGGTGCTCGCGTCGTCGGCGAGATCGGCCGCGGCATCGCTGGTGCTATCGGCCGCGGACCCGGCGGCTGTCTCGCTCGAGTCTGCTGCCGTCACGGATTCGGTGGAGGAGAGGTTGGCGACGATCACGTAGGAGAGGGCGCCGAGGACCAGCACGGCCACGACCACGATCGCCGTGATGCGCTGACGGCGACGCTGCCGTACGAGGGACTCCGCTCGTCGCTCCTGCTGCCGCTCATACTTGGCGCGGGCCAACTGCCGTTCTCTCTTGCTCCCGGACATGCGTATCCCTTCGGTCCTCTGAGCCGCCATCGGCCTTCTGAGTCGAGAGGAGTCTATGCACCGCGTATCCGTTGGCCCGTACACGCGGCGCCAGCCAGCAGGTGAGCCTCGGTAGGCTGAGAAGACTGTTCATGAGGAGAGGGCCTGCAGTGCTGATCGCTGGATTCCCCGCGGGTTCGTGGGCGACCAACTGCTACGTGCTGGCGGCGGGTCCCGGTGAGCCCTGTGTGATCGTCGACCCGGGCCAGGAGTCGATCGATGGCGTGCAGGAGATCCTCCGGGAGCACCGTCTCCTGCCGGCTGCGGTGCTTCTCACGCACGGACACATCGACCACGTCTGGTCGGTGGCTCCCTTGACGAGCGAATTCGAGATTCCGGCGCTGATCCACGCCGAAGACCGGTACCGCTTGGCTGATCCCGCGGGAAGCTCGTTCTCCGCGGCCCGAGACCAGCTGCTCGCCATGACGAAGAACTCCCTTGAGCTGACCGAGCCAACGGATGTCCGAGAGTTCGGCGATCAGGAGACGGTGGAGTTCGCGGGCCTCACCCTGACCGTGCAGCATGCTCCCGGCCATACGGAGGGATCGTCGGTCTTCGTGACCGATGAGGTGATGTTCAGCGGTGATCTTCTGTTCGCCGGTTCGATTGGACGAACCGACCTTCCCGGCGGCGATCACGCACAGATGGTCGCCTCGCTCGGCCGGGTCATCATGCCCGCCGACGATGGCCTCGTCGTGCTGCCAGGACACGGACCCCAGACCACCATCGGCCAGGAGAAGGCCACGAATCCCTACCTGAGGTCTCTGGTCGAGGGCGATGTGCCCGGAGCGAACCGGAAGGGCCTGTGACATGGCGCGAACAGCACGGTTGAGCGGTTTCCCGGAGTGGCTTCCTGCCGGTCATGTGGTTCAGGCGTCCGTGGAGGAGACGGCGCGTCGGGTCTTCGAGCTGCACGGATTCGCCGGGATTGAGACACGGGCGGTCGAGCCCCTGGATCAGATGCTCCGCAAGGGAGAGATCGACAAGGAGGTGTACGTGCTTCGGCGCCTCCATGCGGACGAGCGGGATGCCGACTCCGGACTCGGCCTCCACTTCGATCTCACCGTCCCGTTCGCGAGATATGTTGTTGAGCACGCGGGCCAACTGGAATTCCCGTTCAAGCGGTATCAGATCCAGAAGGTCTGGCGCGGCGAGCGGCCTCAGGACGGTCGCTTCCGAGAGTTCACTCAAGCCGACATCGACGTCGTTGGACGCGACTACCTCCCGTTTCACTATGAGGTCGAGATGGCGGTGACCATGGCCACCCTGCTGGCCGCACTGCCGATTCCGCCGGCGGTCATCCAGGTGAACAACCGGAAGTTGGCCGAGGGGTTCTATCGGGCCGTGGGTGCCAACGAGCCAGAGTCAGTGCTCCGGGCTATCGACAAGCTCGACAAGATCGGTCCTGAGGCAACGCACCGCCTCCTGGTAGAGCAGGCAGGGCTCTCCTCGCAGGCGGCAGACCTGTGCCTCGATCTGGCGGCAATTCGAACGGCCGATTCGTCCTTCGCGGAGCAGGTCAGTGCCCTCGGAGTCACGGGAGAGCTGCTCGATGAGGGAGTCCGCGAACTGGCGGCAGTCGTCGACGGTGCGAATGCTGAGCGGCCGGGTTCGGTCGTGGCGGATCTGCGGATCGCCAGGGGTCTGGACTACTACACAGGAACCGTCTACGAGACGCAGCTCATCGGCTTCGAATCGGTCGGCTCGATCGCCTCGGGCGGGCGTTACGACTCGCTGGCCACCGATGGTCGGCAGACGTACCCCGGCGTGGGCATCTCGCTGGGGGTCACACGACTGGTGTCGATTCTTCTGGGAAACGATCTGGTTGAGGTGTCCCGGCCGGTACCCAGTGCGGTGCTGGTGGCTGTCCTGGATGAGGTCTCGCGTGAGCGAAGTCAGCGCGTGGCTGCTGCACTGCGTTCGCGAGGCATCGCCTGCGAGGTCGCGCCCTCGGCAGACAAGCTCGGCAAGCAGATCAAGTACGCAGACAAAAGGGGTGTCCCGTTCGTCTGGTTCCCCGATGTCGATGGCGACTCCGTCAAGGACATCAGAACAGGCGAGCAGACCCCCGCCGACGCGAACACCTGGGATCCCCCCGAGGATGATCGCGCTCCACAGGTACGTTCCAGGACTGACGACCATCGCAGCACCACCGACCAGGAGGCTCTCTCGTGATCCGTTCCCGCACCGCAGGTTCGCTCAGGGCGACCGACGCAGGTGAACAGGTGACCCTGGCCGGATGGGTGGCCAGTCGCAGGGATCACGGGGGTGTGGCCTTTTTGGACCTGCGCGACTCCAGCGGCGTCGTGCAGGTCGTGGTCAGGGATGCCGATGTCGCGCATGGACTACGCGATGAGTACTGCATCAAGGTCACCGGAGCCGTGGAGCTGCGGCCGGAGGGCAACGAGAACCCCGATCTTCCCACCGGGGCTGTCGAGGTCATGGCCGATGAACTGGAGGTGCTGTCGGAGTCGGCCCCGCTGCCGTTCCCGATCGACGACCGGCTGACGGTGGGTGAGGAGGTGCGTCTTCGCCATCGCTACCTGGATCTGCGGCGCGCATCGGCGGGCAACGCCATTCGGATGCGCTCCAAGGTGAACCAGATCTGCCGCAACGTCCTGCTCGACCGGGACTTTCTGGAGATCGAGACACCCACCCTCACACGCTCGACCCCGGAGGGGGCCCGAGACTTCCTGGTGCCGGTGCGACTGCAGCCAGGTCACTGGTACGCCCTGCCGCAGTCACCGCAGCTGTTCAAGCAGCTGCTCATGGTGGCAGGCATGGAGCGGTACTTCCAGATCGCTCGCTGCTACCGCGACGAGGACTTCCGCGGGGATCGGCAGCCGGAGTTCACCCAGCTCGACATCGAGATGTCGTTCGTCGAGCAGGCCGATGTGATCGACATCGGCGAGGCAGTTGTCAGGGCGCTGTGGCACGAGGTGCTGGGCTACGACATCGGCGAGGTTCCACACATGCCCTACGCCGAGGCGATGCGGCGATTCGGCACCGACAAGCCGGATCTGCGCTTCGGGCTCGAACTGGTCGAACTCACCGCCTACTTCTCGGACACTCCGTTCCGCGTCTTCCAGGCCGACTATGTGGGGGCCGTGGTCATGCCTGGCGGTGCTGACCAGCCGCGTCGTCAGTTCGATGCCTGGCAGGAGTGGGCCAAGCAGCGGGGGGCCAAGGGTCTTGCGTATGTCACCGTGGCCGAGGACGGCACCCTTGGCGGGCCCGTTGCCAAGAACCTCAGCGACGCCGAGCGCGATGGTCTGATTGCGGCGGTCGGAGCGTCACCGGGAGACGCCGTCTTCTTTGCGGCGGGTCGGCCCAGTGACGCCCGTGCACTGCTGGGGGCGGCCCGGCTGGAGATCGGGCATCGGCTGGAACTCATCGATGAGTCTGCATGGTCCTTCGTATGGGTCGTCGATGCTCCCATGTTCGAGGAGATCATCGAGGACGGCGCCGCTCAGGGCTGGACCGCCGTGCACCACCCCTTCACCTCACCCACCGACGAGTGGATCGACCGCTTCGAGCAGGAGCCGGGAGCGGCCCTCGCGTGGGCCTACGACCTCGTGTGCAATGGCAACGAGATCGGCGGCGGTTCAATTCGTATCCACCGCGGTGACGTGCAACAGCGGGTGTTCTCCCTGCTGGGAATGTCCGAGGAGGAGGCGCAGGAGAAGTTCGGGTTCCTGCTGGACGCCTTCCAGTACGGTCCGCCGCCGCATGGCGGCATCGCGTATGGGCTCGATCGAATCTGCATGCTCCTGGCAGGCGCATCCTCGATCCGCGACGTCATCGCCTTCCCGAAGACGGGGGGCGGGCACGATCCGCTGACCGGTGCGCCGAC
>JAIOXK010000020.1 GCA_021741645.1 Candidatus Nanopelagicales bacterium
TGCTCGCTCGTAGGCCGACTGGCGACTATGGGTGCGCAGTGCCCGCATCGTGTGCTGCAGGTCCTGCTTGACGCTGGAGTTCGACACGAGCAGCCGCCGTGCGATGTCGGTGTTTGAGAGCCCCTCGCCCACTAGGGCGAGCACTTCCCTCTGGCGGTCGGTGAAGGCCAGGGACCATTCGCGCTGGGTGACCTGGCCTGACAGGTTCATCGCCGCACTGGCCGGATGCGTCGCCCACAGCCCGAGGATCGCGCCGACGGAGGACAGCAGCGCGGCCCCCTCCTCGTTGTCGGGCCATGGTTCGGAGGACACGAAGCCAAGGGCTCCGATCACCGCACCGCCATGGCGGATGGGGGTGTTCACGATCGAGGAGACGCCGAGGTTCTCAAATCGATCGGCGAGGAAGGAGTCGTCCAGGGCACTGAGGTAGGTCTCGCCGAATCCGTCGGCAGCATCGATGGTGACGCGATCCTCCAGCACGCAGGTGACGGCGGGCAGGTCCAGTTCGAGCGGGATGATCGAGTAGCGGTCGATCATGTCCCGGCTCCAGCCGACAGATCCGATGCTGACCAGGTGGGTGCCATCGACCAGCAGCCACAGGAAGCCCGCAAGGGTGCCGTGCGCGGCCAGTGGCCCGGCGCGCAGCGCAGACATCAGATCGTTGGGGTCCGGGTAGGTGCTGGCGTAGCGGATGAACTGGGGCAGCCCGCCCAGGCGTGGCCCGGGGACTACCACCGGCGACTCGACTCGCGTCGTCATGGCTGGTCCACCGCCAGCAGCCTACGATCGTGAGCCTGGCGCACGGCCGCCACTCGGTCGGGCACATCCAGGGCGACGAGCACACGGGCCATCTCCTGCTTCACGGTCGAGACGGACAGCCCGAGGGCGTGGCCGATGCTCGCGTTGGTGCGGCCCTCATTCACCATCACGAGGATCTGACGCTGGCGCTCGGTCAGGACGCCCGCGGCCACCTCGACGGCGTCGGAGGCCACGGGGATGCCGCTGTCCGGGTGGCTCATCCACATGCCGAGTGCATGCGAGACGCCACTGAGCGTCGCGAGGTCCAGTGAACTCCAATCCCGGCTCTCGGGGCAGTTGAGGGCGAAGGCACCGATGGTCCGGCCCCGGCTGTGGATGGGAGCGCTCACATGGTCGCCGTCGGGGATGCGCTCCTTCAGGTGATGCCAACGGCTCCCGGAGCGCCCCATCGCCGGATAGCGCTCCTCGACGAGTGGGGTGGGCGTGATGATCACCTCGGACTCCATGTAGGCGTGGGACAGTGGGTAGGCAAGGCCCATATCAACGCCTGCCAGCCCAGAGATCTCCGGAGCTCGGTAGCCGTGGGAGCCCAGAATGATCAACGTGGGATAGTTCGCCCACAGCACGGCAGCCGAGGTGGCGCCCACCTGTGCACCGGGACCCTCGACGATGGCCCGGGCCACCTCGTCGGGATGGGGTGACTGGCTGACGGCGTCAAGGAGTGTGCTGAGCCCTCCCAATGGCGCGTCCACCCGTATCCCCTCCCCGTTCGGCAAGCATTCACTGGTAGTTGGTCCAGCAAAGCAGGTCAGGCTGACAACCGCCGGATTTCAGCACGATCCCGGGAGTGAGCTCCCTGTGAGCAACACAGGAATATGAGTGTGCACAGGTGTGGTGGGGTGCCCTCTGGCGTTGCCCCTTGCTCCTTGCCAGGGCAGGGCAGGTCAGGTGGCGGGGGGCGGGAACTGTCGGCCTGCCCTAGGTTCTGGCTATGGCTGAGCGCGCAGACATCGTCGACACCGGGCACCGCTACCGACGGGCTGGTCGCATCCTGGTCAAGGCTCCTGCGGCGCTGATCTTCGACCTCCTCGCAGATCCGTCCCGGCACCCGGAGTTCGACGGCTCGGGCACGGTGGTGAGCTCGACGGCCGCGGCACCGCAGCGGCTCCGCCAGGGGGCGACCTTCGGTATGAGCATGCGGCTCGGAGTGCCCTACGCCATCAAGAACACCGTCGAGGAGTTCGACGACCCGGGGCTGATCGCCTGGCGGCATATCGGTCGGCATCGCTGGCGCTACGAGCTGCGGGCCGTGGATGAGGAGACCACCGAGGTCACCGAGACCTTCGATGCCTCCACGGCCCTCTTCCCGCCCGCCTTGCGTCTGATGAACGCCTATGAGAACAACCAGAAGGCCATCTTGATCACCCTGGTCCGGCTCAAGGAGTTGGCGGAGCGGATTGCGGGGGAGTCGGAGAGCGGTTCTCGCTGAACAGTGCTCTGCCCGCTGACCCGCAGGCGTCGGCTTGAGGAGACTCCGGCCACGGTCGTCGTTACCGTGGTGATGTCCAGGCATGGACGAGACAACGATGGCCCTTGGACGCCGTGAGGTTGCCCGGGCCCCGGGATGGGGAGACCAGATGGCAAACACCAACAACGCGGCAGCGGGCGGAGCGGGTGCGGTCTATGGGCTGGGCCTCGTGGGCGCCTTGGTGTGGAACTGGCAGCAGGCCGAGACCTTCTGGGGCTATCCGTGGGGGATCATCGAGTCCTTCGTCTGGCCGGGCTTCTTGGTCTATGAGCTCTTCCAGCTCGCCGGATAGCTGTATCCACATCTCGGCGTGGTGTGAGGCTGCAAGTGGGGGGTCCCCGAGGTACGGTCGGGGGGTCTATTTGCGCAGGACATAGTCGGCTGGGTGATCGGGTTCGTCCTGATCTGGAGTAGGAGACGTTGATGGCACGGATCGGCGAGAGCGGCGACCTGCTCAAGTGCTCCTTCTGTGGCAAGTCCCAGAAGCAGGTCAAGAAGCTGATCGCCGGCCCCGGTGTCTATATTTGCGACGAGTGCATCGACCTGTGCAACGAGATCATCGAGGAGGAGCTCAACGAGGCGACCGAGTCGTCGTGGGGTGAGCTGCCCAAGCCTCGGGAGATCTTCGAGTTCCTCGACCAGTACGTCATCGGCCAGGACGTCGCGAAGAAGTCCCTCTCGGTCGCCGTCTATAACCACTACAAGCGGGTGCAGGCCGAGCAGAGCGGCTCCGAGCGCTCCAAGGACGAGCGGGTCGAGCTCGCCAAGTCGAACATCCTGCTGCTGGGCCCGACGGGCTCCGGCAAGACGCTCCTCGCCCAGACCCTGGCCCGCATGCTGAACGTGCCCTTCGCGATCGCGGATGCCACGGCCCTGACGGAGGCCGGATATGTCGGTGAGGATGTGGAGAACATCCTCCTGAAGCTGATCCAGGCCGCGGACTACGACACCAAGCGAGCCGAGACCGGCATCATCTACATCGACGAGATCGACAAGGTCGCCCGCAAGAGCGAGAACCCGTCGATCACCCGCGACGTGTCCGGCGAGGGTGTGCAGCAGGCCCTGCTGAAGATCCTTGAGGGCACAACGGCCTCGGTCCCGCCGCAGGGCGGGCGCAAGCATCCGCATCAGGAGTTCCTGCAGATCGACACCACGAACGTGCTGTTCATCGTGGGTGGCGCGTTCTCCGGCCTCGATCACATCGTGGAGGAGCGGCTGGGGCAAAAGCAGCTCGGCTTCACCTTCGACATCGTCGATGGCGAGCGGGTCAGCGACGATCGCGATCCGGACGACATCTTCAGCCACGTGATGCCCGAGGATCTGCTGCGCTTCGGACTCATTCCGGAGTTCATCGGGCGCCTGCCGGTGTTCACCTCGGTGGCCAAGCTGGATCGCGAGGCCCTGGTGGCAGTGCTGACCGAGCCGAAGAATGCACTGGTGAAGCAGTACCAGCGGCTCTTTGAACTCGACGGCGTTGAGCTGGAGTTCTCCGAGGAGGCCCTCGACGAGGTTGCCGATCGGGCGCTCGACCGCGGCACGGGCGCACGCGGGCTTCGGGCGATCCTCGAGGAGGTGCTGCTCAATGTCATGTATGACGTGCCGAGCAGGGATGACGTCGAGAAGGTGATCATCACCGACGAGGTGGTGCGCGATCACGTCAGTCCGACCCTCGTGCCTCGAGGTGGGCGTCGCGAGCGGCGCGAGAAGAGCGCATAGATTCTTTTTGCAGGAATATCCCTGACTAATGCCAGGGATATTCGCTCATCAATTGATTCGTATTATTTCTGTGACATAATCGCGCGCATGGCGAAAAAGACCCTGATTATCGACGACATCTCGGGGGAGACAGGGGCTCGGACGCGGACGTTCTCGCTGGATGGCACGGCATATGAGGTCGACCTCACCGATGCCTCCTTCGCGGATCTCCGTTCGGCCCTGAAGCCGTTCATCAAGGCGGGCCGAACGGTGGGCGGTGGGAGCCGCAAGCCGGCAGCCCCGCGCAAGGCGGCACGCAAGCGAGGTGCGGCCAAGGCCCCCACTGACGCGGCGATCATCCGGGCATGGGCGCGGGCCAACGGCATGAAGGTCACTGAGCGTGGGCGCGTGGCTCCAGAGCTGCGTGAGGCGTGGATGGTGGCAGGTTCGCCTCGCAACTGACAGCTGCGGCTGGCTGCGGGGAGCGCGCTCGACGCGCCGGAATCAATCAGCCCAGCAGGCCGTCTCGAATCGTCGACGTGCCGGTCACGGTGACGCTCTCTCGAGGGTCCATCGCCCACGTGACGTTGTTGGCGGTCAGTTCGTGCGCGTCGACACTGCTGTCGGCGACCGCGATGAGGTGCGTGTCCTGATTGGCGATGGCGCTTGCGGTCTGCTGGATGGTGAGCGCATCGACGCCGGAGGATCCCTGAGCGACGTGCTGGGGGAAGAGAATGGCCCATCGCTGCCAGCCGTAGAGGTCGGACGGATCCGCGGCCACGGCTGCCCCGGCGGTGACGGCGATGTTGATGCCGCGGTCATGGAGCAGGCGCAGCGCCTGACCACTGCCCAGCGGAACGGTGTCGAGCAGCACCACGGTGCGGGCGCACTCAGCGCGGTTGAGGAAGGGCGTGACGAGATTCGGCAGCGCCTCCTGACCGGCATCGGAGGTGAGCAGCACCGAGGGCATCCACGCGATGACGGGCAGATCGCTCTGACCGACCTCGCGGGCCTCCTCGAGCAGTGCCTTGACCTCACCGAGGATCACCCGCGCACCGGCTCCGGCCAGTTCCACCTGGCGGCTGATCATCGTGCGGAAGGCCTCGGTCTGCGAGGCATCGACGCTGCCGATGGTGCGCTGCCATGACACGGCGGTGCTGAGGGCTCGGATCGTGCCTGACGTGAGGCTGTGAATCGGGGTGAAGGTGAGGGCGAAGCATCGCTCGCCGCCCTCGGACTGCGTGCCGTGATCGGCGCGCAGGAGTGAGAGGACGTCGATGCTCGAGGTGGGGGCATCGACGCCGCCGATGATGTCCTCGGGGGAGATGTCGTAGGTCAGGAGGGCGTCGACCGCGAACGGATCGCGCGAGGCCTGATCGGTGGCGAGACGCTCGCGGGCGGTGGCCAGCAGGCCGTCGAGGGTGAAATCGTCGACCTGGTGCGCGGCATAGCCGAACGAGACGCTGACGTGGACGTCGACGTCCAGCTTGGCGCTGGGCACGCTGCCGTGATCGTTGATGTACTGCTGCATGCCGCGCAGGAGGTTCACCCCGTTGCGGATGATCGGACCGCCGCCGAGGGCGATCCACAGGCGTCCGGGCTCCTCATACGCGACGAAGACGTCGTGACCGGCGAACTCCGGATTGCCCAGGGCCAGCCGCATGACCTGGCCGACGGCCACCTGCTCGAACTTGCCGCCGGCAAGGGCGCCGAAGTCGTCGATGGCATAGACGGCGACGATGAGGGAGTTCGACTGGGGGCTGGCGTCTGCCTGCTCGCGCATGCGGCCGACGGCCTCCTCGAAGGCTGTCAGGCTCGGCCAGCGCGAGGCGGTGGTGAACATGTCATCGAAGGCGGCGGACACCCGGCTGTCGTCCGACGCGAGGATGGGAACGAGCAGGGCCTGGGTCGCCAGATCGGTGAAGCGCTGAACGACCTGCTGCGAGCGGGTCAGGAACCAGCCCGGCCACAGCCACCCCGCGATCGTGACGCTGCTGGTGCTGGGGTGGTCGGGCAGCGGATACAGCGGCATCCTCAGGTGCGGAAGCACGGCGAGGGAGCGAGCATCGGGGGCAGGAGCGTTGTCGTAGACGTCGACTCCGATGAGTTCCTTGGTCGAGTCCTGATGGCCCTCGGAGACGACCACCATCGCGCGCGTCGCGCCGAACACGGAGATGGCCATGCGGCTGGTGATGCGCACGGCAGCGCGCGCAGCGAGCTCGGAGTTCAGTGAGCCGTCCGTGAGGCGTCCGACGACCTCCGCCTGATGGGCGGACCACAGGGCCATCGTGCGCAGGGCGTCGCGCCGCCACAGCCGCATCGAGGTGTACCAGAGGACGAGCCACGCGGCGACGAAGATGCCCAGCCCGGCCAGCGTGCCGGCGATGGCACCGGCGGACATCGTGAGGGTGTCGATCCGGATGCCGACGAAGGAGACGGACCACGCAATGAGGGCGCTGACCACGGCCACGATGATGCGACGAGGATCGATGGCGTCACGCGCGAAGGCCCAGGGATTGCGCTCCCGGTTCACCCACCGCTCCATCGCATTGAGCGTGAGGCCTACGTACATCGCGGCCAGGGCCGCGAACAGCAGCGGCCACAGGGGAGCGGCCTCGTCGATGCTGGGGATCAGCGGCTTGACGATGAGGAAGGCGACGGCACCGGTGACCCCGGTGTTCCACGCCGACATCAGGCTGTGGAAGCGCGCGTTGGGATCGGACAGCAGGTGGCGGGTGCTCTGGAAGACGATGCGGGCCAGGAATGCGAGTCCGAACAGGGCGAGGGCGAGAACTCCGTCGAAGTAGATGCCCGCGAGCAGGGCGCCGACGAGCACGGCGTCGAAGGTGATGACGGTGGCGTTCCACGGGCGCATGGGCGCAGCCGGATTGGTGAGCACCTCGCGCGTGCGCGCGGCCGCCCTGGTGCGGAAGATGGCCTGCGGGGCGAACACGCTGACCGCCACGAGGATGACGGCCGCGGGAATCAGTGCGAGCCCGAAGGCTTCGTCGCCCGGCACCGGCTCGATGCCGGTGATGACGACCTCGGCAATCGCGAGCAGGACGGCCACGGCTCCGGTCGCGATTGCGATGATTCCGACGAGGCCGGCGCGGGTCTGGATGCCCGATTGGGCGTCGCTGAGCCGACGATGTGCCGTTGCGGGATGGAGCCACTCGCCGACGCGTGCGGCGATGGCGGTCACACCGGGGAAGCGGGCCACACGTCATGGTAGCGCCGCGGACGCCTGAATCCGGGGCACTGACCTTGGGCCGCGAGGCAGGTGTGCCCATAATGCGCCCATGCGTTCGCGAGGTGCCGCCCGGTTGAGCCTGGTCGCGCTTCTCACCGTGGGTGCGATCGGGGCGGGCCTTCCGGGGCTGGGTGCCGTCGAGGGTGACGTTGCCACTGAGGGCCCTGCCCCCGCCGTGAGCACGCCTGACGTCGTGACCCCCGAGGGCGATGCGGATGCCCCCCGTGACGGCTGGGTGGACCCGACGCTGCCGCAGGTGCTCCTGGACGACGCCGATCCGGCCGCGGATGCCGACACCGACCCGGTGGCGACGCCGGAGTCACCTGGCGCATCGAAGCCGAAGCCTGATCGGGAGGAGGAGCGTCGCGCTCACGCAGACGCCGCCCCGCCGGTCAGCCCGGGATTCGTCGATGACTACGCCCGGCTGTGGCGGGCGATCGAGGCGGGAATCGAGCGGGTCGCGGAACTGAAGTCGCGGGTGGCCCTCGCGCAGGCCACGGCAGACGCAGCCTCCGGTGACCTGAGCCTTGCCATGCGGGTGCGCAACCGCGCCGAGTTCGAGTACGCGGGGGCGGCCGATCAGCTCGACACCGCGGCCAAGGACCTCTACATCTCGGGCACCACCGACATGGGCGTGGTGATGGGCGTGCTGGGCAGCGAGCCCGACGACCTGCTGCGCACCATCGACTCCGTCATCTACCTGCGTTCGGCCACGGGCGATGAGGACCTCCAGTTCCGCACGAGTCGCGAAGGTGCGGTCGTGGCGCAGTCCGCGGCGGCCGCCACGCTGATCGATGTGACGAGTGCGCGGGAGGAGCAGCAGGAGGCAGAAGCCGCACTCGCCCGGGTGCGTGCACGTCTGGCAGACAATCGCGAGGAGCTGGACGCGCTGATCGCATCAGCGGCCCCACAGACGGTGGTCGGCCCCTCGGGCTGCCCCAAGGCCGTGCTCGACGGCACTGTCCCGGCGGGCGTGGACGTGCGGACGCTGTGCCGCAAGGCAGTGGCGGGAGCATCAACTCCGCAGGCGGCCTTCGCGATCAAGTGGGCGCTGGTGCGCCTCGGTGCCCCCTATGCGTGCGACGGAGTCGGGCGGCTGGCCCCCTGGCGCTACGACTGCTCGTCCTATGTCTCACGCGCCTATGCCGAGGGTGCGGGCATGCAGACCGCCACGGCCTCGTGGGCCCCCTCCACCCGCATGATGCTGCCGTGGGGCGGAGCCGAGCGCGACCCCCACTACGCCACGATCAGCCCCGAGCGGATCAAGCCAGGCGATCTCGTCCTGTATGACACGTGCCCGGCAGGGGAGATCTGCGACTACCGGCATGTGGTGATGTATCTCGGATCGGTCGAGCCGGGAGGCCCCCCTCTGATGGCGCACACCAACTCCTGCGGTGGAGTCGCGCACGTGGCGCCCTTCTGGGGCACGTCCGCGGACAACTTCCTGGGAGTGCGTCGGGTCATTCCCTCCTCAGGAGAACGGGCCCAGACCTCCTGATCGGTCCGAAACCCCACGAGGGAGGCTGGCCGCTGCACGTGGTCGGTCTTGGTGGCGTGTCGAGTGTGGGGTGGGCGTGATCGGGAGTCGGCAGGAGCGCGATGAGGGGTTCACCCTCATCGAGGTGCTCGCCGCCGTGTTCATCTTCATCGCCGTCTCCGCCGCGACCATCGCGATCCTGCTGCTCGCCCTGCGGACCATCGACCAGAACAACGAGCGGGTCCTCGCGGCGAACGTCGCCCGCTCGCAGGTGGAGTACCTGCGCACGCTCGGCGCCTCCAACATCACGCCGGGCCTGACCTACGACCAGCCGCCCGGCACCCCTCCGGGATACATCGTCGAGACGTCGGCGCAGTGGGTCGGTGTCGGCCAGACGGTGAGCTCCTGCGAGGCCGCATCACCCGGGCAGGCCTATCTGCGCGTGCGGGTCGCCGCCTCGAGCCCCGAACTCGGTGCACCGGCCGTCGTCGACACCATCATCACCCCGGACACCGCAGGCGACTACGAGGGCACGTCCGCCATCGCCATCACCGTCGTCGACCACCAGGGCACGCCGGTGTCCGGCGTGACCGTCTCGTCCTTGGACTCCACGAATCCGGAGAACTCCTTCACGTACGTCACGGGCAGTGACGGATGCCTCTACATCCCGGGGCTGACCGCGGGCGGCGACATCGACATCACGGTCACGAAGGACGGCCACGTCTCGTCCACTCCGACGGGCAACCAGGGCACCTCATCGCTGGACGTCGGCAATCTCGCCAAGCCCACCTTCCTGCTGGCACCCGCGGCGGCTGTCGAGTGGACCGGCGACCTGGCCGACTTCCCGCTCGTCGCGGGTACCCCCGTCGTGTGGAAGGTCAACGAGACCGGAGCCGTGGAGGAGGACGGCGCTGTGGGCACCGCCATCACCGGGCAGTGGCCGACCCTCAGTGGCTTCACGGCCTGGGCAGGGGAGTGCCCGGATGCCGATCCTGAGGTGTACTCCTCGGTGCGTCCCTCGTTCGACTTCACGGCGGGCGGCACGGTCACCGCCGCCCTGGCCGTGCGCCCGGTGCGCATCACCGGACTGCCACCGGGCACCGAGGTCACCGCGCAGCACGTGGGTGGCTGCACGACTGCTGACCTCGTCGTGGGTGTGGCCAACGACAACGGAGTGGTGCGCGCGGGCCTGCCGAACGGCGACTGGCGCTTCACGGCGGAGGCCGAGGAGCTCTCGGAGACCGTCGGCCTCGACACGCCCTTGGCCCCTCCTGCCGCCGGCGTGGACGATGCCGTCACCGTCGTGGAGTTCACGCTGCAGGAGCAGCTCAATCCGAGTCCGTCACCATCGCCGACTGACTCGGCGACGCCCAGTGCGAGCCCGACGCCATGAGCCGGCGACCGAAGATCATGCGCGCGGATGAGGACGCCCGACGTGACTCGGGATTCAGCCTCATCGAGCTGATGGTGGCGCTCGGCATCTTCAGCCTGCTCATCCTGATCGTCGCGGCCCTCTCGGCCTCGGCCTTCCGGGCGATCCGCGAGGCGACGTCGCGCTCGGAGATCCAGACGCAGTCGCAGAACGCCATGGAGTGGGCATCGCGCCTGCTGCGCTACGCCGACACCCCGCCGGGGGGAACCACGGCGATCGAGGACGCCTCGGCCAACGGCATCACCGTCTACACGTACTCGGGCACTGGTGATGTCGACGATGCCCCCTACAAGGCCCGGCTGTTCACGCGGCTCACCGATGAGGGGGACACCGATGTGCTCTCCGAGGTGATCGCACCTGTGGAAGTGGACGGGGAGTGGACGTGGGCCGGGCCCGGCCGCGAACGGCGGCTGCTGACCATGCCGGCCGAGGTCGGGTCGACACCGCTGCAGATCGAGTACTTCGTGTGCGACCCGGAAGACAACTGCGCGAACCCCCAGCCTTACGTGCCCACGGGATCGGGCCCGCTGCTGCCCGCGGACTCCACGCTCGTGCCCGCCTACCTCGTCGTGCGCATGGGCGACTCGTCCGTGCCGAACACGCTCGTCACTCAGACCGTGAAGCTGGTGAATTTGTCATGACCCGTGACACGCATCGCCTTGACGACTCCGGCGTCGCCAACCGCTGGAGCGACTCCGGCGTCGCCAACCGCTGGAGTGACTCCGGAGTCGCCAACCGTTGGAGCGACTCCGGCGTCGCCATGGTCCTCGTCATGGCCTGGGGACTCCTCATGCTCGGCCTCGTCCTCGTCGTCTCCCAAGCCGTCATCAACCAGATCCGTCCCTCGGATCGCAGTGAGAAGTCCTATGCCGCCCTCAGCGCGGCCGAGGCCGGGCTCGCCGATCTCGAGGCGCGCCTGCAGGTCGGCACGATCACGTCGGTCAGCGGCGATGCATCGAACCTGGCGCTGCAGGGATGGGTGCCGGTGCCCGGCGGGGACACCACATCGGAGTTCACCTACGGCATCGACGCCACCAAGTCCGGCGCCGTCGGCGAGGTGCGCGCCTACTCGACGGGTCGTTCGGGAGATGTGACGCGCACGGTCGAGGCGGTGCTGTCCAAGCGCTCAACGCTGGACTACGTCTACATGAGCGATATCGAGTCGCCGTCGCCGGACACCCCAGGTGTGTACAGCACCAATCAGTATTCGTCCTCCGGCTACACCTATCAGGAGGCGGCACGGCTGCTCTGTGCACGCCGATGGGCCGAGCCAGGGCCCGTGTCGGTGAGCTCATACGGCTCCGTGGCACAGGGCAACCAGCGCAATCTCAGGTTCTGCCGGTGGGCGGGCATCTTCAGCTCCGAGCAGCTGCTCGGTCGCATCCACACCAATGACGTGTGGTGGCTGCAGAACACGAACCTCAGCAGCGTCCTCGACGCGAACGCCATCACGTCCTCCTGCCGAAGCTCCGACGAGGGGCTTGCGCCCGGTGAGGTCGGGTGCCCGGCAGGCCACCGCTACATCACCGCCAGCTACAGCTCCGCCGGGTATTCATCGACGCCCAACTCGTATCAAGGTGACGCCTGGCGCCCCTCCGGCACGGACATCACGCAGCGCAATCCGGACTATGACACCATCCTCGATCTTCCGGAGAATCCGGACCTGCTCAAGCAGCGCGCCGCAGAGACGGGCTGCATCTACACCGGCCCGACGCGGATTCGCTTCGCCGAAGAGGGTGGCGAGGGCTACATGTATGTCACGAGCCCGGATACCAAGCTCACGCGTGCGGGCTGTGACGGTGAGGGCGGCAGCGGCAGCGGCCTGCTGAGTTCCGCCACCAGTCAGGTCACGCAGCGTGTGCGCCTGGACGACTTCTCCGACCTGGTGATCTACGTGCAGGACGTGCGCCCGAGCACCGAGGCGGACGTGCCCGGTGCCGACTACAGCGACCCGGAGCAGAAGTACTACTGGGAGAAGGCCAACCGATGGGCGTCCGGGAGTGAGCCCACCTGCACGCTGAAGAGCGGGCGCAAGTATCCGTACGTGATTCCCAGTGATCCCGTCGATCAGGCCAAGTTCTCGTCGGGGACGACGTATCGCGGGTTCCCGTCGGAGGACGCCGATCCCAACTCGCCCTGGTATGGATCAGCGTGTGCCAGCGGGGACATGTACGTGCAGGGCGAGTATCACGGCGCGTTGATGCTGACATCGGACAACAACATGATCCTGACGAGCAGCCTGCGCGATGCCCAGCTGCTGAACCCTTCGGCATCTCCCGGCGCTGCCGACTACGGCAAGCCAAGCCCTGAGTCCACCAGCACGATGGGAATCGCGGCGGGAAGATTCGCATACATCTACCGGCCCATCGACTCGGACGACAACTGGGTGAATGACTGGCGGGTGTCGAACGCCGACGACCCCATCTTCAACTTCGCCCTGCTGGCGATCCAGCACTGCTTCGGCACGCAGGACCATGACGAGAGCTACGACAACGGGAACATCTACCTGTGGGGCTCCCTTGCGCAGAAGTTCCGCTGCGCGGTCGGCCTCAGCGGCGGCAGCGGCTACGGCAAGTCCTACAAGTACGACGATCGCCTCACTCAGCGGACACCGCCGTACATGCTCGAGCTCTCAGACGAGCCCTGGGGCGACGAGCGCACGGGTGAGCTCACCCCTGAGCGCCAACGGGTGGCAGAGAGCGTGACGCGGTCGCTGCTGCGGTCGGGGGAGGAGGGTCTGACCGTCCGCAATGTGAAGCTCGCGTCGGCACCGGATGCCGCGCAGGTCATCTGGTCGACGGTGGGATCCGAGGCGACGGTGCTGTCCAACGTGCCGGGGATGGTCATCCTCGTCTACGAGGTCGGCACTCCTGGCGATTGGCAGGTCCGTCGACAGGTCATCCTCGTCGAGTGATGACAATGTTCATGGGCTCTGCACGATCCGCTGAGCCCATGCCTGCCCGACTATGCTCAAGGCTCCGCTCGAGGGAGGGTTCATGGCTGGTACGCCTCGGCGCTCCGCTGAGGAGCGGTACGCCCAGTGCATGGCCAACGCCCAGGTGCTGCATGAGGCCACCCTTCGACTGGTGAACGAGCAGGATGCGCCGCAGGCACTCGCCGTTGCGTGGGGTGCCGATATCTACGCCGCTCAGGCTGTGCTGTGGGAGCGGATCATGGGTGCCGCCGCAGCTCCTGCCCGTCGCTGGTACCTGGCCGCCGACGCCCTGCTGCGCACCTCCGAATCCCCGGCGCCTGCTGGGTCGTCCGGATCCTGCGGTGACGCACTCATTGCTGCGCGAACGAGGTTGCTGGCCGATTGCGACGAGGCCCTCTCGAGTGCCATCGCGGCAGCCTGGTCGCCGGTTCCCGAACTCGATGCCCTCCCGGTGCCACTCGATCTCGAGGAGTCCGCGCGAGTTCGCCTGGGCGGCATGAGTGCGTCGGCCTTCGTCGCGCACCGCAGGTCCGAGGCGATGGCCCAGATGCAGACGGCGCAGGAACTTCGGGTCAAGGGCGAGACGGCAGCCGCAGTGCAGGCTGCCTACGAGTCGGACTTCCTGAGCCTCGAGGCATATTTGGTGGAATCGGCCGTCGCGGCGGGTGATGCAGCCCTGCAGACGGTCACCATTCGCTGGGAGTTGGCCACTGCCGCGATCCAGCACCTGCCCGGACTGCCCGCTGGATTCCTTCCCGGCGTCGCGCGTATTCGTCAGGCCATGTGCTCAGGGCTGTCGGATGCCGATTCCGTGCGGCTGATGGCGAGCCTGCCCGCGGTCTGACGCGGCTGGCGCTGTCACGGACCGGTAGCTGCAGGCGTCTCGGCGAGAGCGGCTGTCGCCTGCGCCTCGTCCAGAAGGGTCGTGACCCGGTCGACGAGATCAGGAAGCTCCGACTGCAGGACGAACATCGTGCCCGTCACCTGGATCGACTGCTGGTTTCGTGCGCCCTCCTCGGGTGCCTCGGCCAGTCGAGAGGACGTCACGAGCATGACTCGATCGAGACGCTGCAGATTGTCGAGGAAGTCCAGGGCATCGGCGCGATTGCCGCGAGCGGTGATGGTCAGCTGCAGTTGGGCGAGGGCGATGCCGGCTTTTTCCTCGGGAGCAGAGATCGGGGCCGGGATCGTCGTGGTGATGGTGTCGACGGCGGAGGGATCGATGCCGGCGTCGGTCGCTGCCTTGACGATCTGCTCGAGCACTAGGGGAAGCTCGGCCTGCTGCGGCATGGCCGCGAAGAGCCGCTCGGCCTCGGCCGCCGCCTGCGGCGCCTGAGCGGCGAGGTCCATCGTGCGGTTGTACTGGTTGAGCAAGCTGAGGTTGGCCGACTCGAGGTCGGCGGCGCGCTGGTCCAGCTGGGTGGCCTCGGAGAGTCGGGGGGACAGCAGAACGAACCACAGCAGGGCGGCCACGGCGGCGAGCACGAGGACGCCTCCCACGATGATCAGACGGATCCGGCCACTCATGAGGCCTCCTGCGATTCGGCCACTGCCTGATCGGACGCCTGATCGGACGCCTGATCGGCTGCTGCCTCGTCGGTCTGCGCCGGAGGGTTGACGATCGCATCGATCTGCTCGGCCGTCAGGGCAGTCACGAGGCCCTCGGTGGACACGCCGGCGGAGCCGGTGAACGAGACGACGTCGCCCTCGCCCTCGATGACCGTCACATTGGAGGTCGTGACATAGGGCCCGACGAACAGAGGGTTGGCCTCGAGTACCCGAAGGAGGTCCGACACCTGGTCGCGAGAGGAGACGGAAGCACTGAAGGTCACGCAGCCGATGGTGATCTCCTCGTTGAAGGGATCGGGGTTCGGGCAGATGTTGAGGTCGGACCCGGGCTCGGGAATCTCGTTGTAGATCACGTCGGTGCTCGTGAACGTGATGTCCTTGCCCGCGACCTGCTCGCCCGCGGCGATGAGCTGCGCGATGACTGTCTCGGCCTGGGGCTGAGCGGCGAGGGTCTCGGTGACGATGTCGTTGAGGCGGGTGATCTCCTCGTAGAGGTTGCGAATCGGGGCCAGCGCCGCCAGGTCGTCGCGCAGTGCCTCGTTCTTGGACGTGGCGTCTGCGACGGCCCGCTCGGACTGGGCGATGCGATCGGACTGCAGGTACCACAGGGCGCCACTGGCCACGAGGACGAGGACGAGCAGCAGGACGAACATCCGAACGATCTTGGTGGCCCGAATGCCGTCGCGAACGGACTGCGGAAGCAGGTTGACCTGCGGCAGCGTGGCGACGAAGGCGGCATGCTCGGGCTCGGAGTCGTCCGGGCCCTTCTTGCCCAGGGAGGACAGGTCGGCCTGCCACCAGTTCTTCTTCTCGGACGTCCCCTTCTCTGACGTCCTCTTCTCGGACGACTTCCTGCCTGGCGCCATCAGGGCCTCACCGCCAGGGCCATGCCCACAGCAATCGCCATGCGCGAGTCCGTGAGGTTTTCGTGCTGCACGCGCTTCGATGCCGTCATGCCCAGCAGGGGGTCCATCGGGGCGACGGGCAGGGGAATCTGGGTGGCGATGCGCTCCATGAGCCCGTCGAGCAGCATGGTGCGACCGGTGAGGGTCAGCGAGGTGATCGCGCCACTGACTCCCGAGGCCTGGTAGTAGTCCAGGGAGTTGCGGATCTCGCTGACGATGGTGGTGGCCCAGGGGTTGAGGATTCCCACCGTGGCGAGCACCCGCGGATCGATCGGTGCATCGTCTGCTCCGGTGCCGAAGACGCTCGACTCGGCGATGGGGGCGACAACGGGAGCCGGGCCGTTGAGCCCCGTCTCCCGCTTGACCTGCTCGGCGAGGTCGGGCTCCATCGACAGCCGCTCGGCCAGGGCCAAGGTCGCGGTGTGACCACCGAGGTTCGCGATCGTGCGCAGGAAGAGCGGCTGGCCGTTCTGGTGGATCACGACGGTCAGCTGGTCGGCGCCGATGTCGGCGATCGCCGAGACTCGATCGTCTGTGGGTACTTCTCCGCGGCAGGCCGCGCGAATGAGGGCGAAGGCCGAGGAGTCCGCGCTGATGGGCTCGAGGCCGGCCTGGCGGAGTATGTGCGCCTCGTCCTCCGTCGAGGTGCGATTGGCCGCCACCACGAGAATCCGGTTCACCGGCATGGGGTTGCCGATGTCGTCGACGTTCTCGATCTCGGTGAGCAGGTGATAGTCCAGTTCCACGGTTGCCAGATCCACCGGAAGGGCGTCGCCGATCTGGTACCGCAGGGCGGTCGCGAAGTCGGCGGGGGGCATCCAGGGGAGGTCCACCTGGCGGGTGAGAACACCGGAGTCGGACAAGGCGAAGGCGACTCGGCGGGTGCCGAATCGGCCGTGGCGCCAGAGCTTCTTCAGTGCCGAGACGACGGCCTTGGGGTCCCCGACAATCCCGTTGCTGACCGACCCCTCAGGCAGGTCGATCGAGGCGGCCCGGGAAATCTCCACTTCGCCGCGGTGGCGCTTGACCAGTGCTGCCCGGATTCCGCTGCTGCCGATGTCCAGGCCCACGAAGGAGGCGGTCACGTGACTCCTCCTGTTCGTGGACTTCGGGGCAGGCAGATCAGCCGGGAGCGGTGACTCCCTCCGGTCTATCGGACCGATTCGAGGGGATCGGGCCGAAACACAGGGTATGGCCACCATCGCGGACGCCCCTCCTGTGGCCGTCACGCTGCGCGACATCCTGCGCAGTGCGGTCGCGAACGGTGCGTCCGATGTCCACATCCGTCCCGGATCGGCACCCCTGCTCCGGGTGGACGGAGAGCTCCGCCCTCTTGATCTGCCTGCCCTGACGGAGCAGCAGACGGAGCAGTTGGTGCTCGACGCCCTGCCCACGACGCGTGACCGCGATGAGTTCCTCTCCGAGCAGGAGTGCGACTTCGCCCTCCACGAGCCGGATGCCGGACGATTCCGGGTCAACGCTTACCGGGCCAAGGGCGCGGCGGCGATGGTGCTCCGGCACGTGCGCGAGGACATCCCCACGATGGAGTCCCTGGGTCTGCCGTCGGCAGCGCGGGACTTGGCCATGGCCTCGGCCGGCCTGGTGCTGGTGACCGGCCCCACCGGATCGGGGAAGTCCACGACCCTGGCCTCCATGGTCGACCTGATCAACCGCGAGCGCCGCTGTCACATCCTCACCATCGAGGACCCCATCGAGTTTCTGCACCATGACCGGCTCTCCACGATCAGCCAGCGCGAGCTGCACACCGACACGACCTCGTTCGCGCGCGCCCTGCGTTCGGGAATGCGGCAGGACCCGGACGTCGTCCTCGTCGGGGAGATCCGCGACGTGGACACCCTCCGCACAGCCCTTCAGGCGGCGGAGACCGGGCATCTCGTGCTGGCGAGCCTGCACGCCCGCAGTGCTGTCGACGCCGTCAACCGCGTTGTCGACCTGTTCCCCGTCGCGGAGCAGCGGCAGGCCCGTGCCTCGATCTCTGAGTCCCTGCAGGGCGTCGTGTGCCAGTACCTGGTCGCCTCGGCGGACGCCGAGGGCCGCGCACTGGTGACCGAGGTGGCGATGCGGACTCCTCGCGTGCGGGATGCCATCGCTGACGTCGACAAGACGGCCCAGATGGAGGACATCATCTCCGAGGGCGAGTACTACGGGATGCACACCTTCCAGCAGGATGCCGTGCGCCAGGTGCTCGCCGGTCGCATCACCGTCGAGGAGGCCGAGCGCGTCGTTCCGCGAACGGCGGATCTGCACGTGGCGTTGCGACGGGCCGGGTACCGCGAGCAGATCGCGGGGACGCGCCCATGACGATCGGACGGACCTATGCTCGAGGCATGCAGTCGCGGCGGAGCAGGCCATGAGCGCCTCGGTTGCTGATGTCCTCGTCTCCGAGGGGCTGATCAGCTCGGACCAGCTGGCTGCGGCGGAAGCCTCCGCCTCGTCCATCGGCGAACCCGTGCTGAACGTGCTGGTCAAGCAGGGTGCGGTGTCCAAGAAGGACGTCGTCCGCTGCACCGTGGAGGCTGCTGGCCTGGACTTCGTCGAGATCATGGACGAGCCCGTCGACCCTGAGGCGACGGCCCTGCTGACAGGTGACCAGGCGCGCAAGTACGGCGTCATCCCGCTGCGCTTCGACAAGGACGTGCTCGTCGTGGCGTCGGACTCGCAGACGGCCATGAACTGGCAGACGCGCGACGACCTGCAGGCCATCACCCGGCGCCCGGTTCGGTTCGCCTGCGCGATGAAGGCCGAGGTGCAGAGCCGGCTGAACATGCTCTACCGCGCGGAGGCCGAGCTCGGGGAGCTCGTCCGCGACATGATGGAGGACGAGCAGGCCGTCGACATCCTGGCGCCGGTCGCATCGACCAGCGATGCGCCGCTCGTTCGCTACGTGAACCTCCTTCTCAACCAGGCGATCTCCGACAACGCCTCGGACATTCACGTCGAGCCGACCGAGAGCAACATCCGCATCCGCTTCCGCATCGACGGAGTGCTGAAGGAGATGGCACCTGCTCCCAAGGAGATCCAGTCGGCGGTGATCTCTCGTCTGAAGATCATGTCCGACATGGACATCGCCGAGCGTCGAATCCCGCAGGACGGGCGCCTGACGGTCATGTCGCGCGAACGCAAGATCGACCTGCGCGTGTCCTGCCTGCCCACGGTGTGGGGCGAGAAGATCGTCATGCGAATCCTCGACAACACGGCGGCGCAGATGGCGTTGCCTGATCTGGGCTTCTCGCCAGAGAACCTGACGAAGTGGCGTGGGGCCTACGAGCGCCCGTACGGAATGCTGATCGTGAGCGGGCCGACGGGATCGGGCAAGTCGACGTCGCTATACGCAACGCTGCACGCAGTTGCGCGCCCGGAGGTCAACATCGTGACGGTCGAGGATCCGGTCGAGTACCGCATCCCGGGCATCAACCAGATCCAGGTCAATGCCAAGGCAGGACTGACGTTCGCGTCGGCGCTGCGCTCCATTCTCCGCGCGGATCCCGACATCATCCTGATCGGTGAGATTCGCGACCATGAGACCGCACAGATCGCGATCGAGTCCGCGCTCACCGGCCACCTCGTGCTGACCACCCTGCACACCAACGATGCGCCGAGCGTCATCACCCGCCTCACCGAGATGGAGATCGAGCCCTTCCTCGTGGCGTCCGCGCTCGAGTGCGCCACCGGGCAGCGCCTCGCACGACGGCTGTGCACGAAGTGCAAGCGCGCCGTCGAGATCCCCGCTGCCGACCTTGCTGCTGTCCAGTTCGAGACCCCCGCAGGCATCACGCCGACCTTCTTCGAGCCCGTGGGCTGCTCCAGCTGCGCCGACACCGGCTATCGAGGGCGGCTGGCGATGCATGAGGTGATGCCCATGACGGAGTCCCTCGGCAAGCTCGCCGTGCGCAACGCCTCGTCCGAGGAAGTACGCCGAACTGCCATCAGCCAGGGGATGCGCACACTCCGCCAGGACGGCTGGCTCAAGGTCGCCCAGGGGCAGACCACGATTGGGGAGGTGCTCCGTGTCATCGCCTGATGAGGACTTCGTCCTGCCGATTCTGCCGATGGATGAGCCGGCCACGGCGGAGCCGATGCTGCCGGTCGCACCGCCCGCCGAGGCTCCGATCGCCGTCGCGCCGGTAGCCCCGGTTGCTGCGGACCCGCAGTTCACGCCCACGGCCCCCCGCGCGGTCTCAGATGCCGGCATCGTCGACGTCAGCCGCGAGGTGGGTCTGGGTGACGAGCCGGAGATCCCCCTTGACGAGATCCTGCTGCACCTGCTCGAGCGTGGGGGATCGGATCTGCATTTGTCCGTCCATGCACCGCCGATGATCCGGGTGCACGGCGAACTGGAGGCAGTTCCGGGGTATCGGGCGCTGACTCCGCACCAGCTGCAGGAGGCGGTCTACTCGATCCTCACCGAGCGGCAGAAGCAGCGGTTCGAGGAAGAGAAGGAACTCGACCTGGCGTATGAGCTGCCAGGTGCGGCACGCTTCCGGGTGAACCTCATGCAGCAGCAGGGCTCAGTGGGCGCGGTGCTGCGGGCCATCCCGTGGGAGATCCTGCCCCTGGATGCGCTCGGAATGCCCGACGTGGTCGGCGACTTCGCCGCCCTGCCGCGCGGACTCGTGCTCGTCACCGGCCCCACCGGCTCAGGCAAGTCCACCACCCTGGCGGCGATCATCGACAAGGCGAACCGCACGCGCAAGGGGCACATCGTCACGATCGAGGATCCGATCGAGTTCGTGCACCCGCATCGCGGCTGCGTCGTCAACCAGCGCGAGGTCGGCTCGGACACGCTCTCCTTCCAGGCCGCGCTGAAGCATGCACTGCGGCAGGACCCGGACATCATCCTCGTCGGCGAGATGCGCGACCTCGAGACGATCTCGATCGCGCTCACGGCGGCGGAGACCGGTCACCTGGTGTTCGGCACGCTGCACACGTCGTCGGCAGCGAGCACCATCGATCGCGTTATCGACGTGTTCCCGCCTGAGCAGCAGTCCCAGATTCGAACCCAGCTGGCCGGATCTATCGAGGCCGTGGTCTGCCAGAGCCTGTGCCGGACCGTCAAGGGGAATGGGCGGGTGGCGGCCACTGAGGTCATGATCGCCACGCCGGCGGTGCGCAACCTCATCCGCGAGGGGAAGCTCCAGTCGATCCCGTCGGCCCTGCAGACCGGCTCGCGATATGGCATGCACACGCTGAATCAGGACCTGGCCCGTCTGGTCGAGGATGGGCAGATCAGCTACGAGACCGCCCGCGAGAAGTGCTCGGATGCCCATGAGCTGAACCAGCTGCTCGGCAGGGACGACGATGCCGCAGATTGAGTATCGCGTGAAGGCTCGCTCGCGCACCGGGCGTCTGGTCGAGTCGAAGATCAAGGCGGTCAGTGAGGCTGAGGCGCTATCGCGCGTGCGCCAGCAGGGCATGACGCCTATCGCCGTCGAGTCCGGTGGCACGGGCCTGAACCGGGAGATCCGATTCAGCAAGGGGCGCGTCAAGCTCAAGGACATCGCCGTGTTCTCGCGGCAGTTCGCCACCATGCTGAACTCCGGACTGCCCATCCTGCGGTGCCTGGCGATCCTCGCCGAGCAGAGCAACAGCGTGCGCCTGCGCGATGTCCTGCTCGAGGTGCGCGAGCAGGTGGAAAAGGGTGACGCGCTCTCGGACGCCCTCTCCCGTCACTCCGAGTTCCCGCCGATCATGGTGAACATGGTCCGCGCGGGTGAGGTGGGCGGCTTCCTCGACGAGACGATGCTGCAGATCGCCGAGGCCACGGAGTCCGAGGTGCGACTTCGCGGCAAGATCAAGGCGGCGCTGACCTATCCGGTGGCCGTCGGGGTGATCGCGATCCTGATCACCATCGGCATGCTCATCTTCATCGTCCCGGTGTTCGCGACCTTGTTCTCGGAGTTCGGCGGTGAACTGCCCCTGCCCACTCGAATTCTGGTGATGGCATCGGACACGGTGTCGAACCCGCTGTTCTTCGTGCCGACGATCCTGATCGTCGGCGGGCTGGTGTTCTGGTACCGCAAGACCAAGAACTCCCCGAAGGTTCGTCGAGTGGTGGATCCGCTCAAGTTCCGCATCCCGGTGTTCGGCCGGCTGTTCCGCACCATCGCCCTGGCCCGGTTCACGCGGAACTTCGCCACGCTGCTGCACGCGGGAGTCCCGATCCTGACGACGCTGGACATCGTCGGCGACACGTCCGGCAATGTGGTGATCGCCGATGCGGTGTCGGACATCAAGGACAGCGTCCGGCAGGGCACGGGGATCGCACGGCCGCTGAACCGGCATGACGTCTTCCCGGACATGGTCGTCCAGATGATCGCGGTCGGTGAGGACTCCGGTGCCCTCGACCAGATGCTGGACAAGGTGGCGGACTTCTACGACCAGGAGGCCGAGTCGACCACCGAGCAGCTGATGGCCCTGCTCGAGCCCGTCATGATCGTGTTCCTGGGCGGCATCGTCGGCGGCATGATCATCGCGATGTACCTGCCCATCTTCAAGATCTTCGACCTGATCCAGTAGTAGACCCGCCCGCCCGCCCCGCCCTCCCTCCTTCCTGCCGAGTGGCGAGTTGTGGCGAGGTTGAGCCGTGCGAAACCAGCCACAACTCGCCACTCGGCAGGGAGTTCGCAGGAAGGCTGGAGGGTGTGGCCCGAAGATTCCCAGAATTGACTGGTCAGATTCCCCAGGTTCGGTCCGAAACCTCACACGTATGGGTCACGGCGGCCCGACGCCTCGGCTCCCCGGGGACATGACACGCAGGAGAGTCACATGCTCACTCGCATGATGAAGAACAGAGATGACCGCGAGGCGGGGTTCACCCTGATCGAGCTCCTCGTCGTCGTCGTGATCATCGGAATTCTTGCCGCGATCGCCATTCCGGTGTTCTTGAACCAGCGCAACGCGGCCCGCAACGCCTCCGTGGAGTCCGATATCCGCAACATGGCGACCGTCATGGAGACGTACTACACCCAGAATGACGCCTACCCCACGCTGGCAGCAGACCTCGTGACGGCGGGCGGCCAGGTCTCCAGCGGCAACTACGTCGCAGTGACCGTCAATGGCGACGGCTCCTACGCCATGGAGGGCTGCAATACCGAGGCCGACACCCTCTTCTCTTACGACTCCGCCGGTGGCGGCTTCCAGGAGGGTCCCGGTGCCTGCCCGGCCGGAGCCGTCGCGGACACCATCGTTGTGAACTAGCACCGAACCGTCGTGGGGCGCACTCATCTGGGTGCGCCCCACGCGGGGTTCAGGACTTTGTGCCCGATCCTGGACCCGGAACAGCACCTACCCTTGGGCTGAGGGAACAAAACCGCGATGGCAGGCGTCATAGCCTCTGGCGCGTGTCACACTGATGGGTAAGCCGCGAGTGTGCGGGGCGACAGAGGCGACCAGCGAGACGGCATGAGCGAGATGGCAGAGGAGGGAGTACGGATGAGCAGGAACGACACCATGATCGATCCCACGATCGTCCACCTCCCGGCCGATGACTTCACGGGCCTGCGCCGCCAGGTCGAGGTGGGCCTCGCCCTCGCTCCCGTCCGCACCGCTGCCCCCGCCGCTGCCAAGGCCCTCGCCGCATTCCTCGACGCGGAGGTCGATGTCCCCGTCCGACTGGCCGCCGTGGGCACCTCGGGCTCACGCATGATCATCACCATCGCCGTCACCCTGGGTGACGTGGACGATGTGAAGGTCGCAGGGCCACAGTCGCGTGCGGCGCTCGCACTCGTTCAGCGCATTGTGGACGAACTCGCGGCCTATGACCCTGCGCTCGCCCTGCTGCCGGACCCCGCCTCCGCGGAGTCCCGCCTGG
>JAIOXK010000021.1 GCA_021741645.1 Candidatus Nanopelagicales bacterium
CTGGCCTGCCCCACCTGAACGGTCGACTCCTCGCGCATGGCCGCGAGCTGGCGCAGCAGCTCCTCCTGCTGGGGGTCGAGCTTGGTGGGCGTCTGCACCGAGAGATGCACGTGCAGGTCGCCTCGACCGCCCGATCGCAATCGGGCTGCTCCGTGCCCCCGCACGGTGACGGTCTCGCCCGACTGCGTGCCCGGATTGATCGCGACATCCATCGGCCCATCGAGGGTGTCGAGGGTAACGCTGGTGCCCAGGGCTGCCGCGGTCATCGGCACGGTCACGAGGCAGTGCAACTCGTCTCCACGGCGCTCGAACAGTTCGTGCTGACGCACGACGATCTCGACGAACAGATCACCGGCCGGGCCGCCGTTCGGGCCGACCTCTCCCTCGCCGGTCAGCTGGATCCGCGTGCCCGTGTCGACGCCCGGGGGGATCTCCACCGTGATGGTTCGTCGCGTGCGCACGCGACCATCGCCGGAGCACTCCGTGCACGGGTGCGGAATCGTCGTGCCGAATCCCTGGCAGGCGGGACACGGGCGTGAGGTCATGACCTGCCCGAGGAAGGAACGCTGCACCTGCTGGATCTCTCCGCGGCCCTTGCACATGGCACAGGTCTCGGGGGAGCTCCCCGCCGCCATGCCGGACGCGTCGCAAGAGCCGCAGGCGACCGCGGTGTCGACGGTGAGCTCGCGCGCACTGCCGAAGACGGCGTCGGACAGGTCGATCTGGATGCGGATGAGGGCGTCCTGCCCGCGGCGCGCACGCATGCGCGGTCCGCGCGGAGAGCCGCCACCGAAGAAGGCATCCATAATGTCGCCGAAGTCGAACCCTCCGCCGCCACCGAAGCCTCCGCGCGAGGCACTCAGCGGATCCCCGCCGAGGTCATACATCTGCCGCTTCTCAGGATCGCTGAGCACTTCATACGCCGCGGTGACGGCCTTGAACTTGTCCTGGTGCTCAGGGTCGGGGTTGACGTCCGGGTGCAGCTCTCGGGCGAGACGCCGGTAGGCCTTCTTGATGTCCTCCGGCGATGCGTCGCGGGAGACCCCGAGAAGGGCGTAGTAATCGGTGCTCACCAGTAGTCCCTACTGCTCGTCGATGATGCGGCTGACGTAACGGGCGACCGCGTGCACGGACGCCATGGTGCCTGGGTAGTCCATGTGGGTCGGTCCGACAACTCCAAGGGAGGCGACATTGTGCTCACCGCGGGCGTAGCTCGCCGTGACGACGCTCGTGGACGCAAGCCCCTCGATCGGGTTCTCATGCCCGATCCGGACGGTCACTCCGGGCTGTGTCGTGGCCTCGCCCAGCAGGCGCAGGAGCACCACCTGCTCCTCGAGGGCCTCGAGCACAGGCTGGATGGCCATCGGGAAGGAGTCCCCGTATCGAGCGAGGTTGGCGGTGCCTGCGAGGACAACCTTCTCCTCCGAACGCTCAGTGAGGGTGCCCGCGAGGAAGGCGATCACCGTGCGCACGACGGGTCGGTCATCGGCGTCAAATGCGTTGTCGAGCCCCTCCAGCGCACCGGGGACCTCAGCGAAGGTCTTGCCGGCAAGCGCGACCCCGAGACGAGACCTCAGATCCGCCACGAGGGCCTCGGACACCGGCAGTGCGCACTCGATGGTCCGCTGCTCGATTCGGGCCGTATCGGTGATGACGACGAGGATGATTCGCGTGGTGCTCATGGGCACAAGTTCGATGTGCTTGATCGTGCTGCGCGTAAGGGACGGGTACTGCACGAGGGCAACCTGCTGCGTGATCTGCGTCAGCAGGCGCACCGTCCGGGCCATGATGTCGTCAAGATCGACGGCCTCGTCGAGGAACTGCTGGATCGCGCGACGCTCCGGAGAGCTCAGCGGCTTGACCTCGGAGAGCCGATCGACGAAGAGTCGATAGCCCATGTCGGTGGGAACGCGCCCCGCACTGGTGTGGGGCTGGGTGATGTAGCCCTCCTCCTCCAGCGCCGACATGTCGTTGCGGATGGTGGCGGGCGAGACCCCGAGATTGTGGCGCTCGACCAGTGCCTTGGAGCCCACCGGCTCATGGGTGGAGACGTAGTCCTGCACGATCGCGCGCAGCACCGCGAGCCGACGCTCCTCCTGCATGACACCTCCCACCGGGCTGGCACTCACATAACGTGAGTGCCAAGTGTACGCCCGATGGCCGAAGTCGCCCTAGGGCAGGAAGGTGACGCGCCGGTTCGACAGGCCGTAGACGCCCTTGACGATCCCGATCGTGCCTGCTGCCGTCTTCGCCGCAAGCGTGGGGCTGAGGTTCTGGATCTGCTCGGACTGGTACCGGGCATTCGCCGCGATCGCGTCATTGAGCGTGTAGCCCGCGGGCAGCGGAGTCAGCGCCGGTGTGATCGCCTCGACGATGCTGTTCACGAACGGGCCAGGCATCTGACCCGTGGCCAGCGAGCCCTGCGTGGCATCCACTGCACCGCAGTTGGTGTGGCCGAGCACCATGATCAAGGAGATCCCCGTGTGTACCGCCGCATACTCCAAGCTGCCCATCGTCACGTCATCGACGAGATTGCCCGCATTACGCACGATGAACAGGTTCTTGCCGGCTACGTCGAACAGATCCTCAGGCACCACCCGAGAGTCCGAGCACGACAGGATCGCCGCAAACGGCCACTGACCGGCCTCCGGGCTCTGACCCGGAGGCGCGTATGTCTTGCGCTGAACGTTGCCGTTCGCGTAACGCGTGTTGCCACGCTGGAGGTGCTCGAGCGCATCCGCAGGTGTGACGACGACGCCGTCCGGCCGTTCAGCCGCGGAGGCGGTTCCCCTCAATCCGATGGCAGCCGCCGTTGCACCGGCCGCCCCTGTCAGAAACGTTCGTCGGTTCAGGCTCATGCGCTCATTCCTGGGCAGTGTGGCGTGGACATGTGCCACATGACGCTACCCGTGCCCAGGCCATACGTCTGCCGTTCACGGAGACGGTCGGGTCACCCCGACAAACCGTGCAGAGCGTTACGACGTGGGTGACACCACCACGGCCGTGCCGTACGCCAGGATCTCGGCAAGATTCTCGGCGACATCGCATGAGTCGAAACGCACGCCCACCACCGCGTTGCCACCTAGCTCCCGCGCGTGCTGCATGAGCCGCTCGACCGCTTGGCCCCGCGCCTCGTTGACGACCTCGGTGTACTGAGGCACCTCGCCCGCCTGGAGCGCCTTGAATCCGCCAGTGAAGCCCTTGGCGAAGCCCACGCTGCGCACCAGTACCCCCCAGCACATACCTACCTGCCTGTCGATGCGATAGCCAGGCAGGTCGAAGGTGGTCGACATCATCACTTCATCAGTAGCCATGGCGGAAAGATAGACCGACTCGCGCACGGTGGAGGGCGGTTTAGGAGGGGAATTTCCGTCCTTCCCTGAGGGGGCCATGCCTGAGGGCCCCGGGCCGGCCGTCGTCCTAGATGGGCACCTGAATGGACATCAGTGAGGTCATCGATGCCTGATGCTCGGAAAGAAAGGTCTTGTGCAGCGGGCTCGCGAGGTATTCCTCGAAATCAGCCATGGACACGAAGTCCATGTTCACCAGCCAGGTGGCAGCGATAGGAGACTCTGGCTTGCGCCCCAGATCGCCGTGCAGGCTTGCTCGCACCGCGTGCGGATGCTCGGCAACGAGGCCACGCAGGTCTGCCTCGAGGCGTGCTCGCTCGACAGCGTCCAGCTGCGTGTCAATGCGCATGAGCACCACATGACGGACGGTTGCCGCCGGGGAGACGGTCAAGAGATCTGAGTCAATATGGCCATCGGCGCTCATGGCTCTACTCTGCCATCAGTTCATGGCAGCGAATCACTTCCGGCAGGCAGGCACGGCCGATACGTTGCATGTCAGGATCAGGGCACGGGCACCAGCGGGGTTCTCGTCGCCACGTGTGCAGGTGCGGAGGAGTCCCGATGGGTTCATGGTCGGTGTGGCGCACTGCCCGCGTCGTCACGAGTCTCTTCGTCCTCATGGTGGCGAGCTACTACCTCGTGGTGGGGTTCGACAACATCACCAACCCGACGAATCCCAACGCAAGCAACTGGCCATTCGTCGAGGGCGTTCTCTCCGGTGACGGTGTGCCCGCCGACAGCGGGTTCGAGTGGCGGTTCATCGATGCCACGTGGTTCCACGCGATCAGCTACATCGGCATCATCACGATGGAGACGGTCACCGGAATCGTCCTGCTCATCGCGGGCATCCTCGGGCTTCGACGTGCGGGCAGCGCACCGGCGTGGGCACATGCCCAGCGTTGGACCTACGTCGGCGGCATTCTGGGGCTGACGGTCTTCATGTTCGGCTTCATGGTCATCGGCGGGAACTGGTTCGTCATGTACCTGAATTCCAAGTACAACGGACTCGAGCCTGCGTCACAGAACATCGTGTTCACCCTCGGCATGCTGATCCTGGTTACCGGTGTCGTCATCGGCAGCAGCATCACACGCTCCGAGGACGACGTCGATCGGGCGTGACGCCCCGGCGGCGGAGCCTCAGATCAGGAGCCGACGAACGACCGCGTCCGCGAGCAGACGCCCCGAGCGCGTGAGGACGATCCGCCCGGACTCCAAGGCCCCAGCATCGAGCAGTCCGCTGCTCACCAGATCAGGGTCGACAACCAGTTCCCCGACGGGCATACCTTCGGCAAGTCGAACCCCGAGCATGACCGTCTCCGTGCGCACGGCGTCGTCGTCGAGGACCTCGCGATCTTCCTCAGGCGTGACGCCCGAGGAGAGACGCTCGGCATAGGTCCGCGGGTGCTTGACGTTCCACCAACGCTCCCCCGCAACGTGGCTGTGTGCTCCGGGCCCGATTCCCCACCAGTCCTCACCGTGCCAGTAGCCGAGGTTGTGCCGGCACTCCCCTCCCGGCCTGGACCAGTTGGAGACCTCGTACCAAGACATGCCAGCCGCGCTCAGCGTGTCGTCCACGATGACGTACCGATCGGCCATGACGTCGTCATCGGGGGCAGCCATCTCGCCACGTTGCACTCGACGGGCCAGCGGCGTGCCGTCCTCGACGATCAGCGAATAGGCCGACACGTGATCGACGCCAGCCGCCAGCACGTCGTCGAGCGATCGTCGCAGGTCGTCGTCGGTTTCCCCCGGAGTGCCGTAGATGAGGTCGAGGTTCACGTGGTCGAATCCCACCTCGCGAGCCTGCCGAGCAGCCGCGACGCTCGCGCCGGGCGTGTGGGTTCGGTCGAGAATGCGCAGAACAGAGGGAGCCGAGCTCTGCATGCCCAGGGACACCCGAGTGAAGCCGCCCTCGCGCAGTGCCGCAAGAGTGCCCGCGTCCACGCTGTCAGGGTTGGCCTCGGTGGTGACCTCCGCACTGGGGTCGAGCCCGAACTCGACCCGGATTGCGTCCAGTACCGACACCAGCGCTGAGGCGCCCAGCAGGGTCGGCGTGCCGCCACCGACGAACACCGTGCTCACGGGCCGCGCCTGGTCACCCAGCGCCTCACGGGCGAACCGGATCTCGTCGGCCAGCACCTCATGGAAGGTGTCCCGGCGCACGGAGTCACCGAGCTCGGTGGCCGTGTAGGTGTTGAAGTCGCAGTAGCCGCACCGGCTCGCGCAGAACGGTACGTGCACATACATCCCGAGAGGTGAACCGCCTTCCGGTTCATCTCTGCACTTTTCGGCGGATACCGGATCAATTCCGCGGAATTGAACCGGGAAGCGGTTCAAATCGCTACTTCTTGGGGGGCTCGGTCGTGGAGAGGGCAGCGACGAAGGCCTCCTGTGGCACTTCGACCCGGCCGACCATCTTCATCCGCTTCTTGCCCTCCTTCTGCTTCTCGAGCAGTTTGCGCTTGCGGGAGATGTCGCCGCCGTAGCACTTGGCGAGGACGTCCTTGCGAATGGCTCGGATGGTCTCGCGGGTGATGACGCGTGAGCCGATGGCCGCCTGGATCGGCACCTCGAACTGCTGCCTCGGGATGAGCTCCTTGAGCTTGCTCGTCATCATCGTGCCGTAGCTCATCGCCTTGTCGCGGTGCACGATCGCGCTGAACGCGTCGACCGGATCGCCATGCAGCAGGATGTCGACCTTGACGAGGTCGGCCTCCTGCTCCCCGGTCAGTTCGTAGTCCAGGGAGGCGTAGCCGCGCGTGCGCGACTTGAGCGCATCGAAGAAGTCGAACACGATCTCCGCGAGGGGAAGCGTGTAGCGCATCTCCACGCGCTCCTCGGAGAGGTAGTCCATGCCGAGCAGCGTGCCGCGACGCTGCTGGCACAGCTCCATGACGGTGCCGACGAACTCACTGGGCAGGATGATCGTCGACTTGACGATGGGCTCGAAGATCCTGGCGACCTTCTGCGTGGGGAACTCACTCGGATTCGTGACGACGATCTCCGAACCATCGTCGCTGACGACCCGGTAGATGACGTTGGGTGCAGTGGAGATGAGGTCGAGATTCGCCTCGCGCTCGAGTCGCTCGCGCACGATCTCCATGTGGAGCAGACCGAGGAAGCCGCACCGGAAGCCGAATCCGAGGGCAAGGGAAGTCTCCGGCTCGTAGACCAGCGCGGCGTCATTCAGCTTGAGCTTGTCGAGGGCATCGCGAAGCTCGGGGTAGTCCGAGCCGTCGATCGGGTAGAGGCCGGAGAAGACCATCGGCTTGGGATCCTGGTAGCCGCCAAGGGCATCCTTCGCCCCGCTGCGCTCGCTCGTCACGGTGTCGCCGACTCGCGACTGCCGCACGTCCTTCACTCCGGTGATGAGATAGCCGACCTCGCCGACGCCCAGGCCCGTGCCCGGGATCGGCTCGGGGGAGATCACGCCGACCTCGAGAAGTTCATGGACGGCACCCGTCGACATCATCTCGATCCGCTCGCGACTGGACAGGTGCCCGTCGACCACGCGGACATAGGTGACGACGCCGCGATAGGTGTCATAGACCGAGTCGAAGATCATCGCGCGCGCAGGAGCGTCCGCGTTGCCGACAGGGGCAGGAATGGTCGCGACGATCTTCTCCAGCAGTGCGTCGACTCCCAGGCCGGTCTTGGCTGAGACGAGCAGCACGTCGTCCGGAGAGCAGCCGATGATGTGGGCGAGCTCAGCGGCGTACTTCTCCGGCTGGGCGGCCGGCAGGTCGATCTTGTTCAGCACGGGAATGATCGTGAGGTCGTTCTCCAGGGCCAGGTAGAGATTGGCGAGGGTCTGGGCCTCGATGCCCTGGGCGGCGTCGACCAGCAGGATCGCACCCTCGCAGGCAGCAAGGGAGCGGGACACCTCATAGGTGAAGTCGACGTGGCCGGGGGTGTCAATCATGTTCAGGACGTAGTTCTGGCCGTCCGGAGCGGCGTAGGGCAGGCGCACGGCCTGGGACTTGATGGTGATTCCACGCTCGCGCTCGATGTCCATGCGGTCGAGGTACTGGGCCCTCATGGCCCGCTCCTCGACCACCCCGGTCTGCTGGAGCATGCGATCGGCCAGAGTCGACTTGCCATGGTCGATATGGGCGATGATGCAGAAGTTCCGGATCACCGACGGATCGGTGCTGCCGGGCTTCGGGGCAGGCGCGTTGACGGGCACCGAGGTCCTCACCAGTAGCTCTCAGGAACCCGATTTGGGCTCGGGCCCAGCCTACGGGTACTCTTGGGGGTCGCTTCACCACCGGCCTTCCGGAGTGCGGCACAACAGACGTCAACACCACTAACCGAAGCACCAGCGAGCAGCTCGAAGAAGGTAGTCCCGTGGCGAACATCAAGTCGCAGATCAAGCGCATCCGCACCAACGAGAAGGCGCGCCTGCGTAACAAGTCGGTCAAGTCCTCTCTGAAGACGGCCGTGCGCAAGTTCCACGAGGCAGCTGCCGCAGGCAATGCCGACGAGGCCACCAAGCTAGCCCGCGAGGCGAATCGCGCCCTCGACAAGGCCGCCAGCGCGGGCGTCATCCACGCCAACCAGGCTGCCAACCGCAAGTCGGCCATCTCCAAGCAGGCCGAGGCTCTCTAGAGCTCACCCACTCCACGAAGGGGGCCCCCGCGAGGGGGCGCCCTTCGTCGTCATGGGGCATACTCCATGCATGCCGAAGATCAGTGCCCCCACCGTGGCACTCAACCGTGAGCAGCGGCGTTCGGCACTCCTCGATGCGGCCGCATCGCTGATCCTGCGTGAGGGATCCTTCACCGTCGCCGAGGTTGCAGCCGAGGTGGGTCTTTCCCGATCGGCTGTCTACGAGTACTACAGCAGCGCGGCAGATCTGATCGCCGATGTGCTCGTCGACGAACTGGCCGACTGGAGCCTTGCCCTCGAGACCGCCACCGCAGCCGTCGACACCCCCCACGAGCGCATCGCCGCCTGGGTTCGCTCAGTCCTCGACTACGTGGGCGCCGGTCGACATGCGCTCGTGCGAGCAGCCGGCACCGTTGATCTGCCCCCGACACGGCGAGCGCAGGTCCAGGCACAGCATCGCGACCTCATCGCCCCGCTGACCTCGGCCGTCGCCGATCTGGGTATCGAAGATCCGACCGCAGTCTCCATGCTCGTCTGGGGTTCCGTCGACTCCTCCATCACCCGCATCGAATCGGGAATGTCAACGGCCGAGCGCGAGGCGGACGTCGCCCTGGCATTCATCCAAGGCGGCTTGGACCGACTCGCACCCGGCCACTGACCCACGTGCTGGCATGCTCGAGCAGTTAGCGCCGCTCGTCGCGGGGCATCTTGTCGCGCGATATCACTTGGTCAGCCGGAACACCTGAGTGGTGACCAGCGGCTTGTAGTTCCTGCCACCCGTCGAGGTGATGCGCACGATGCAGGTCCCCTTGCTGGACAGGGCCGTGATGGTGTCGTCCTTGATCTCGCATCCCGTCGCCGAGATCGACGGAGCAAGACCCGAGGCGAGGGTCACCTTCATCGACTCCGGTGCATCCAGGGCGAGCTTGGGCTTGGCACCCTTGGTGACTGCGCTGCCATCGAGGGTGATGGTCGCCCGATCGTTGGCCCGCTTGGCCTTGACCGGCAGGAAGCTCGTCGGGAACACGCGCAGGTATGCCGGATTGGCACTCTCGCGTCCGGCTCCCAGCACGTAGACAGCGCACGTGGTCGAGCGCGGGTTGCCCGTGTCAGCGCGGCAGTCGACGCTCTGCCCGCCCGCGTCGCCGTCAACCGGGTTGGGGTTCGAGCCGAAGAACTCGGCGTTCACCTTGATCGGCAGCGAGGCGGTGGCGCGCGCCTCACCCGAGGCCGGCAGATAGGCGGCAGCGTCCTTCGACAGGTCGCACACGGTGGGAGCCGAGCGCGGGTCCTGCGGAACCAGACAGTTCAGGGCATAGAGCCCCACCCCAGCCGGCAGGTTGACGATGTCGACCGTCTGCGTCGACGACTGGGACAGGTTGGCCAGCAGACCGTAGTTGCGCTGGCCGGCGATGCTGGCGTTGTAGCCGTCGGCCGCCTGGGCCGGTGCGGCAAGACCAGCAACGGCGATGCCGATGGACGCCGCGATGACGGCGGTAGTGATCTTCACAGAGTGTCTCCTTCGAGGGTGTGCGCTTGTCGAGTGCTGGTTGTCGGGTATCCGTTGTCGGGTATCGGTTGTCGGGTATCGGGAGTTCGCATGCAGGGGGCGGGTTACGGGCTGGCCGCGAACCGGACGGGCACGGCGACATCGAATCGACGATCGCCCGTGCGCAGGTGATCGGCGCGAGTGACGATGGCGCACTGGACTTCGCGGCAGTCGATGTCCCCGATCATGGAGGAGATCGTCAGCTTCACCGAGAATCGTCCGTTGGCCTTGTACGGGATAGCCAGATCTCGACCATACGGAGGCGGCGTAGAGGAGATCCACGCCGAGGACGGGTCATTGGCCGTCATGTTCACCCCACCGCCGCACGGTGACGGCTGCTGACCTTTGACGGGCATGACGCACAGCGCCACATAGATTCCGACACTTCGATTGAACCCGGCCCCGCGAACCCGCACGGTCGCTGAGTCCGGTGACAGGTTCCGCGCCGGGGAGACCGTCAGTCTTTGCCCCGTGCTCGTCTTGGTCGTCCGATCGTCACGTGGAGCGGCGACGGCCGACGTCGACGTCATGACGATCCCACCGAGCATCAGGGCAGCCGCCATCACGGTGATGACAGGCGTGCGACCTCGGAACATGCAGCGGACAGTAGAGGGACTACCGAGAGGTTCGCCTGACACAGCGTCGGAGACATCCCGACACGTCATCGGAAACGATATGGGCCAACGCGTCCATAATCCTCGGGTGCAGCTCCGCAGACGCCGCGTGACGAGAATGAGCGCGATCATCGTCGCCGGCACGATGCTGCTCACTCCACTCATCGCCTCCTGTGCGGCCGACACTGACGCCGCGACCACGGGAGCCTCCGCGTCTGCACCTGACCCGGCCCCCCAGGAGGCGCGCACTGCTGAGTCAGGACCCATCACGATCACGTCGGCAGATGTCCCGCTGCCCGAGCCGACGCCCGCGCAGTTCACTGCTGACGCCCCACAGCGCATCGTGAGTCTCGCCAATGGCGTCGCGGAGACCCTCGTAGCGCTGGGTGCGGGGCCTCGAGTCGTCGGACGCGACGAGACGAGCACGGCACCCCAGCTGGATGGTGTGCCGGTCCTGACTCGCGCCCATGCCGTCAGCGCCGAGAGCGTGCTCGCGACCTCACCCGATCTGGTCATCGTCGATGCAGCAACCTCGCCGCCCGAGGCACTCGACCAGATCGCTGCCGCGGGGGTGCCCATCGTGGAGGTGCCTGAGGCCTGGACGCTTGCGGATGTGCCGATGCGTGCCGACGCCGTGGCGAGGGCAGCGGGCATTGTCAACAGCACCGAGTCTTCTGCGCAGTGGGCCGCCGGCACCGCGACGGCCGAGGATGCCAGGGCGAGACCCACCGTCGCCTTTCTCTACCTGCGAGGCACATCGGCCATCTACCTGCTCGGCGGCGAGGGGTCAGGAGCCGACGCCCTGATCGAGGCGGCCGGCGGGACGGACGTGGGAAGCCAGCAGGGCCTCGGACCCTTCACCCCACTCACCGCCGAGGCTCTGGCTGTGGCGGATCCGGACATCCTCCTCGTCATGACCAACGGGCTGGAGTCGGTCGGCGGGGCCACCGGACTGACCGCGCTGCCAGGCGTGGCACAGACGCGGGCAGGGCGCGAGGGCCGGATCCTCGCTGTCGAGGACACGCTGCTGCTGGCCTTCGGGCCGCGCACCGGCGCACTGGTCGATGAACTGCAGGCCGCCTTCGCGGAACTGGGCCCATGACACGGCGCCTGCCCTGGGTGCTGACGTCCGTGATCCTGCTCGTCGGCCTGGCGGTCGTCAGCGCAGCGGCATTGCGGCTGGGTGCCGCTGAGAGCACCTCCGAGATCGTCATGAGCATCCGCGCGCCTCGAGTGGTCATGGCACTCGTCGTCGGCATGGGACTCGCCGTGGCCGGCGTGCTGCTGCAGGGATCCCTGCGCAATCCGCTCGCCGATCCTGCCCTCGTCGGTATCTCGGCGGGCGCCGCCTTGGGCGCAGTGATCGCCGCGGCCGTGGGTGCGACATTCGGCACGTTTGCCACGGGGGGCGCCGCCACCGTGGGTGCAGGGATCGCCATGGTGATCGTCGTGTGGGCCGCCACGCGCGACGGACGTCCAGAGATCGTGACACTCCTGCTCTCTGGCGTCGCCGTGGCCGCATTCGCCGCAGCCGTGGTGTCGGTGATCGTGTCGCTGAGTCCTTCAGCGGGAGTTCGCTCCCTTTCGTTCTGGACCAGCGGCAGCCTTGCCCTCGCCACCTGGGAGGGAGCGGTCACCGTGGCGGTGTTCACTGTTGCGGGGCTCGCCGTTGCCGCGACCGTGGTGGGTTCGCTGGACGTGCTCGCGCTTGGAGATCGCGATGCCGCTGCCGCAGGCATCAACGTTGCTGGCGTTCGCTATCGGGCCCTCGCCGCAGTCGTCCTGCTGATCGGTGCGGGGGTGGCAGCAGTCGGCGTGATTGCCTTCGTCGGGCTCGTCGTGCCGCACATGATGCGCATCATCATCGGCCCCCGCACCGGACCCTTGGTGGTGGTGAGCGGGCTCGCGGGAGCGCTGCTCCTGCTCATCGCGGACACCGCAGCGCGCCTGGCGTTCGGGCCGTTCGAGCTGCCCGTCGGTGCGGTCACGGCACTCGTGGGGGCCCCTGTCTTCTTCCTCCTGCTGTGGCGCACACGCGTGAGTCAGGGAGGCTGGGCATGAGCATCGCTGCGCAGCTCGTCGGCGTGTCCGTGCGTACCAATGGCGTGCAGCGGCTGTCCCCCACCTCGATTGAGATCCCGGCCGGCCGCATCACTGCGGTGATAGGACGAAACGGCTCAGGCAAGTCGACCCTGCTGTCCCTGCTCGCCGGCGAGCTGGCACCTGACACCGGACACGTCGAGATCGACGGACTGCCACTGGCCGGCCTGAGTGCCCGCGAACGTGCACAGCGTCGGGCGCTTTTGTCGCAGGAGCGACACGTCTCCTTCGGATTCACCGTCGAGAACGTCGTGTCGTGGGGTCGCGTCGCATGGCGAGGGACGCCCAGATCACGAGACGACCAAAGCATCATCAACGAGGCACTGATCCGGCACGACCTTGCCCACATTCGCCAACGAGCCGTCACGAGTCTCTCCGGAGGAGAGCGCACACGGGTGCACCTTGCCCGCGTGCAGGCGCAGCAGTCTGCGCTTCTGCTACTGGACGAGGCCGATGCCGATCTCGACCTGGTCACCCGACAGGCGCTGGACGAGTCACTGCGCGAGCATGCGAATTCAGGCGGCACTGTCATCGTGGTCTCGCACGACGTCGCCCGCATGCGCCACGCCTGCGATGACGTCATCCTCCTGCGGGAGGGCGCGGCACTGATGCACGGACCAGCCGCTGAGGCACTGAACCGCTCGGCTCTGCGCGACGCCTTCGGCATCGACGTGCCGTGGGACTAGCCGGAGCGCCTACGAGCGAGCCGAGCCCGCCACGAGGATCTCCAGCGCCAGCAGTTTCTGCTCGGCATCGAGGCTCGAGCCCTCGCGGACTCCGCCCTTCATCGCCCCGTCGGCGTCAGCCAGCGCGACCACAGAGGCCGCGAGCTTTCGCTGATCTCCGGACCAGCGGGACCACTGACGCCGCAGGATCTTGATCTTCCACGGGGGCACGCCAGCCTCGCGAGCGATGTCCGCCTCGGAGGCTCCCGGCGGCATGCCTCCCACGCGCACGAGCGTGCGCAGACCGCTCGCGATGGACGACACCGTGGTCACGCCGACCCGACCAGAGTCCGAGGTGAGCATGGCCTGTCGCAACGAGGTGAATGCCTCGGCATAGCGCTTGTCCCAGACTGCGTCGGCGATGGTGAAGCTCGACACCTCCGCGACTCCCGCGAAGTAGTCGCGCACGGCCGTCGCATCGATGGGATCGGCCTCGACATCAGCCGACAGTTGCGACACGGCGCTTACGAGCAGACCCAGGTCATGACCCACAGCGTCATAGAGAGTGGCGACGGCGTCCGGGGTCACCTTCCGCTTGCGGCGGGCGAACTCCTTGGTCAGGAAGTCAGTCGTCGACCTGCCCTTCTTAAATGCGGCACAGTCCACGACCTCAGCACCGGCCTTGCGGATGTCATCCAGGAGCGCCTTGCCCTTGTTGCCGCCTGGGTGAGTGAACACGAGGATCGTCTCGTCCGGCATGTCTGCCAGAACTTCTCGAACGGCCGAGGCAAGGGCGTCGTCCGCACCGTCGATTCCCTCAATGATGACGACACCCGAATCGCCGAAGAGATTGGGGGCGGCTGCCTCGCGGAGCTGGTGAGCGGCCTCATCATCCGACCCTTGAATCACTGTGCGCTGCACCTGAGGATCACCCTTGCGGGCTGCCACCATGACCGACTGCACCGCGCGGTCGATGAGCACGGGCTCACCGCCGATCGCGAGAGTGATGCGGGGCGCAGTCATGATGAAGGCAGCATGCCACCTCGGGTGACGACGCCCAAGTCCCCTCCCGGCTCGCTCTGCACGATTGCCACGTCTCCGAGCAGGTCCGTTCTCAGGACGGTCGCACCCCGTGATCCATAGAGGTCCAGAGCCTCCTGCGCCGGATGCCCATAGTCGTTGCCCTCCCCGACACTGATCAGGGCGACGGGAGCCGACGCCGCATCGGCGAATTCCTGAAGTTGCAGGCGTGACCCGTGGTGCGGGACCTTGACGATGTCGACCCTCGGCACCTCGTCCAGAATCGCCCGCTGGGCCTCCGGCTCGATGTCGCCCGTGAGGAGGACCGACGTGCCCGCCACCTCGACGAGAAGCACGACGCTGGCATTGTTGGGGACCGAGCCGGCCCGGATGATGCGACGTGGCCACAGGGCCCTCCAGGAGACCTGACCCACCCTTCGCACATCGCCGGCGGTGATGGGCTCCGGCACCTGACCCGATGCGGACGCCACCTCATGCACGAGGCGCGCCTGGTCCTGCGGATCCTGCAGCGGGCTGGTCAGGACGATTCCGACGTCGCGATCGGTCAGGACTCCCGCGATACCGGCGACGTGGTCAGCGTGGAAGTGGGTCAGCACCACCGCGGGAATGGCGACAACGCCGGCGTCGTCGATGCACGCGCTCACCCGATCCGCGTCGTTGCCGGTGTCGACGACCACCGCCTCCTGATCACCGGCGCGCAACAGGAGTGAGTCACCTTGGCCCACGTCACACATGATGATCAGCCAGCCCGGAGGCGGCCAGCCTTGGAGGTGAGGTGGTCGGATGATGATCAGCGTCACGCCGACCACCGATGTCGCAAGGATCAGACGCTTGACTCCCCTGCCCATCCCCCGCCACAGCGCTGACCGAGTGAACCGCCAGAGGAGGACGACGGAGGCCATCACTGCGGCGACGGCAGCGACCCCCCACCAGCCCGCGGGAAGGGATCCCACGGGCCACTCGGCAGCGGGAAGTGCCGGTGCCCTCATCGCAACCCAGGCGATCCAGCCCGCAGGCCACGAGGCGAGCCCTCCCATCACAGCCGCCACCGGTTCGGACACCGGCGAGATGATCGCGGCCGCGAGGCCGAGAACCGTGACCGGTGCCACCGCTGGCATCGCAGCGAGGTTGGCAGGTACCGCAACCCAGCCCACAGCTCCGCCCATCGCCACCAGCACAGGCAGGGTGGATACCTGCGCGGCAAGGGTCAGCGCCACAGCGATGAGCACCATCGGCGGCGCACGCCGACCCACGCGGGTGGACTCCAGCCCACGGCGAATCCGCGGGGCGAGCAGTAGCAGGCCGGCCGTCGCCAGCACGGACAGGGCGAACCCCCACGACAGGGCAAGGGACGGCTGAACCAGCACGAGCCCGAGCACACCCGTGCCGAGCACTGCGGGCCCGCCGCGTCCGCCGCCAGCCAGCACACCCACGAGCACCACCACACCCATGACGGATGCCCGCAGCACACTCGGCTCCGGCCCGACGAGAAACGCGTAGTAGGCAACCGCGACGATGCCCGCAGCAACGCGGAGCCAGAGCGCCAGTCGCAGCACGGTGGCCACACCCACCACGAGTCCAACGACAATGGCGACATTGCCACCGCTCACCGCGACGAGGTGAGCAAGCCCACTGGCGCGCATGGCCGTGGTGAGCTCCTCGGACTGCGTGGAGTCATCACCGATCGTCAGCCCCTGCACGAGCGACCCCGAGTCCGTGGGTGCGTGCGCTACTGAGGTTGCCAGCCCGTCACGCATCTGTGTCGCGAGGCGATCGATGGGCCCTGGGAGAGCCAGCGGGGTGAGTCCCGCAGCACTCACCCGCACCTCGGCTGCGAGCCCAGAGTTCACCGCAGCGGGCGCGAGACGCCCGGTCAAGGTGACCAGAGTTCCCCGAGGCGGCGGCTGGGCTGCTCCGGGCAGGCGCAACTGCACGGGAAGGGCGACCTCAAGCGTGCGTCCACGAGCCGAGACGTGCTGCGTGTTCAGGCGGACGCTGACGGAGTCCGTCGCCCACCACTGGCCAGTGGCCGGTGCCCGGTGCAGGCGGGCTTCGCCGGCGATGGCTCCGGTGACCGTTGCGGTCACCCGCTCCTGCGCCCAGGCTTCCAGCGGGGCGAGTCGGGACTGCAGGAGCACCGCAGCCAATGCGCCAACCGCAAGGAAGAGCGCCGCGAGCACGAGCATCGCCCGAAGCCCACGCACGACGACGGCAGAGAGACCCGCTCCGCACGCGAGCCCGACGACGGGCCACGGGCCCCACGTCAGCTGAAGGGCTGCTCCGATCCACGCCGCACCCGCAGGCACGAGCAGGCGACCATCGAGCACTGATCTGCTCGCTTCACAGTGCGACGAGCGGACGGAGCTGCTCGAGGATGGACTCGCCGATCCCCGACACCTCGCCGAGCTCATCGATACTCGTGAAGCGGCCGTGTGTCGTGCGCCAGGTCAGGATTCGCCCCGCGAGCACAGGACCGACGCCTGGCAGGGAGTCCAACTGCTCGAGCGTCGCCGAGTTCAGGCTCACCTTCGAAGGCACACCTTGCGACGGCACACCTGCCGCCGGGTCACCACCCAGTGCCGGAGTGCCCGCACCGACGAGGACCTGCTCGCCATCGACGAGTACTCGAGCAAGGTTGACGGAGTCCAGCGCCTTGCGCCGGGTCACTCCCCCGGCCTGCTCGATCGCATCGGCCACGCGCGAGCCCGCCGGGAGTCGAACTATCCCCGGACTCCTCACCTGCCCGGCGACGTGCACGACCACATCGACCGCAGGCGCGGGAACAGATGACGCCGGGGCGGAACCCGACTCCACGCTGTCCGAGGCGTTCGAGGTGTCCGTCACCGAGACGGGAACATCGATCGGCACCCCTGTCGCAATCACGTTCGGCATCGCAGCGACCTCAAGCGGCCGTGCCTGCCACATCAGGTAGGCGACGATGGCCGCAATGATCGCCGTGAGCACCGCCAGGCCCCGCATCGCGGGACGAGTCCACAGAGCGACGCGCACGGGCTCGGCCCTCGGTGCTTCCACTTCGGCCGAGCGACCCTCGGCATCGGGCACCCACTCACGAGCGGCACGAGCGAGCCGGCGCTCGGCCTCCTCGCGCATGTGCTCAGCGCTGCTCCTCAACCCCATGCCGGCACGCTAGGAGTCAGCGAGGGGGCGCTACGCGATGCCGATGCCCTCGGTGGATGACCGACGAGTCGACGGTCATCCTGTGGACAACTACTGACGAAGCCCGTCGATCGCCCGCCGGATATTGCCCACGTGTCGGCTGAGCACCAGCAGCCCGAGCACGATGGCGAACCACATGTCCGCCTCGTCCGTCCAGCCGATCACCCAGCCCAGGATCCCGCTCAGCACCAGAACGATCGCACCGACGACGGCACCGATCCCGACCCTCCGGCTGAAGGCGACCCCGATGGCGAACCCGATGAGCACCGGGATGGCCAGCAGCGGCTGCACCCCGAGGATGGCACCCAGGGTCGTCGCGACCCCCTTGCCACCGCGGCCCTTCAGGTACGGAGACGTGATGTGGCCGACAACGGTCGCCAGTCCAGCGATCTCACCGGCCGTCTGCCCGACGAGAACACCGAAGACGAAGGCCGGGACGAATCCCTTCACGATGTCGAGGAACCCGACCAGCACGGCCCAGCGAGGACCCAATGCCCTGCCCACATTGGTGGCCCCCGGGTTTCCCGACCCCACGCGCTGCAGGTCGATTCCGAAGGCTCGCGAGACGATGGCAGCGGGATTGATCGCACCGATGAGATAGCCGAGGACGGCGGCAGCCGCCCACCACACCGCCTCGGGAAGTTCGGCCATCAGGTGTCCTTCGATGGCGACGATGAACCACTCTTGATGACCCACTGCTCGTCGGTGATACGCGGTGAGACGACCACCGCAACCATGCCCGGGCCCACGTGCGCACCGACCACTCCGCCGACGGTTCCTTCCACCACGCCTGCACTGGGCACCCGCGCGCGCAGCTCCTGTGCCAGCGCAGCGGCACGCTCGGGTGATCCGAGGTGCTGCACGGCAATATCCACGGGCACGTCACCGGCTGCCTCAACGGCCAGATCCGCGAGCCTTGCGAGTGCCTTGCCCGCCGTGCGCACCTGCTCCATACGCTCGACATGGCCGTCGTCCACCTGCAGCAGCGGCTTCACCTGCAGGGCCTGACCCATGGCTGCCTTGGCCGCGCTCACTCGCCCACCACGACGGAGGTACTCAAGGGTGTCGACGTAGAAGAACACGCGCGAATCCGCCGCTCGCGCACGGATGATGGCGGCCACCTGCTGCAGGTCCGCTCCCTGCCGCGCGGCCTGAGCACCACTCACCACCGGGAACCCCTCGCCCATGGCGATCGAACGGGTGTCGACCACCTCGACCGGGATCTCGCACTCCTTGGCAGCCATGACGGCCGACTCGAATGTCGCCGACATCGACGATGACAAAGTCGCCACCACGATGCCCGTCGCACCGGCCTCCTGTGCGCGAAGGTAGGACTCCAGGAAACGCGCCGGGGAAGGCCTGCTCGTCGTGACGGGCTTCCATTCGCGCAGCGCCTCGGCAACCTGCTGGGCCTGATCGTCCTCGGTCTCGTCGAACGGCTGTCCGGCGACGATCACCTGCACCGGGACGACGTCGATGTCCCACTGAGCCGCCCACCCCGTTGGCAGATACGACGTGGAATCCGTGATCACGGCCACGCGAGGAACGGGCATGCAGGGCACCCTACTCGGAGAGGCTGAGGTGAGAAGGAATCACGATTCGGACGCCTGCGCAGCATCGGCAAGCTCCGCGCGCAGTGCCGCTCGCGCACGGGCGGGGGAAGCCTCCTCGATCACGATATTCGACGAGCCCACCCAGAAGGCGGCCTCGGCAAGGGCGCGAGCGGTGCCCCTGACCGCCGCCGATGACGTCGACTCCATCGTCACGCGCTTTGCCACGAGGGTGTTCTTGTCACGCTTGGGATCCACCCGCGCCACCAACTGCCCGCGATGCAGGACGGGCATCGCGAAGTAGCCATGAACGCGCTTGTGCGCCGGCGTGTATGCCTCGATCCGGTGACGCATGCCGAAGATGCGCTCCGCACGATCGCGATGCCACACCAGCGGATCGAAGGGAGAGAGCAAAGTCGTGCGATGACGATCCCGCCCCGCGAGATCGAGCCACACGAGCGCATCGGGGTGCGCCCACGCGTCAGGCCAGCCGCGAACACCGACCGGGACGAGCCCGACGGCCTCGGCGAACCTTGAGACGGAGGAGACGGGCAGCCGATGCACATCGGCAATGTCGGATGCCGTGCCGATGCCCATGAGCCGCGCCCCTGCGAGCACCAACGCAGCCATGCACTCGTCGTCGCTCAGGTCGTCATGCAGCAGGTCGGGGGGCACCACTCGCTCAGCCAGGTCATACGTGCGACGCCAGCCGACGCGCCGACTCACGACAACCTCACCGATGTCGAGTAGCCACTCGAGTCCGACCTTCGCATCGGACCACTCCCACCAGTCACTCCCCCGCTTGGCACCACCCACATCTGCCGTGGTGACGGGACCATCAGCCCGGATGCGCTTCTTGAGCTCGTTCAGGTCGTGGCGCGGCGCACCGTGCCACCGCTCCCCCCGCGAGCGGTAGTGGCGGCGGCGGAAGGCGAAGAGGGGCCATGAGTCCAGTGGAAGGATGCACGCGGCATGAGACCAGTACTCGAACGCGTCGCCATCCCAGTACGCGCGCTCGATGGCTCCACGATCGAGCGACCCGTAGCGGGCGTAGGCGATCAACTCGTGAGAACGCGCCAGCACACTGATCGTGTCGAGCTGGACGGCTCCCAGATCGCGCAGCATGCCACCGACGATGGCCTGCTGTCTCGACGTCGATGCTCGAGTCGCCTGTGCTGGCGTGGGCTGAGCCGAGAGCAGGCCTGCAGCCCACAGGGCCGTCCGCCTGGCATCGTCCGGGGCGATCTCCACCACCGTGCGGGAGGTCATCGCCGGATCTCCCGAGCGCGCTAGGCCGGAACGATGTTGACGAGCTTCGGTGCGCGCACGATCACGGTGCGGATGCCCGAACCGTCGAGCGCCTTCACGACACCGGGAGCAGCGAGGGCCAGCTCGCGCAGCTCATCCTCGCCAATGGACGGATCCACCTCGAGGCGATCGCGAACCTTGCCGGCGACCTGCACGACGCACGTGACCGACTCCTCGACCAGCAGCGCCGGATCGACCTCAGGCCAACCGGCGAGGAAGACCGTGGGTTCGTGACCAAGCTGTGCCCACATGTCCTCGGCCGTGTACGGCGCGACGAGGGAGAGCATGATCGCCACCGCTTCCGCCGCCTCACGCACGGCAGGGTCGTCCGGACCGCAACCGGAGTCGATCGCCTTGCGCGTGACGTTGACCAGTTCCATCGCCCTCGCCACGGCGACGTTGAACCGGAAGGTCTCCACGGCGATGCCAGCGTCGTGAACGGCCTTGTGCGTCGCCTTGCGCAGGCCGAGATCACCGGTGGTCACGTCGACGCCTGGCGCCGAGGTGACGTCGTCGGCCAGACGCCACGCTCGCGCGAGGAACTTCCGCGACCCCGTGGGAGACACGTCCGCCCAGTCGACGTCATCCTCCGGCGGGCCGGCGAACACCATCGTGAGGCGGATCGCGTCCACCCCGTTCTCCGCGAGTTCATCCGACAGGCGTACGAGGTTGCCCCGCGACTTGCTCATGGCAGAGCCGTCCATGACGACCATGCCCTGATTCAGAAGTCGAGTGAAGGGCTCGGTGAAGTCGAGCAGGCCCATGTCGTGCAGGACCTTCGTGAAGAAGCGCGAGTACAGCAGATGCAGGATGGCATGCGTCACGCCACCGACGTACTGGTCGACCGGCAGCCATTCGCGCACGATCTCCGGATCGAAGGCCGCCGTCTCATTGTTCGGGTCGGCGTAGCGCAGGTAGTACCAGGACGAATCCATGAACGTGTCCATGGTGTCGGTATCGCGCAGAGCCGGCCCGCCACACTGCGGGCAGGTGGTGTTGACCCAGTCTGTCGCACCACCGAGAGGTGACGTGCCCTTCGGCTTGAGCTCAAGACCCTCGGCCGGCGGGAGCGTCACGGGAAGCTGGTCATCGGGGACAGCGACCTCGCCGCATGCATCGCAGTGCACGATCGGGATGGGGGTGCCCCAGTAGCGCTGGCGAGAGATCAACCAGTCCCGAAGTCGGTAGTTGATCGCGGGCTCACCCGTGCCGCGCTCCTGGAGAATCTCGACGATCCGCTCGATCGCCTCAGCCTTGCCGAGTCCGTCCAGCGGGCCGGAGTTCACATGCGGACCGTCGTCTCCCGTTGCCACTCCCGTGACCGCAGGATCCTCGCCCGCGTCGACGACGACGCGGACCGGAAGGTTGAACGCCCGCGCGAAGTCCAGATCGCGCTGGTCATGCGCGGGCACCGCCATGATCGCGCCGGTGCCGTAGTCGGCGAGCACGTAGTCCGATGCCCACACCGGGATGCGCTCACCGTTGACCGGATTGATGGCATATCGCTGGAGGAACACACCCGTCTTGTCCCGCGAGGAGTCGAGTCGGTCCATCTCCGATGTCTGCTTGACGCCCTCGAGGTACGTCTCGAACTCGGCCTGTGCCGGAGTCCCCGAAGCGAGCTCGGCTGCGAGATCGGAGTCCGCGGCGACCACGAAGAACGTCGCGCCGTACAGGGTGTCCGGACGGGTCGTGTAGACCGTGACGGGCTCGTCCCTGCCCTCGACGACGAACTGCACCTCGGCGCCCTGGGATCGACCGATCCAGTTGCGCTGCATCAGCAGGACCTTCTCCGGCCACTGCCCCTCGAGCTGCGTCATGTCGTCAAGGAGTCGGTCCGCATAGTCGGTGATGCGCAGGTACCACTGGGTCAGCTTCTTCTTGGTGACCGCCGTGTCGCATCTCTCGCACAGTCCCGCGACCACCTGCTCGTTCGCCAGCACCGTCTGGCAGTTCGGGCACCAGTTGACGTTGCTGTCCTTGCGATAGGCCAGTCCCCGCTTGAACATCTGCAGGAAGAACCACTGATTCCAGCGGTAGTACTCCGGATCGCAGGTGTTGAAGACGCGGTCCCAGTCGAAGGAGCATGCGTATCGGCGCATCGACGCCTTCTGCTGGGCAATGTTCTCGTAGGTCCAGCGCCCGGGATCCTCGCCGTTCTTGATCGCCGCGTTCTCCGCGGGAAGGCCGAAGGCGTCCCAGCCGATCGGGTGCATGACATTGAATCCGCGCTGCACCCAGTACCGCGCAATGACGTCGCCCAAGGCGTAGGCCTCAGCGTGACCCATGTGCAGATCGCCCGAGGGGTAGGGGAACATGTCCAGGACGTACTTCTTGGGTCGCTCGTCATCGGGACGTCCGGACCGAAACGGGGCCAGTTCGTCCCACACCGGGAGCCAGCGCTCCTGGATCGCCATGACGTCGTACGCGTCGCGGTCGCCTTCCGGCTCCGTCGTGGTCACCTTGCTCCCCTGCGCATATTCCGAGCGAAAGGGCGCCCTCAGGGCGCCCAGATTGCCTGCCTACCCTATCCAGCGTCCGGCAGGCCTCACTCGGCGACGGCGGCCGAGTCCACGGGGGTGGCTGGGTCTCCCGGGCCGGGGGCCGGCGCGGGGATGGGCTCGGGGGCCGGGTCGGGGGCAGGCTCAGGGGCCGGTTCGGGGATCGGTTCAGGGATCGGCTCGGGGGCCGGGTCGGGCACGTAGAAGGTCGCATCCACCAGTTGGGCCCTCGGCTGGCCGGGATTCTCGACGACCAGCGTGGCTGGGCCCAGAACCCCCACCGGGGCGACTGCTGTCAGGAGGCCGTCGCTGACGACCACCACCTCGGACGCCGGCAGTCCATTGATCGTCACCGTGACCCCGTCCTCGAAGCCCGTCCCTTCAATCCGGATCGGCACTCCGCCGCTGGCCGGAATCTCCTGGGGCGCCATCCCCAGGATGGTCGGTGCCGGCACGTACTCGAAGGCCGTCGCCAGAATGGCCGCGGGAAGGTCCGGGTTGCGCACGACCACGTCGACGAAGCCGACCTCGTGGGCAGGCGTCACGGCAATGATGCGCGTGGGATCGAGAACCTCGACAGCCTCTGCTCGCTCGCCCCCGATGACGACCCGCGCGCCGGGAAGGAATCCCGTGCCGACGATGGTCACCTGGGTGCCGCCCGCAACGGGACCGATGTTGGGGCGGATCGCCATGACCACACGCGGTGCTCGCTCCACGTAGTTGACCAGTCCCTCACCGAGGA
>JAIOXK010000022.1 GCA_021741645.1 Candidatus Nanopelagicales bacterium
CCAGTCCGAGCAGCAGGAGAAGCAGGATGACGCCCAGTTCGGCCACGATCGGCAGGAAGGTCTCCTGCGGATCGGTGCTCATCACGGGGCTGTTGCCCAGGAGCAGCCCGCCGAGCAGGTAGAACGGCACCGCGGAGAACCCGAACCGGTGCGCGACTCTCGCGAGGATGCCGAGCACGACGAGCAGCAGACCGAACTCCATGAGAAGAGCGGGGTCGACCGCTGAGTTTGCTGCAGCTGGCAGTGCGGCGAGGCTGGAGATGGAGATCATCGGACCGCCTTCGCGCTGAGATCCACCAGATCGCGCGCAGTGATGTCCGGCGCCCGGAACGTCGTTGGGAACACTCCCTCGTCACGATTGATCCACGCGGACTGCAGACCTGCGTGCGAGGCCCCTGCGGTGTCCCACGGATGGACGGCGACCATGAGCAGCGATCCGACTCGCTCGCCAAGCTGCTCCGCGGCCCAGGTGTAGGCGCGATGATCGGGCTTCCACACCCCGACGCTGTCGACCGACAGGTATCGGTCGATCACATCGTGAACTCCGGCGCGGTCGAGCAGCGACTCGGTGAAGGCGGCGGAGCCATTGGTCAGCGTGACGAGGCGGAAGCCTGCCCGGTGCAAGGCGCGAAGCCCGGGAGCCACATCCGGATGCACGTTTAGCGAGCCGAAACCTCCCATGACGTGCTCGGTGGCCGCCGCAACGGCGTCATCGGAACGGGAGCCGGCGAGCATGCGTTGGAGGACAGCCTCGGCCAGCGCAGGGAACGATGCGCGCTGGTGCGTCATCGTGAGGGCGAACCCGTCGCGCAACACCTCGGCGAACCACGTGTCGAGAAACTCGGCGGGCAGCCCGACTTCGACGAACCGCTGTGACAGCGGGCGCAGGTCCGACAGCGTCTCGTTCACGTCGAGGACGATCGTCGACGTGCGCACCGTGCCCTCCGATCGTCGTGAAGCGGGACTCCACGACGATCGTAAGGTGCACAGCGCTGGTTAGAAGGCCTCCTCCGGAAGCTCCATGAGATCGAGGGTCGTGGCATCGAGCACGGCCCGCTCTGCCGCAAGCAGCGGAAGGCGATTGCGCACGAACCACTTGGCGGTCTCCACCTTGCCCTCGTAGAAGACGCGGTCACGCTCAGGAGCACCGGCGTCGAGGGCGGCAAGCGCAACCTCGGCCTGACGCATGAGCAGCCAGCCGATCACCAGATCGCCACTTGCCATCAACAGGCGCGTGGAGTTCAGGCCCACCTTGTAGATCTCGTTGACGTTCTCCTGCGAGGCCATGGCCCAGTTGCCCATGGTGCCGACCATCGCCTGCACCTCTTCCAGGGCCTTGCCGAGCATCTCTCGCTCCGCGTGCAGTCGACCGTTGCCCTCGTCGCCCTTGACGGTCTCGGTCATCTGGGCGGCGAGGAAGAAGATCGCCTTGAACTGGTCCTTGATCATCTTGCGGAAGAAGAAGTCCAGTCCCTGGATCGCCGTGGTGCCCTCGTAGAGCGTGTCGATCTTGGCGTCGCGGATGTACTGCTCCAGCGGGTAGTCCTGCAGGAAGCCCGAGCCACCGAAGGTCTGCAGCGCACTGGCGAGCATCTCGTAGGAGCGCTCGGAACCGACACCCTTGACGATGGGCAGCAGCAGGTCGTTCATGCGGACGGCGAGGTCGAGGTCGACGCCCTCGGGGAGGGCCTCACCTTCCTCGCCGAGCTGCACCAAGTCCTGCCAGTACGCGGTGTACGCGATCAGGGCGCGCATGCCCTCGGCGTACGACTTCTGCAGCATCAGGCTGCGACGCACGTCCGGATGATGGGTGATGGTGACGCGCGGTGCCGTCTTGTCGGTCATCTGCGTGAGGTCGGCACCCTGCACGCGGGTCTTGGCGTAGTCGAGGGCGTTGAGGTAGCCGGTCGACAGCGTGGCGATGGCCTTCGTGCCCACCAGCATCCGCGCGTACTCGATGACCTTGAACATCTGGGCAATGCCGTTGTGGTCGTCGCCGAGGAGCCAGCCGATGGCGGGGTCGTCGGGATCGGCGCCGAAGGTCATCTCGCACGTGGTGGAGACCTTCAGGCCCATCTTCTTCTCGACGTTGGTGGCGTAGACGCCGTTGCGCTTGGTTGACTCGCCGGTCGCGGGGTCGAACAGGTACTTGGGGACGAGGAAGAGGGAGAGCCCCTTCGTGCCCGGACCTGCTCCCTCGGGGCGAGCGAGCACCATGTGCATGATGTTCTCGGCCATGTCGTGCTCGCCGGACGTGATGAACCTCTTGACGCCTTCGATGCGCCACGTGCCGTCACCGTTGTCGATCGCCTTCGCGCGTCCGGCGCCGACGTCGGAGCCAGCGTCGGGCTCGGTGAGCACCATGGTCGAGCCCCACAGGCGATCGATCATGATCTGCGCCCAGCGCTTCTGCTCCTCCGTGCCGTAGTGGTCCATGACGGCGGCCATGCTCGGGCCATTCATGAACATGAAGGCGGCCGGGTTGCTGCCGAGCAGCAACTCACTTGCCGCCCAGCGCAGTGACGGGGGAGCGCTAGTGCCGCCGAGGTGCTCGGGGAGGTCCAGTCGCCACCACTCGGCCTGCTCGAGGGCCTTGAACGCCTTCTTGAAGGAGTCGGGCATCACCACTGTCTTGGCGGCGGGGTCGTAGACCGGGGGCTGGCGGTCGTTGTCAGCGAACGGCTCGGCCAGTGGGCCGGTGGCCAGGCGGTCGACCTCGTGGAGGACTTCCCTCGCCGTGTCGACGTCCATCTCGGCGAAGGGGCCCGAGCCCATTCGCTCGCCTGCGCCGAACACCTCGAAGAGGTTGAACTCCAGATCGCGCAGGTTGCTCTTGTAATGGGACATGGTCTTACCTCCACGGCTGCGGCTGCACTAGTTACTCACCAGTAGCACAATGATGCTACTGACCGGTAACTTTTGCAAGCAGTTGGCCGACACGGGAGTCGCACGCGTGGGAAATCCCCCCTGAGCGGACGATTCAGCCTCGTGGCCACCACAATGGGGCGCATGTCCGCGCCCTGGCTGGAGTCCAAGACTCCGGTGGCCCCGCCCACCTCGGCCAACCCGACTCTCAGGCAGCTCGTCTATGCCGGCGTCGTGACCGGCTCGTGGTCGGCCGTGCTGAGCATGGTGCTCTACCTGATCGGCCGCCTCGCCGGCACGAACTTCGCGCTCGTCTGGTGGGGACGAACCGAACCGGATCCGATGCCGTGGATCGTCTTCATTCTTCTCCCGCTGGGCGCGGCCGTGCTCTTCGCGCTCGCCGCCTCCCTCGCTCGGGGGCTCTCGCATGCGCGAGCGCTGACCTACTGGGTGGGCACCCTGCTGGCCCTTGCGTCGCTGTATCCGGCAATCGACCAGCCGTCGACCGTCGCCTGGGGAACCCGCATCCTGCTGATCCTCATGCACGTGATCACCTGGTTCCTTGTCGTCCCGCAGATCGCCCGGATCCTGGGTGACTCCGAGCCGGGGCAGCACGAGGAGCGCGATGTCTGATCTGCAGCGCGCCTCTGGCCGGTCCACCCCCGCGGCGCTCGTTGCGGCGATGCGCCCGCGGCAGTGGCTGAAGAACGTCCTTGTCTTCGCAGCACCGCTGGCCGCGGGATCCATCTTCGAGCTGGACGTCCTGCTCCCGTCGATCCTCGCCTTCGTCGTGTTCTGCCTGATGTCCAGTGCGACCTACCTGATCAACGACATCCGCGACATCGAGGCTGATCGCGCGCATCCGACGAAGTGCCGCCGCCCCATCGCGGCGGGTGAACTGCCCATCGGCCTGGCCGTGGGTGCGTCAATCGTCCTAGCCCTGGTCTCCATGACGATCGCGCTCACGGTGAGCCTCTCCCTGTTCGGCATTGTGGGTGCCTACGCGATCTTCACGCTCTCCTACTCGCTCTTCCTGAAGCACGAGCCGGTGATCGAGCTCGCCCTGTTGTCTATGGGATTCCTGCTGCGTGCCATCGCCGGTGGCGCTGCGGCCGATCTGCCGATCTCGCCGTGGTTCCTGATAGTCGCCGCCTTCGGCTCCCTGTTCATGGCTGCGGGCAAGAGGTTCAGCGAACTGCAGAGTGCCAACGATGCACTGCCGACGGATCCGACGCCGCGTCGCCGGAGTCTCGCGGGATACACGTCGACGTACTTGCGCTTCGTCTGGGGAGTCGCGGCGGCCGTCACCATCACGGCCTACTGCCTGTGGGCGTTCGAGGTGAGCCAGCCTGACTCGGCACTGCCTTGGTCTCAGTGGAGCGTGCTCCCGTTCGTGCTGGCGATCCTGCGATACGCCGTGGACATCGACCGCGCGGCGGCTGAGGCTCCCGAGGACGTCGTCCTGCGCGATCGCGCGCTGCAGGCCCTCGGTCTCATCTGGCTCGTCCTCTTCGGCCTTGGCGCTTTGGGAGTCTGACGTCATGACAGTTGTCGATGCGACCGGCGCGGATTCTCCGTTGAGCCTGCGTGAAGGTGAGCAGACCCTGACCGGCTGGGGACGAACGGCACCGAGTGCCGGCATCGTGCGACGCGTGCGCACTGTCGACGACATTCGTGCGGCGATCAGCGACGCAGGTCCGCGGGGCATCCTCGCCCGAGGACTCGGCCGCTCCTATGGCGATGCCGCTCAGTCCGGTGGCGCGTCGATCCTGGATCTGTCGGCGATGAACCGCATCGAACTCGATCCGGCAACGGGCACCGCGCATGTCGGCGCTGGCGCGAGCCTCGACTCGGTGATGCGTGCCCTCGTGCCGCACGGCTGGTTCGTGCCGGTGACACCGGGCACCCGCATGGTCACGGTGGGCGGTGCGATCGCCGCCGACGTCCACGGCAAGAACCATCACCGCGATGGCACCTTCGGTTCCCACGTCGAGACGATGACGCTGGTTGACGGTCGCGGTGAGGTGCACGTCGTCGATCGGGAGTCCTCGCCCGAGGCGTTCTGGGCGACGGTCGGCGGAATGGGCCTCACGGGGATCGTGACCCAGGCGACCTTCGACCTGATCCCGATCACCAGTTCGCGCATCAGCGTTGACACCGAACGCACCTCGAGTCTCGACGACGTCATGGACCGGATGATCACCGGTGACGACGCCTATCGCTACAGCGTGGCCTGGGTCGACAGCGTGCACCCGAGCGGTCGAGGTGTGCTCACGCGCGGCGACCATGCATCGGCGGATCAGTTGGCCGGCAAGGCTGCCCAGGCGCCGCTGGAGTTCGAGCCGAAGGTACTCGCGACCGCTCCGCCCATCCCGACGAACGGGCTGGTCAATCCCCTCACCATGCGTGCTTTCAACGAGGCGTGGTTCCGAAAGGCGCCGAAACAGCGCACCGGCGAACTGCAGACCATTGCCGAGTTCTTCCATCCGCTCGACATCGTCCAGGACTGGAACCGGGTCTACGGCCCGTCCGGCTTCCTTCAGTATCAGTTCGCCGTCCCCGATTCGGCCGGTGAACTGGTCGGCCGCGCCCTGGCCGCCCTCCGCGGTGTCGGTGCTCTGTCCGCGTTGACCGTGCTCAAGAGGTTCGGCGCGGCCAACCCTGGTCCGCTGTCCTTTCCGCAGCCTGGCTGGACTCTGGCCGTCGACGTGCCCGCCGGAGTCGATGGCCTCGGAGTCGTCCTGGATCAGCTCGATGATGAGGTGCTCGCCGCGGGCGGCCGTCTCTACCTCGCGAAGGACTCACGGATGTCGCCGGCGATGATGGCCGCGACCTACCCACGACTGTCCGAATGGCAGCGTCATCGTGATGCGCTCGACCCCCAAGGTGTCTTCACCTCCGACCTGGCAAGGAGACTGTCCCTGTGATGGATGCACTCGGCGAACCCCAGAGCGTGCTCGTCCTTGGTGGCAGCAGTGAGATCGCGCTCGCGACCGTGCTCGCCCTGCCGCGTGGTCGACTCCGCCGGGTGGTGCTTGCTGGCCGACCCTCACCGGCCCGTGACGCGGCAGTCGCGACGCTGACGGGAGCAGGTGTCTCGGGCGTCGAGGCGGTCGACTTCGAGGCTGCCGACACGGCCACGCATGCGCAGGTCATCGACGGCGTCTTCGATGCCGGCGACGTCGACGTTGTCCTCCTAGCATTTGGCGTGCTCGGCGATCAGGCCGAAGCCGAGGCTGATCCGGATACCGCAGTGCAGATCGCGACGGTGAACTACACCGGTGCCGTCAGCGTTGGACTCCGCGTGGCAAGTCGCCTTCGTCGGCAGGGTCACGGCACGCTCGTTGTCCTCTCCAGCGTGGCCGGCGACCGCGCTCGTCGTTCCAACTTCGTGTACGGATCGACGAAGGCCGGGCTGGATGCCTTCTCGCAGGGACTCGGGGATGCGCTTCATGGAACCGGGGCGCGAGTGCTGATCGTGCGCCCGGGCTTCGTGCGCACACGCATGACGACCGGTCTGGAGGAAGCTCCGATGACGATCGATCCGCAGGATGTCGCGAAGATCATCGTCACCGCGCTGCGCAAGGGCAAGGAGACGGTCTACGCGCCCGGACCCCTGCGTTTCGTCATGGCTGGCCTGAAGTCGGTGCCGCGCCCGCTGTTCCGCAAGCTGCCGATCTAGCCCTGCACGAGTTCCTGCTGCATCGCATTACCGCTGCACGAGTTCCTGCTGCAGCGCATTACCGCTGGACGATCCAATGCCGCAGGGCGTTGCTGTACACCAGCGTCCGCGTGCACACTGGCCCACCGCGTCCGTCATTCACCCACTGGGCCCATGACCTGCTCCATCCGCCCGTCGATGCCCCTCCCCAGTCGTAGGTGGTGACGATCAGGTCGCAGGAGCCGGTGTCGGGCGCGGGCAGTTGCTGCAGCACTGGTGGTGGACCGTTCGGCGCCGGCTGCTGTGCAGCGATGAGCAGAGTGGCCAGTCGAGCGAAGTTGGGCACGCCGAGACCTGTCGCAAGATCGTAGCCGACACCGGCCGAATAGCCGGTGATCGTGGATGAGCTGTTGGCGAAGGGAACACCTGATCCGTCGAGGAATCCGAATACTTGTAGTGCGCCTACTGTCGTGACGGCATTCGGCCCAGTCCACAAGTCGGACGACCAGATGTTGTTGTTTCCATCTGTCACGTCGTTGAACACCGACGCGAACTCCGGGTTGTAGATGACGTCATGCACGTCCAGAGCGCCTCCGGAGTTGTCAAGTGGCGTCAGTCCGCGCGACGTCAGAGCAGCGTTCACGTGAGCGAGTCCGACTGCGACGAGTGGAGCAGCGGCACTGGTCCCCATCTCAAGAGTGGGTGTTGCTGGAGCGTTGAAGGTGGGGATGAACCACATGGGCCAGCCCGCAAGCGCTGACAAATCAGGTGACAGGCGCCCCGAGGTGACTCCAAGGGATGTAGCGACGGCGGACTGATACGGGGGAAGTGCGATGTACATACTGACCCCGCCCGTTGTGCCCACGGCAGGCCAGATCGTTGTCGGGTAGGCCCAGTAGCAGTCACTGCCAAGGTCCCACGTGCGCCACGTGACGGGCTTGAGCGTTGAGCCAGGCGAGTATGAGTCATTCACAGTCATGGCGCCGCCGGTGGACGACGCGTCGCCCCACATGGTTCCTCCGACCGACACGACATCTGCGCTCGTGGATGGCCACTGCCCGGCCATGAAGTCCTGTACGCCTCTCGTGTCAGGCTCGCAGCCGCCCGAGCCCTCGTCTCCACTGGACACCACGGTGATCACACCGGATGAGGCCATGCCCGCGAGGGCGATGTTGACGTCGTTGAACCACGCGACCCGATCGGCGGGGTCGGTCAAGCCAAGGACGTTGAGGGCGTAGGTGCCGATCGAAGCTTCGAAGACCGCAAAACTCATGGACACGATGCAGCCGCCTACGGGTGTATCCAGCTGGCTGCGGTTCCAGAGTGCAGGATCATTCCCGTCAAGTCCGCACGCATGTGCTGCGTTGACGAGTGCGTTGAGGAAGTCACCGTCATCAACTGTCGCGGTCTTCAGTGTGGTGTTGGCGGGCAGGATTCCGGCGACGACGGTGAGGTCCAGTGTTGCCTCACCGCCATAGGGGGGGACTGAGTCTCCCGCCCACAGGACATCGGTCCACGTAGCTGAATCCAGCCCGCAGGTGGCAAGGAAGTCGCGAACTCCGGTCTGATCCACCGACTGCCCGAGTTCGGTCACGACGAGCGTCTGCGCGGCGGGACTGGCGGGAAGCGCGATGGGCAAGCCCACGACGCCAGCGACCATGTCCGGAGTCACCCCTAGAATGCTTGATCCCGCAGTGATTCTGCATGCGGGGTTGGCATAGTCCGGAGCGGTGAACGTGTCGGTCGCCTGAACTGCGCCGAGCGGACCCAGGGTCGTCAGTGCCGCGATCAGCGCCACGAGAGGAAGTCGTCTCACCGCTCTCCTAGGTGCCGAATGATGACCGAACTGTATCCAGTGCAAGACGCCCATAGGCACGTCATCCCGCGTAGCGTGGACGTCATGAAGCGTCCTGGGTCCGTGACCATCGTCGTCGTCCTGCAGTGGATAGCGGCGACCGTCGGAGTGATCTCGGGGCTGGATCTCATCTCCTCCGCGCTGCACATGACGGACCTCAACCTGGCCACGGAGATCGAGGCGACTCTCGTGGCCAACGGAGTGGTCGACGTGAACGGTGGAGCGCTCCTGCAGAGCATGCTGGTGGCCGGGATCCTGACCTTGGTGATCGCTTTCATCCGGGTCATGGTCGCGGTCTACCTCGCCCGGGGTCGGGCATGGGCGCGAATGATCCTCGCCATCGTCGCGGGCCTGAATCTGCTGGGTGCACTGGGTTACCTGCTGCACGGCGAGTGGTGGCGGGCGACGGTCGTCGTCGTGGTCGAGTTGGTGATCCTGGGCCTGCTGTTCAACACCAAGGCGACAGCCTTCATTCGAGAGCAGGAGCGCGTCCTCGTCTCGTGACCTGGACGGGCATAGATGTGGGCTGGCAGGAATTATAGTTGAATGGTAAAGTATTGTTTGTCATCGATCCTTGAGGAGCAAACATGCCTGCCGTCACTGCCGACACGCTGACCCTTCCCCGTCTGACGACCCTGTCGGCCGACACCGGCCGCACGGTCACGTCCCTCACCACGGCACCTCGCGGCTTCGAGGGCGAGGGGTTCCCGGTCCACCGGGCCTTTGCCGGAGTTCCGATGGAGAAGCTCGATCCCTTCATCCACATGGACCAGATGGGCGAGGTCGAGTACGGCGCCGGCGAGCCGAAGGGCACGCCGTGGCATCCGCACCGCGGTTTCGAGACCTTCACGTATCTCATCGACGGTGAGTTCATCCATCAGGACTCCAACGGGGGTGGTGGCACCATCACGCCCGGTGGCACTCAGTACATGACCGCCGGCGACGGAATCCTCCACATCGAGACCCCGCCGGCAGCACTGGTCGAGGCAGGCGGGCTGTTCCACGGCCTGCAGTTGTGGATCAACCTGCCGCGCGAGAAGAAGCGCATCGCTCCGCAGTATCAGGACCTGCAGGGCCAGGACCTGTCGCTGGTGTCGTCCACCGACGGCGGAGCGCTCGTACGCGTTCTTGCCGGCAGCATCGACGGCCATTCCGGCCCGGGCATCTCGCACACCCCTCTGGCCATCGCGCACATCACGGTTGCGCCCGGGGCACAGGTCGTCGTCCCATGGCCTGCGGAGTTCAACGCGCTGGCCTATGCGCTGGCAGGCAGTGGTGCTGTGGGGGCCGAGCGTCGACCGTTTAGCTCTGGACAGCTCGCCGTCCTCGAGCAGGGCGACTCGATTGTCATCAGCGCAGATGATCGACAGGACTCCAGTTCGCCTAACCTCGAGGTGTTCCTGCTCGGTGGCAAGCCCCTGCGCGAGCCGGTCGCGGCCTACGGCCCGTTCGTCATGTGCACCAAGGCCGAACTGGTGGAGGCCTTCGAGGACTATCAGGCGGGTCGACTCGGAACAATCCCGTCAAACGCGATTCAGCCCCACCGAGTCCAGTAGTCGACAGGTCGGTTCGCGAGCGCCAAACGAAAGGCCCGGCGCAGCCGGGACTTCACTCCTAGACTCCCCTTCGTGTCGGCCTTGGATTCCTTCCGCCTCGACGGGCGGGTGGCCGTCGTCACCGGATCCACTCGCGGGATCGGACGTGCCGCCGCCCTTGCTCTCGCAGACGCGGGCGCTGACATCCTGGTCACCGGCAGGGATGCGGCAGCTGCGGCCGACGTTGTCGCCGAGATCCAGCAGCGAGGGCGGCGTGCGCACTCAGTCCTGATCGACCTCACCGAGGATGGTGCACCCGAGCGCATCATCGCCGAGGCTGAGCAGCAGCTGGGCGCCGTTGACGTCCTGGTCAACAACGCGGGCATCTGCCGATGGAAGCCGGCTCTGGACATCACTGCGGACGAACTGCACGAGGTGATGAACACCAATGTCGGCGTGACGCTGCTCATGTGTCAGGCCGCTGCGCGTCGGATGCGCTCCCAAGGCTCCGGCGTCATCGTCAACGTCGGCTCGATCTCCGGCTTCATCGTCAACCGGCCGCAGGAGCAGGCGTCCTACAACGCATCGAAGGCGGCCATTCATCAACTTACGCGAAGTCTTGCGGTCGAATGGGCGGATATGGGCATCCGCGTCAATGCGATAGCTCCCGGATACGTCAAGACGGGCATCGCACCGATCGATGACCCCGAGTACGCACCATGGTGGGTGGATCTGGCTCCCCAGCGGCGCTACGCCCTGCCGGAGGAACTGGGGCCGTCGATCGTCTACCTCGCCAGCGATGCGTCCTCCTTCATGACCGGGGCAATCCTCACGGTCGATGGTGGGTACTCCGTCCCGTAGCCATCGGATGGCCACGAGACGCATCGTTTATCCGCGCTGGCGTCGATACGTCTCAAGATCGAAGTAGTCACGCCACAGAGCGACCTTGTCGTCTCGAACGACGAACACCGCGGCGATCGGGATCTCAACCCATCGGTCGTCCACGAGGAATCGGTCGGTCCGCTCGTTCATCACGGTGTCGCCACTCTCCACCTGGCGATGGACGACCCACTCGACATCGGTCGCTGCGGCGGTAACGCCCCCGGAGAGAACGGAGCGAACCCCGTCGGGTCCATGCACGACTCCAACCGGCACGTTGTCGTACTCGATGTCATCGGTGACGAGCGAGCACACCGTGTCCAGATCGCGCGCCTCGCACGCACGAACGAGTGCGGTGACGATCTCACCGGGCGAACGCGTCACGAATGACGCCGGTGCACGCGCACGGGCAGTTCCGTCAGACCGCGAAGGCCGAAGCTCGGACCGAACCGAAGGGCGCTGGGATCCAGCACCTCCAAAGCGGTCACGTTCTCGCCTAGGGCGCGGAGCGCGGACGATGCCTCGATGCGCGCAAGCCCTGCGCCGACGCACACGTGAATCCCGTGGCCGAAGGCGAGGTGCTCCTTCACGTTCTCTCGCAGGGGATCGAACGTGTCCGGATCCTCGAACACCTCCGGATCGCGGTTCGCGGATCCATAGGCGAGGAAGAGGGTCGAGCCCTCGGGTACTGCCACACCGCCGAGCTCGGTGTCGAACATGACCTTGCGCCACAGCCCCATGACGGGTGAGGAGTAGCGGATGCCCTCCTCGACGAGCCCTCGGCGGAAGGCCTCGTCGTCACGGATGCGGTCCCAGATATCGGGCTGGGTCGCGCGCATCTCATCGATCCGCACGAGCATGTCCGCGAGTGCGCGGATGGTGGTCTCGTTGCCGGCGACGACGAGCTCGCGCACCAACCAGACGAGCTCATGGTTGGTCAGGGGAACTTCATCGTTCTCGGCCTTCACCAAGGTGGTCAGCAGGTCGGGGCCCGGATTCACGCGGCGATCGTCGAGCACCTCGCAGATGACCTGCTGATATTCGAGGACATCGCGCTCGACCTCGAGCCACCGCTCGGCCGAGAGCTTTCCGCCAAGGGCCGCGTTGGACGAGTCGGACCACCGGCGCAGGTCCTCGCGGTACTTGTCGTCCAGCCCGAGGATGCGCATGATCGCCCACACGGGCAGGGGAACGGTCACCTGCTCCATCGCGTCGATGACCTCGCCGTTAGGCAGGGACGAGGCGATCTGGTCGGACACCTCGTCGACCAGCGGCTCCATCCACGCGAGACCGCGCACGGTGAACGCACGATTGACCATCTTGCGGTAGCGCGTGTGATCGGGCGGATCGTTGGTGCCGAGCGCAGGTCGGTACGGATAGCCCTGGGCTCGGAGCGCTTCAACCTCGTCGACGACCTCCGGCGGGGGAGTGTCGCGGCGGGCGGCGGGCATGTTGTTGCTGAAGCGGGCGGGGTCCATGAGTGCCTCGCGCACCAGAGGCCATGTCGTCACGAAGAACAGGCCCGGCTGGTCGGGAATCTCGTAGACGGGAGCCTTGTCCCTCAGCTCCGCGTATGCGGGGTAGGGATCCTGATAGAACGCATCCGTGTGCGGATCGAGCCGGGGGAGCGTCTCATGGATGTCGGTCACGATCTGACGGTAGGTCACGCAGTCGTCTAGATCAATCGAAATGCACAGGTTGGTCCAGCGCTCTACCCTCGACTCATGGCAAGAGTCTCGCGCGACGATCAGCGCAATGTGCTCGGCGGCGAGCTCGACGTGTGCGGGATGGAGCCGCTGACCGGCTTCTATCGAGATGGCTACACCACGACGAGCGCCGATGATTTCGGCTCGCACACCGTGTGCGCCGTAGTGACGGCGGAGTTCCTCGAGCATCAGAAGGCCGTCGGCAACGACCTCAGCACCCCCTTGCCCCAGTACGGATTCCCCGGATTGAAGCCTGGCGATCGATGGGCCGTCTGCGCCGGACGGTGGCTGCAGTCCTACGAGGCCGGAGCAGCTGCCCCCGTTGTGCTGCGGGCGACGAACGCCGCCGCACTCGACCATGTGCCCCGGGAGGCTCTTGAGGAATTCGCCGCTGATGTGCCGGACGATCCCGGGGCCCTGCTCTCCTGACGACGCCGCCGCCACGTGCGGCGATCAGAACCGGTGAGTGACCCAGATCACCCCGCACTGGAGCCCCCTCAGGGCGAGACACTCCTGCGACATATCTGCGGCCTTGATAGTGCCTTCTCGATGCCAGTTCATGGCCTTTCGTGCCGACACTGGAATCAGATGCGGGCGATCCCCGCGCTGCAAGATGTCAGACCTGACCCGGGAGGCACCGTGACCACGACCTATCACTCATCCCTGTCCACCCTTGCTGAATCACCGGCGGCGTCGGGTGTCTGGTGGAGTTCGGTGGCGCGGGCCTTGGACGACCTCGCCGCCCGCCTCGAGGCGGAGGCTGCCGTGGATGCCGGCCCCGACGGTGCGCTCAAGAGAGCTGTCGACGACGAGCCGACCCTTGCTGCACGTGCGAACAGCGTCAACGCCGAGCGCATGGCCCTGCAGGTGCGGGTCCATGAGCTTCGCGGAATCGTCTCCGCGCATGCAGGTGACCCCGAGCACGTCGACATGGTTGCCAAAGAACTGGCGCTGCTGTCCGAGGGTGAGATCAACTACCAGCGCAAGGTGCGCGCGGTGGTCTGGGATTCCCTCACGCGCGATATCGGCGGCGAGTAGGCAGTCACCGGACTCCTGACGTGACAGTCAGGTCGTCGGCAGTACCGTCACCGGCCTCCCTGCCATAGTTGGGGCATGCCACCGTCGACGATCATGTTCCTTCGCCACGCGGAGAAGCCTGGGGAAGCCGGTCCGCCACTCGGGGTCGACCGACATGGCCAGAACGATCCGCACTCGCTCTCGGTGCAGGGATGGACGCGCGCCGGCGCACTTGCCGCCTTGTTCGACAGCGTGCCGTCGGAACGACGGCCGGGTCTCGCTCGCCCCGCGCGCGTGATCGCCACGGAGCCAACCCACGACTACAAGAGCAAGCGCGAGCGGGACACTGCCACACCCACGGCTCATCGACTCCACGTCACCATCGAAAGCGACTTCACGCACAAGGACGCCGCCGCCGCGGCCACGAGCATTCTCGCCGAAGACGAGGATGCGTTGGTGGTGTGGCATCACGGGAGCATGCCGGAGCTGCTGAGTCACTTTCCGATCCGCAACAGCAGCGACATTCCTGCGCAATGGCCAGAGGACCGATTCGACCTCATCTGGACACTCGCGCGAGGAACATCTGACGACTACACGTTCGCAACGGTGAACCAGGACCTGCTCGCCGACGATGTGACCTGACGAGGCACGCATGACGGACGAAGACGCGCTGACCCCCGCCCGCGAGGCCCTCGCCATCGGACGCCCGGAGCAGGCACTGCGCCTCGCGTGGACAGCGACGATGCCCGCCGTGCTCAGTCAGGACACCGCGGTGCTGACGGCAGCGGCTGTGCTGGCGGAGGAGATCGCCGCCAAGTCATCCGGTGCGACGTCCCGCGAGGCTCGGGAGAACGCCGCGTATTGGTCGGCCTGCATTGAGACTCCGCGCGAGGACCAGCCGAGCGCCTGGACGTTCAAGAACTGGTTCCGAAGGGCACCTAGAGAGCAGACGAAGCGCTGCCCGGACTGTGCGGAGCAGATTCTCCTGGAGGCGCGCGTATGCCGGTTCTGCGGCTATCGCTATGAGTGAGGTCACGGCCGCGGAGCGCCGCAACGGCGATCTCGCCATTGCATCCGTGTTGCTGGCGCTGCTGTCGAGCGCGGGGACGATCGCCCTGCCGAGTTGGACCTTCCTCACCCTCCCCCTCGGCATCGTTGCCCTCACCCTTGCCGCCGCGGGCCTCATCCTGCCTCGCCGCGCGCGTGGTCCTGCGATCGTCGGACTCGTTGTGTCGGTACTGGCCTGCGCCCTTTCCGCAGCGTCGTTGATCAGTGCTGCGGATGACCTGACACAAGCATCGGCCGATCAGGCCAGCCCTGAAGCGATGCCTGAACTGGAGTTCACCGGCACCACCGTCGTCTACGAAGTGCTCACGGACGGACTCAGCGTCACGCACCTGTCCTATGTGGATGTCATTGACGGCCAGCCGCAGATGACGGAGAAGCTCGGCGTTCCTGCACCGTTCACGCATGAGGTGCGGATCCCGGAGGGAACGGTGATCGACGTCAGTGAACTGTCAGTGACGGGCATGGGGGGAGCGACCTCGATCAACACCCGTTGCATCATCACGATCGACGGGGTGCAGGTGGCGTCGCAGTCGTCGAAGGGTGCCTACTCGCTCGTCAACTGCGTGGCGCAGACCCCCTGATGTCGATATACCCCCAGGGGTATACTCACCTGCATGATGGCTCCCCTCCTTGACCGGCCGATCTTCCTGTTCGACGCCGACTGCGGTGTGTGCCAGAACGGCACTGACTCCATTCGCGCCCGAATCGATCCCCCCGTGGACATCCGCCCCTTCCAAGGGGTCGCCTTCGACCAATGGGGCGTCACACCCGCCGAACTCGCTGAGGGTCCCGTCTTCGTCGACCCGCAGGGGTGGCACGTGGTCGGACCGCCGGCCATGGCCCACCTTCTTCGTCGAAGCAGGCGTCCGTATCGCGGCCTCGGCTCGGTGATGCTTCTTCCCGGTGTCCGCCACCTGCTCGCCCTGGCGGGCCCGGTGATGTACCGCAATCGCCACCGGCTGCCCGGCGCCACACCCGCCTGTGCTGTGTCCCCCGCGCAGGCGGCCCAGGAGTAGGCCGACGCACCTGAATCGTCGCTAATCTCAGGCGCGTGGACTGGTCACTGCTTGCGTGCGGCCGATCGGGTCACATCACGTTTCGGCCCGACGAGGCTGATCTCGCCGAGCGCCTGCGTGTCGCGACCCCCGCTGGTGAGTCGTGGCGTTGCCTGCGATGCGGAGACTTCGTTCCCGGCGAACCGCGAGACTCCGGTCCAGCAGATCACGCCCCGGAGGTGGTGCGCGGGCGCATGCTCCGCGACCTCATCATCATGCGACTGCTCGCTGTGGAGCGATTCATCGAGGGACTCGGCCTGATCCTGGCCGCGCTCGTGGTGTGGCGCTGGGACGGCATGAAGGGGGACTTCGCCTCACTGTGGTCCAAGGACCTTCCGCTGCTGCAGCAGATTGCCGAGCAGTTCGGCTGGGATCTGCAGCACTCTGTCGTTGCTCGCTGGATCATCGATGCAACCGATGTGACAGCGTCCACCCTCTTCGGCATCGGGGCGCTGATGATCCTCTACGGACTGCTCCGTTGGCTTGAGGGAGTCGGCCTGTGGCTGGCCAAGCGCTGGGGCGAGTACCTCGCGGTCGTCCTCACCTCGGTCTTCCTGCCCTGGGAGATCCTGGAACTCACGCACCACGTCACGGCGATCAAGGTCCTCCTCCTCCTGGTGAACATCGCGGCCATCATCTGGCTGGTGTGGACCAAGTACCTGTTCGGAGCCCGAGGGGGCAAGGCTGCGTTCGAGGCCAAGCGCGCCTCGGTCTCGATCCTCGAGGTAGAGAAGTCGGCCGTCGCGCAGTAGTCAGTTCAGGGATGAGCAGTCAGTCTCAGGGAATTGGGCAGGCCGTGGGGATGCCCGGGACGGTGTCGCCCGCCTGCTTCACGGCGGCAACGAAGTCGGTGAAGCTCGTGTCAGTCTCAGGGAACAGTGGTGCCACGGATACGAGGTCATCAGTACAGCTGCCTGACGCACAGTCATCGACGTACTTCATCCACTGATCGGGCCAGTCCTTGGCCACAGGGCAGGTGCAGGTCACGGTGCCATCGGAGGCAGTAGTGCACAGGGCCCCGTAGCAGTCGGCCCATTGACCTCCGGAGCACTTCATTGAATTGGCCGACGTGACGTTAGCTGTGGTGAAGGTCGAAAGCAGATTGCCCTGATTGCCCAGCTGCTTGAGCGTTGCATTGGGCACCGGACTCAGAGTCCACGTGTCGGTGAGCCGCTGGCAGGTGCACTGAGCTGTGCCGTCGGAGTTCGGAGCCGCGCACTTCGCCTGATTGCAGATGGCGAATTCGCCCTTGAACACGTACCCGCTCGGCGTGATGATCGAGCCATCCTCCGCAACGGGAAATGCCTGCGTGGCAGCCGTGGGTGTTGACGTGGCATCGGAGGAAGCGGTGGACGTCTCGGAACTGCCGCTGGAGCAGCCCGCGATGACCAGGGCAACAACGACGAGGAGAGCGGCGGCGGGCATGGCGCGGCGATGGGACATGCCTTCAGCCTTCCACATGCGTGGTGCTCGGAGGGGCGGCCTGCGCCCACTCGAACGACAGCTACAAGACCATCGGCCGCACGGCAGGCAACGGCTCCCGTGCAACGGCACGCGCGATGACGTCGTCCATGTCGAGTGCGCGCATCTGGTCGAGGACGCTGTCGATCATCGCCGGCGTCATGGGGCCGGAGTAGTCGAGGACCTGCACACCATCGCGGTATCCCCGCACCGTCGGCACACCGGAGATCGCGAGTTCGGACGCGAGTGTCACCTCGGTCTGGGTGTCCACCGTGGCGAACGTGACATCCGTGTGACGCTCGGAGGCGTCCTCGAAGATCGGCGTGAATGTCAGGCATGGGGCGCACCAGGCTCCCCAGAAGTCGACGAGGGTGATGCCGTCCGCCCGCAGCATCGACCTGAAGTCATCAGCCGTGAAGGCTGAGGTGGCCATGGTTCCTCCGAGGATCAGGTGTCACGAGCCACGTCCGTGGCGCTGGCGACAACGTGCAGTGGCGTCGCGATGATTCCCGCGACTGGAAGCCTGCCCCACTGGCGGATCTGAATCAACAGGGCCAGAGTATGGCCATGGCTACCGTGCTGGAGGCGCCTGCGGGGCGGGCATCGGCCGTCTCGACACCTGCACTGGTGGTACTCAATCTTGGCATCGTGGCGGCCGGATTCGCGGTCGTCGTCAGCATCCTCTCGGGGGCGACGGCCGAGTCAACGAGCATCAGCCCCATGGCGATCGCAGTGGCGCTCGTTGCGCTGATCGTCGGAATCCCGCACGGCGCTGTCGACAACCTCACCCTCCCCGGACCGATCGCCCGCATGCGACGCCTCCAGCTGACGGCGGTGTACCTGGCTGTGGCCGTGGCTGCCGCCCTTGCGATCTACGTCTGGCCTGGCCCGGCTTTCGTCGGTGTCATTGCGATGACGGTCTGGCACTTCGGCACAGGTGACGTCGAAGCGACGCGCGAATTGCGGGGGCTTCCACCGGTGCGAGGTGGATGGCGCATCGGCTACGCGCTTGCTCTCGGCAGCGCACCGGTGTTGCTGCCACTCACCTCGCCGGCAGCCGTCTCGACCCTCGTGGCGATCGAGCCGAGACTGGCCATGGTGATGACCGAACCGGTGATCGCACTCACGCGGCTCGGAGTTCTGCTGCTCGTCATCGGAACACTGCTGTGGTTGATTCATCATGGAGATGTCCGAGGTGCGATCGAGCTCATGGCCCTGGCTGTCCTTGGCTATGTGGCTTCACCGCTGCTGGCATTCGCGGTCTACTTCGGCTTCTGGCACGCCTTGCGTCACACGGCCCGTCTGGCGGACGTGACGTACGGGCGAATCGATGCAACAAGTGTGCTGAAGGTGATGCGCGGGGGAGTACCTGCCCTCGTGGGGTTCGTGGTGGTCGTCGTCGCGCTCGCGACCTTCATCGATCCCAGTCACGCCGTCGGCCCGATGCTGTGGATTGGCCTCGTCATCGTCTGGGGCCTCACCGTGCCCCACATGCTCTTCGTGGCGCGCTTTGATGTCCGCATGCGCACGTCTCGTGGGTGATCGCTGCGCGTAGCAGTAGTCCACGCAGTCTCATCGGGAATCGGGACGGGTGGACATCGGGGCAAAAAGTGTTGAACCCCAGCCTGACCAGTGGTTCACTGACGCGAGGGAGGTGAAGAGATGGCTGTGCACGGCAGTGTGCGCCCTGACTCCGTGGACCAGTGGCGTGACCGCAAGCGGTATCTGTGGCTGACCGCTCTCGCCATGCCCGTGATCCCCTTTGCCGCGATGGCGTTGTTCTCGCTCACGGATCAGGGAGTCTGGCTCTGGCTCGGCCCCATCGTCATCCTGGGCCTGGTCCCCCTTATCGATTGGGTGACGGGTAGAGATGATGCGAACCCTCCGGACGAACTCATCGATGCACTCGAGAACGACCGCTACTACCGCTGGATCACCTTCGCCTTCCTCCCCGTGCAGTACGCCGGGTTGCTGGTGGGGCTCTGGTTCATCGTCAATGCAGGCCTGACCACGACCGAGAAGGTCGGCCTCGCGGTGACTCTCGGATTCATCGGCGGCCTGGGCATCAACACCGCACACGAACTCGGCCACAAGAAGGAGAAGCACGAACGCTGGCTCGCGAAGATCGCGCTGGCGCCGAGCATCTACGGTCACTTCTATATCGAGCACAACCGCGGCCATCATGTGCGCGTCGCGACTCCCCATGACCCAGCCAGCAGCAGACTCGGCGAGACCTTCTATGAGTTTCTGCCCCGAACCGTCGTCGGCTCGCTGGTCAGTGCCTGGCGTCTGGAGAAGGCCCGCATCGGACGCCGCGGACGCCATCCCTTCCGCCTGAGCAATGATGTCGTGAACGCTTGGCTCATGACCGCCGCGCTGTGGTTCTTGATCCTGATCTGGCTCGGCTGGTCGGTGCTGCCCTACCTGCTGATCCAGGCAGCTATCGCGATCGCGCTGCTCGAAGCCGTGAACTACCTCGAGCACTACGGCATGCTCCGCCAGAAAGTCGCCACGGGCGACCGCGAGCGCTACGAGCAGGTGCAGCCGCGGCACAGCTGGAACTCCAACAACATCGCGACCAACGTGCTGCTCTATCACCTGCAGCGCCACAGCGATCATCACGCGCAGCCCACCCGCCGCTACCAGGCCTTGCGTGACTACGAGGAGTCTCCGGCGCTGCCGACCGGCTACGCGGGCATGATTCTGCTGGCCCTCGCGCCGCCGCTGTGGTTCCGAGTCATGGACCCGCGCGTGGCCGATCACTTCGACGGGGATCTGTCAAGAGCGCACGTCCAGCCGCGCCGTCGGCGGAAGCTCCGTCTCGACGACCCCGTTGCCGAGGCGCGCATGGCGCGCATCGCCAGCACATCGGCTGCGCGTGCTGCGTCAGGAGTGCACGCCTGCCCTGGCTGCGGTTACCACTACGACGAGGGTGCGGGCGACGCCCGAGAGGGGTTCCTCCCCGGCACTGCCTGGTCACGAATCCCCGTGGACTGGTGCTGCCCGGACTGCGGTGTGCGAACCAAGGAGGATTTCATCGCGGTCGCGAACTGATTCAGTCGACGACGTGGAAGGCGATCGTGCCGTGAGTGTCCGGCAGGGCTTGCGGATCAAGGGCTGAGGTGACACCGGCCAAGAGCAGTCACAGGCGACCTTGGCGACGGGTCCGCCGCGTCAGCATCGGGCCCCACGTCCACGAGAGTTCATCTTCTCTCCTGACGGGAGAAGACGCCGTTCACATGATCGCAATGGCCTGCTCCTACCGTCCGCCGCATGCGCCTTGTTCTCGCGGCCGTGACCGCATCAGTCCTGCCCATGGCCTTCATCGCCGGCGGAGCCGCCGCAGCCGACGACTATGCCGCACCGCCTGCCCCGACCGGCGTGAGTGCCAGAGTTGTGGATGACGGCGTCAAGGTGACGTGGTCGCCCTCGATCGGCTCGAACCCCGCCGTGAGCCACTATGTCGTCCATGCCGGCCCCGGATCATGTCCCGTCACTGTCGATGCGAAGGCCACGAGTGCGGTGATGCCCATCGTGAAGGGGCAGGGCGTCATCACCCCGGAAGTCCAGGCAGTAAATGCACTCGGCTACTCCGAGGACGCGATTGCGGCGGCATCGGTGAACGTCGTCGGCAAGGCGAATCCCGACTACGTCAATCTGCAGATCCTGGAGTTCAGCGACTTCCATGGTGCGATCGAGAAGACCTCGAGCAACATCGGTGCAGCCGCACTCGCCACGGCGTTTCGGGGCGATCGGATGAACGTCAAGAACACCCTGACCGTCTCGGTTGGTGACAACATCGGTGCGGCCCCGGCGATCTCGACGCAGTTCGACGAGCTGCCGACCATCGAGGCGCTCAACCTCATGGGGGTCGACGTGTCGACCTTCGGCAACCACGAGCACGATCGAAACCTCGCTCACCTGCGCTCGATGATCCAGGCATCCGACTTCGATTGGGTCGTGTCCAACTACAACACCCTCGCACCGCTCCAGCAGGGCAAGAAGAAGGCCGAGGAGTACGTCATCGTTGACAAGGGTGGCGTCAAGGTGGGAATTGTTGGCATGAACACCGAGCAGACCAAGGAGCAGGTGTTCCCCGGCAACCTGAAGTACGGCAAGAAGGAGATCGTGATCTCCCCGCGCACCAGTGACGTGCAGAAGAGGGTCGATGCAGCTCGGGCCGATGGCGCTGACGTCGTCATGGTCCTTGCGCATCAGGGATGGAACACCAACGTCGGCGGTGAGCCCATCGGCCGCCTCATCGACATCACCAAGGCTTTGAAGGATGTCGACGCGGTCTACGGCGGTCACAGCCACCAGACGTACGCCGCGATGGTGGATGACACCCCGGTGGCCATGACCCGCAACTCGGGCCAGGAGTACACCCGTACGCAGATCTGCGTCGATAAGGCCGATGGAACTGTCGTCGGCACCGCGGTTGATTACGTGACGAAGGCCGTTGCAAAGGACTATGTGGAGGACGGTGCCACCGCCTCGATGGTGTCCAAGTACAAGAGCGAGCTCAACGCCAAGCTGGACAAGAAGATCGGCGTCGTGTCGGCGCAGTTCCCGCGCGGTGGCAAGCCCGCAGTGGAGCGCTCCGGTGAAACACCTCTTGGCAACTACGCAGCCGATGCGCTGCGCGCCAAGTACGGCACTGACCTGGTCTTCCTCAACGGCGGCGGCATCCGCGACACCTTCCCGGCAAAGGGCTACGCCCCGGCCGACACCTCCCTCAAGCGCCCGTCCACCGGGTCCTCCGGACCCTACGACGTGACCCTCGGTGACGCACTCACCGTGTTCCCGTTCGGCAACTCCGCCGCAACGACCTCGATCAGCGGGGCCAACCTCTGGACTGCTCTGGAGAACGGTGTTTCGGGTTACCCGAATGACGGACGCTTCCCCCAGATCAGCGGCTTCAAGTTCAGCTTCGATCCCGGTAAGCCGGTCGGGCAGCGCATCCTCACGGTGACCAAGGCCGATGGCACCCCGATCGCTAAGGACGACACGCAGTACTCCGTCACCACCTTGGACTTCCTGGTCAACGGAGGCGATGGGTACGGCACGCTGTTCGCGCCCTCGGTGGCCAAGATCCGTGATCTCTACGTCGACGTCTTCACCGACGCGGTGATCGCGGACACGGCCCGCAACGGGGTACTGCAGATGCCGGTGGCAGATGGGCGCATTACCAAGGCGAGTTGAGCATAGATACCCCCCGTCGGA
>JAIOXK010000023.1 GCA_021741645.1 Candidatus Nanopelagicales bacterium
TCGCTGCCATGAAGGCCGCCGGCGTCATCCCGGCCGACATGCTCGACAAGCTGCCGACGGAGGAGCAGATCGCACAGATCTCCTTCCCCTCCGCCGAGCAGGTCGAGTCCATGAAGACCCAGCTCACCGAGAACTGGGGCCCGATGGTCGCCGACGCCTGATCGACCTCGGATGCGGGGTGGCGCCGCCACGGCGTCACCCCGCATCTGTCTTTCCAGGCAAGCGGAACCGCAGGAATCAACGAAGTCGGATAGTCGGGGAAGGAGGGCCATGGCGCGGATGTCGAGGGAGACAAGAACGGGCCTCTACGTCGCTGTGCCCTTCGCCCTGTTCATCGGGCTCTTCCTCCTCTACCCCACCGGCGCGATCATCTACTCGGCGTTCACCCCGGGCGATCAGCTCAGCCTCGACGGGATCCTGAGATCCCTCTCGGGCACCTACCGCCAGGGATTCATCAACTCCACGGTGCTCGCCGTCACCACGGCCTTGATCGGCGGTGTGATCGGGATGCTGCTTGCCGTGGTCATGCGCAGCCTCGAGCGGCCTCGCTGGCTGCACTCCAGTCTCGACTCCTGGTCGGCCGTGGCATCCCAGCTCGGCGGAGTGCCTCTGGCCTTCGCCTTCATCGCCGCCATCGGAACCCAGGGCCTGCTGACGAAGGTCTTCGCGCAGGTCGGCATCAACATCAACGACCTGGGCGTCTCCCCCACAGGATTCTGGGGACTGGTCATCGTCTACCTGTACTTCCAGATCCCCCTGATGTTCCTTGTCTCGCTGCCCGCGATCAACGGCCTGCGCCGCACGTGGCGAGAGGCCGCAGCCATCATGGGAGCGAGCGGCGCCCGCTACTGGGTGCGCGTCGGGATTCCCATCCTCACGCCGGCCGCTCTCGGCGGCATGCTCCTGCTCTTCGTCAACTCGTTCGCCGCATACGCCACGGCCTACGTCCTCAATCCAGGCGGAGCGCTGGTGCCGCTTCAGATCCGGTTCCTGCTCCAGGGCAACGTGATCAGCGGCGAGGAGGACCTGGGCTATGCCATCGTGACCTGGGTCATCGGCATCCTGATGGCGAGCCTGTTTCTTCTCACGTGGCTGCAGCGCCGGACGCTGCGATGGACGCAGTCATGAAGTCACTCCTGAAGTGGGCGTTCCTCATCGCGCTGGCGCTGTTCTTCCTCCTTCCCATGCTCGCCATGGCTCGGTTCGCCTTCCAGTCGGTACCCGTCGTGCTCCTGACACCGGAGACGCTGTTCACCGGGTGGTCCATAGATCCGATCGTCGAGTCGTTCACCAACCCGCAGGCCCTCAGCGCGGCACGCACCTCGATAATGCTCGCCGCGCTGACCATCCTCCTGAACCTCGTTCTCCTCATCCCCCTCGCCGTGGTGACCGAGATCAAGGCTCCGCGCCTGCGCCCGTATCTCACCGCCGTGACTCTGCTGCCCTGGGTCGTGCCCCCGATCGCACTCGTCGTCGGCGTCGCGGCCACCTTCCGCACGGGCGCTCCATGGTTCCTGGCGAGCGTCTACAGCCTCGTCCCGTTCTATGCCCTCTGGGCGATGCCATTCACCTACCGCGCACTCGACGCCGGACTGCGCGCGATCAGTGCGCGCACCCTGTTCGAGGCCGCTCGCAGCATGGGGGCCTCAATGCCGGTCATCGTGTTTCGCGTTCTCCTGCCGAACATGACGGCGTCCATTGTCGCCGCGTCGGCCCTGACGGCGGCGATGGTGCTGGGTGAGTTCGCCTTCGCGTCACTGCTTCTCAAGGAAACACTGCCGACGTTCCTCGTGAACTACCAGCGAAGTGACGCCCGGAACGGCCTCGCGCTCGCGCTGGTCATCCTGCTCGTCACTGCAGTGGGAATCGCTGCGGTCGTCCGCGTACTACGTCGCCGCGGTCTCAACGTCCAGACGACCGGAATCTAGGAGGAACATTGGCCGCCGTCGAGATGACCGGCATCAGCAAGTCGTTCGGCCCATCTGTCGCACTCGAGGACTTCAGCGTCGCGATCGAGTCGGGGGAGCTCGTCTGCCTTCTCGGTCCCAGCGGGTGCGGAAAGACAACGGCCCTTCGCATCCTCGCCGGTTTCGAGCGGGCTGACGCGGGAAACGTGAGCGTTGCTGGCGAGGACATCTCTACTGTCCCCGTCGAGCGGAGAGACTTCGGGATGGTCTTCCAGGACTACAGCCTCTTCCCCAACTTGACGACGCGCCAGAACATCGACTTCGGCCTCAAGGCACACAAGGTCCCTGCCACCAAGCGAGTTGAGACAGTGGACCGGATGCTGGCCATCACGGCACTGGAGGATCAGGCCGACAAGTTCCCCCATCAGATGTCAGGCGGGCAGAAGCAGCGCGTCGCCCTCGCTCGCGCCATCGCCACCTCTCCACGTGTGCTGCTGCTCGACGAGCCGCTCTCAGCGCTCGATGCCAAGGTGCGCGAGTCCCTTCGTGACGAGATCCGGCGACTGCAACGTGAGATCGGCGTCACGACGGTGTTCGTCACGCACGACCAGCACGAGGCACTCGCAATCTCCGATCGCGTGGGCGTGATGAGCAAGGGTCGCCTCGAGCAGATCGCCCCTCCGCGCGAGCTCTACGAGCAGCCCGCCAACCCGTTCGTCGCCGCCTTCATCGGCTCCATCAACCGCGTGCCCGCGACCGGGGCTGACGACGGTCGCTGGCTTGTGCTCGGACGATTCGTGCATGGAAGCGTCGACGCTCAGCCGCAGGAATCCGGCACTGTTGGCGTCCGTCCGGAGGAGATCTCGCTCGACCCCGCCACGGACGGCCAGGCAAGCGTCGAGGACATGAGCTTTCTCGGGCCCGTCACCCGCGTGACCGTGTCCATGGGGAGGCAGGATGCCCACGGCTCGAACGAGCCTGCGCAGGCAATCCTCGCCGACCTCATGAGCGCTGACTGCGGGCACCTGAGCATCGGTGATCCGGTACGTGTGCGACTGCGTGATGACGTCACTCGCGTCGTCGTCATGGAAGGCGCACACGCGTGACCGCGGTGACCACAGCCAAGTCGCGCATCATCCAGGGCGCCGCGAACGAGCTCGGCTGGCGCCAGCTGTCTCGCGCGCCAGGCGAGCCGCACACCGGGAACCTGCCTGAAGGAGAGGTCGTCGCCTGCCTCTGGCATCTGTCAGACCTGCACCTGTGCGATGCGGAATCCCCCGCTCGGATCGAGTACCTCGATCGCCTCGCAGACCCGGACTCACCGTTGGCGGCTGAGATCGGCGAGGTCGGCACCTACCGGCCGCAGGAGATCCTCACCGCTCAGGTGGCCGTGAGCATGGTCAAGACGGTCAACCGCATCACCCGCGGTCCGGTCACGCAGGCGCACATCGATGCAGTCCTGATCACCGGCGACGTGACGGACAACTGCCAGCAGAACGAACTGGCCTGGTATCGGACGGTCGTTGACGGAGGCACGTTCACTCCGGCGAGTGGAGGGCGGACCAGTTCCTGGTGCGGGGTCTCAGACGCGCGAACATGGGATGAGCACTACTGGCATCCGGACGGACCGCCCGCGGGCCTGACCGCCGATCGGCCGACTCGACTCTTCGGATTCCCCCGGGCCGCCGGACTGATCGAGGCGGCCCGCCGCCCGGTGACATCCCCCGGGCTCGACTATGACGTCCTCACCGTCCATGGGAACCACGACGCACTGCTTCAGGGCACCGTGGCCCCAGACGCCTCGCTCCGGGCTCTCGCCACCGGTGGCACGGCCCTTACCGGTATTTCCCCCGGCCTGAGCGTCCAGGACATCGCACCGGCCGTCGCTCCTCATGGTCCGGCCGCGTACCCCACCGACCCGGCAGCACCACATCGATCCGTGCCCCGGGATCTCACTCGGGATTTCGTGGAGCCAGGCGACTTCGCCCGAGCAGAGGGCAGGCAGCGCAACTACTGGACTCAGCACATCGGCGACCTGAGGTTGATCTGTCTTGACACGGTCAATCCCCATGGCGGGTGGCAGGGCTCGGTGGATGACGAGCAGTTCGCCTGGCTTGAGCAGCAGCTGGTCGACTGCCCTGACGACGTCATCGTCGCCATCGCCTCCCACCATCCGTCACCGACGATGACGAATGACTACTCCCCCGACGGCAGTCCACGCGTGCTCGGGCCGGAAGTCGTCGACCTCCTCCTGCGGTTTCCGCAGGTCGTCATCTGGATCGCGGGGCACGTGCACTTCAATGCGGCCATTCACCACGGCGCCGAGCACGAGGGATTCTGGGAGATCACGACGGCCTCCCTCATCGACTGGCCACAGCAGGGGCGCATCCTCGAGTTCGTCCGCGTGGGTCAGGACGTCGCCATCGTCAGCACCGTCGTGGACCACGACTCACCCGTGTCGTGGGACGGCGAGAGCCTCGGAGTGGCGGACATGGCGAGTCTGTCCCGCCTCCTCTCGGCGAACGACTACCAACGCCGCGACTCCACCGCACTCAACGAGTTGCGCGAGGGATCACCGGAGGTCCGCAACACCGTGTGGTGGGCTCGTCGCGCCTGAGCGGCTGCACCCCGTCTCCTGAACCCCGTCCCCCAACACCTCGTCCCCTGCACCTCTTTACCCGCGCTTAACCGAAGCATGGGCTTGCCTTGCCCCATCGCTGCCTACCGTGAATCCACGACAGCACGCCCCGTCACGGAGGCATGCACCCGGTGAGTGAAGACGGATAGGAGGCGGCCATGCAGGAGACGAGATTCCGCGCCATGGGCACGGACTGTCACGTCCTCGTCGCATCCGCCTTCGGACCCCTTGAGCCGGATCTCCTGACCCTCGCGACGATGCGCGTGGAGCTGCTGGAGAAGTCCTGGAGTCGTTTCCTTCCGCTCAGCGAACTCAGCCAGCTGAATGCGCACGCGGGTGCAGGGCCCATGTCCGTGAGCGATCACCTCGAGCGCCTCATCCTGCGCATGCATGAGGCATGGGTGTTGACCGAAGGCCTGTTCGATCCCACCGTGCTGACGAGCATGACCCGCCTGGGCTATGACGCCGACTTCGCCGAGGTCATCGCGCGGACGGGTCGGTCCATTGCCGACGCAGACGTCCTTCCGTCACCGGGGATGTCCGGTGTGCACGTGGACACCGGCCAGCGCACCGTCACTCTTCCCACGGGGGTCGGCATCGATCCCGGAGCGATCGGCAAGGGCCTTGCCGCCGACATCGTCGCCGATGAGCTCATCGAGGCCGGTGCCACGGCGGCGCTGGTGAACCTCGGCGGTGACATCGCGATTCGCGGCGAACTCGATGAGCCATGGGTCATCGGAGTCGTCGATGAACGACTGCCCGCAGGCGACGCCGATCGCACACGCGAGGTCATGGCCTTTCCTGAAGGGACGGATGCCGCAGGGATCGCCACGTCGACCACGCTCAAGCGCCGCTGGGCGCAGGGGCGACGCCACCACGTGATCGATCCGCGCACCGGGATGGTCGCCGAGACGGACCTCGTGCAGGTCACCGTCATGACACGGGAGGCCTGGTGGGCCGAGGTGCTGGCCACCGCCGCGCTGCTGCACTCCGATCCCTACGCGTGGCTCGCACGGCAGGACGTCAGTGCCCTGCTCATTGACCCGGTTCGCGTCACCCGCATCGACACCCGACTTCCCCGGCACGGGGAACTCACGACCCAAGGAGCAACCCGTGGCTGACATCCCCTGGACCTGGCTGGCCATCCGCGGCACTGGACTCACCGCATGGGCGCTGCTCACCGCAGTGGTCATCTGGGGCATCCTGCTGCGCACCCGCCTGTTGGGTCGACTCGCGCCGCCGAAGAAGCTGCTCGAGGCGCACCGGTGGCTCGGCGCCACGGCGCTGGCCTTCCTCGCGCTTCACCTCCTTCTTCTCCTGATCGATCCCGTGGTGCAGTTCTCGGTCGCGCAACTACTCATCCCCGGCATCGCACCCTGGGAGCCGGTCGCCGTGGCGTTCGGAGTGCTGGCCGTCTATGCGCTCATTCCCGTGTCGATCGTCGGCCGGATTCGCACGAGGCTCGGCAAGTCCGGCAACACGTGGTTCAAGCGCACCCACCTGGTGTCGTATGCCGCCTGGCCCCTGGCCACCGCGCACTACGTCATGGCCGGAACCGATGCGCTGGCGATGTGGTCTCTCGCGCTCCTCGGTGCGGGCACGGCCCTCATCGTGCTGGCCCTGCTCGTGCGCGGATTCGTACCACCGCCCGCGCCGCCGGCCCGCAAGCCCTCGGCCAAGGCAGCGAGCGCCGTTAAAGCCCAAGAAGGAGGCGCGGCCCAGGAAAGAGAAGCGAGCCTTACCTCCGCCTAACCACACGTTGGTGCGCATCTGGGGATGCGCGACCTAGCCTCGAAGAGCACGCACAGACCAGCACGCGACAGACATAGGAGCAGAACATGGAACGGTCAAGCATCATCGCCACGGTGGTGGCCGCCGGCGGAATTCTCATCGCCGGCTCCGTCGCCAGCGCCGCCGTCATCAATGCCACGGCCACCAGCCAGCCAGACGGCACGACCGCGCAGATCGTCGCGACGAGCGCCACCGCCGAACCGTTCATCGAGACGGCGGACACCTCCACCAGCGTGGAGCTTCCCGAGTTCTCCGCCGACGACCTACCGGAGATCGTGGTTCCCGAGGTCGACATCCCTGACGTCAATGCGGACACCGCCAACGCGGCTCCTCAGGTCGCTGCTGCATCACCGCGAAGCACCCCCAAGCCCACGGCTACGCCCACGACCAAGCCCACGCCTAAGCCCACCGCAGCGAAGGCATCGGCTCCTGCGAGTAGCGCGACTCCGGAGGCCACCGCACCGTCCGCACGATCGATCTCTGCGGACAAGGCCGTCAGCGTCGTCCTGAACGCGACCAACGGCGGCGTGGTGCAGAGCGCGCAGTCGACCACCCATGACGGTTTCGACTCCTGGGCGATCACGGTGAAGCGCGCTGACGGCTCGGTCGTCATCGGCTATGTCGATCGCGCGACGGGAGTGGCCTTCGACTGGGTCGTGAAGCAGCAGGCACCCACGCCCACACCCACGCCTTCGCAGTCGAGCGGATACGACGACGACCACGATGACGACGACGACCACGGTGACGACGACGACCACGACGACGACCACGGTGACGACGACCACGGTGACGAGGGTGATGATGACGATGACTGACCCACAGGCCCCCAGCAGCCGCAAGCCTCGCGGGCACTCGCGTGCTTCCTCGCCGGCCCAGCGGATCATGTCCGCCGGTCTCGCCACCGCGACCTGCGTGGGCGTCGTCGGACTCCTCGGCGCCCGCATGGTCGAGGCGCAGGAGCCCGCTGCCGAGACCACAGGATCGATGGAGGCACCCAACCCGGTGGCCTTGATCGCAGCGGACACCTCCTCGACGGCGCCGACGCAGGAGCAGCTGGACGCCTATGCCAGCCAGCTGGCGGCCGAGCGCCTGCGCCTGGACGACTACCGAGCTGAACTCGTCAAGGCAGCGAAGAAGCTGAATCGGCAGGCCGCGAAGCTGGCGGCACGCTCGGGTGGGTCGGTGTCAGCAGGCTCCACGAATACGAACACGAGCGTGAGCAAGAGCGCGACGCCCGCTTCCCCATCGAAGCCCACCACTGCCAAGAAGAACAAGAAGCCGGTCGCTCCATCGCAGGTGGCCGCAGCACCCGCTGCGCCTGCCGCACCTGCTGCTCCGGCGGCAAAGCCAGCGCCTGCGGCAAAGCCAGCGCCAGCCCAGCAGGCGCCCCCCGCGCCTGCCGCCCCGCAGTCGAACACCAAGGGAAGCTGACCCACGGCTCGCTCCACGCGTGACAGCATGTGCGCGTGAGCACCTACGGTCTGCAGGGAGTCCTGCCCTGGGCGCAGGCGCGTCATGTTGCTCAGAGTTCGGCGCATCCGCTGCCCGCGGCGCAGGCCAGGCTGGACGAGTCGGTGGGCAGCCTGCTCGCCCGCGAGCTCGTCACCGTGATGGACGACCCGTCGGTCGACTCCGCGGCCGAGGACGGCTTCGCGGTCTGCGGCGCGGGTCCCTGGCGCGTCGACGATCTCGATGCGCTCACCCCGGGATGGGCGACGCCCGTGTCACGTCGCATGCCGCTTCCCCGGCACGCGGACGCCGTCGTCGTGGTCGAGGCGGCGGTGGTCGAGGAGCATGCGGATGGATCCGTGACCATGCTCATGCGCGATGCACTCTCCGGTGTCCCCGACGAGGGCGTCCGCCCGGACCTCGGCGAGGGCATCCTGCGTGAGGCGAGCGTGTCGTCAGCCGGCACTGCACTGGCCCCCATGGGCACGGCCGTCACTCCCGCGCTGGTCTCCCTCGCCGCATCGCGAGGCCTGGACTCCCTCGAGATCGTGCGACCCCCGGTGGTCGGCACCCTGATCCTCGGTTCCAGCCTGCTTGATCACGGCCTGCCCCGCAACGGACGAGTGCGGGACGCACTCGGGGCCGCGATTCCTGCTTTCGTCGGGGCACTCGGCGCGCGCGGCAACCCCGCAGTGCGAGCACCGGACACGCTGGAGCTGCTTACCGGGGAGATCGACGATGCCAACGTCGACGTCCTGATCACGACCGGCTCGACGGCCCCTGGGCCGGACAACCACCTTCGCGGCGTCCTTCGTGATCTGAATGTCCGGTGGCTGGTCGACGGAGTCAGCGTCACCCCCGGTTCGCAGATGCTGCTCGCTCGCCTGGTCGACGGCCGATTCCTCGTGGGTCTGCCAGGAGAGCCGACGGCAGCGCTCGCCGGACTGATCACCTTGGTCAGCCCCCTCATCTCGACGCTGTGCGACCGGCCACGCGTGGATCGTCGGCGATCGGCCGTGCTGATGGAGGACACCCAGCCGGCTGACTATGCCGACGACACGGCGCTGGTCCCGGTGGCGCTGGAGAGTTCCGCGGCGGGGACGCAGGCGCGGCCGTTCCCGATGACCGGCCCAGACGGCCAGATCGGCTGGGCGACCGCCGACGCCATCGCCATCGTGCCGCCGGGGGCCGGGTTCCGGGGAGATGTGGTGGACCTAGTGGACGTGTATGGACGGGACCTGCCAGCCCTGCCCTAGGCAGGGGTGGCGGGGTAAGCACGCAGGGACCTGCCAGCCCTGCCATAGGCGGGGGTGGCGGGGTAAGCACGCAGGGACCTGCCAGCCCTGCCGTAGGCAGGGGTGGCGGGATAAGCACGACGGGACCTGCCAGCCCTGCCATAGGCAGGGGTGGCGGGGTAGGCACTCAAGGAATCGTGACTTTTACCACTTTCCCCATCAGGTAAGTAGGAAATAGGCTGGAATGCGAGTACCGTCGGTTCCATGTTCGGGATTGACCTTGCGCTGACGGCCGGGGGCCTGTTGACCGGCCTCATGGTCGGCCTCACCGGCATGGGTGGCGCGGCCCTCGTCACCCCCATGCTCGTGCTGCTCTTCGGGGTCTCCCCTGCCGCTGCCGTCTCCAGCGACCTGCTGGCGACCGCAATCATGAAGCCGGTGGGCTCCTTCGTCCACATCCGCGCCAAGACCGTGCACTGGCACCTCGTGGGATGGCTGTCGGTCGGCTCGATCCCCGGCGTCCTCGTCGGCACGTGGATCTTCATCCAGGTTCTGGGCACTGACGAGGCCAGCGAGACGATTCGCACCTGGATCGGCTGGGTGCTGGTCGCCGCCGTCGCGGCCATGATCGCCAAGGTGTGGGTCGGCCGTCGGGCCTCCGGCATCCGCGCCACCCATCACCCGGCCGGCACCCGGATGCCCGTGCGCCCGATCCCGACCGTCATTCTCGGCGCGGTCGTGGGCCTGCTCGTCGGCATGACCAGCGTGGGATCCGGTTCGCTCGTCGTGACCGCCCTGCTGCTGCTCTACCCCCTGCTGCGCCCGTCGATCCTCGTCGGCACCGATCTCACGCAGGCCGTGCCCATGCTCGTGGTCGGTGCCATCGCCCACGCAGGCTTCGGCGAGATCAGCATCGCCGTGGTCGCCTCACTTCTCCTCGGCCAGATCCCCGGAGTGTGGCTCGGGGCGCGAATGTCCTCGCGTTATGACGGAACAGCCCTACGCTGGCTGCTGATGGTGCTTCTCGCTGCCACGGCGGTGAAGTTGCTCGGTGCATCCACCATCATTGCTGGCATGATCGGCCTCGTCGGCCTGATCATCGTGGGCGCCGTCTACGTCAGGGAACGGATTGATGCGACAGCACAAGTCACGGCTGAGGATGCCAGCGGACGATCCGTCCCAAGCACCGCCACTGAAGTTTCCTGAGAGGCGCTTCAGCCCGATCCGCAATATCGGGGTACGCGTCCTCATCGCGGTCCTGGCCCTGCTGATCACCACGGCGCTCGTCTACTTCGAGGGCAGCTGCTACCAGGATCGCGGCGACGAGTCCGGGCTCTCCTGGATCAGCTCGCTCTACTACGCCGCGGTCACCCTCTCGACCACCGGCTACGGCGACATCACTCCGGTCTGCGAGTCGTCTCGTCTCATCAACGTCATCATCATCACCCCGCTGCGCTTCCTCTTCCTGATCGTGCTGGTCGGCACCACGATCGAGGTTCTGACGCAGCGCACCCGCGAGCAGATGCGCTCAAAGCGCTGGAGGAGCAACGTGAACGATCACACCGTGATCATCGGATACGGCGTGAAGGGCCGCGCCGCGGCTCGGTCGCTGGTCGATGCAGGCACCAACCCGCACGACATCGTCGTCGTCGCGACCGACCGCTCCGAAGTCGATGAGGCAACGCGCGACGGTTTCGTAGGCGTCGTCGGTGACGGTCGTCGCGAGAACGTCCTTCGCGACGCGGCCATTGATCGCGCGAAGCGCATCGTCGTTGCCACGAATGAGGACGACACGTCCATTCTCGTGACCCTGACCGCGCGCCGGCTCTCCCCGAACGCGACGATCGTCGCCGCCGTCCGCGAGGCACAGAACCTGGAGATCCTCCGCCAGTCGGGGGCCAACAACGTCATTCCCACCGCGGAGTCCGCGGGCCGGCTCATGGGCCTATCACTGCTCTCGTCGACGGCCGGGGAGCTCATGGAGGACCTGCTCGACTCAGGTCGGGGGCTCGAGGTCGCAGAGCGGGAGATCACTCGCGAAGAGATGGGCATGTCGCCGGCCGATCTCGACGCGGCTGGGCAGATCGTGCTCGCGGTGATCCGCAAGGGTGTCGCGCACCGCTTCGACACCAACGAGATCACGCGCCTGGAGCCCGGAGACCGGCTCGTCGTCATTCGCCACAATCCGCCAGAGAAGGGATGACGCATGCACGCCATCACCCTGACCGAGCACGGGGGACCGGAAGTCATGACGTGGGAGAAGGTCCCTGATCCCACTCCCGGGCCCGGCGAGGTGATCGTCGAGGTCGCCGCAGCAGGGGTGAATCGTGCCGACCTGCTCCAGCGCGAGGGCAACTACCCGCCTCCGCCCGGCGCATCGGAGATCCTCGGGCTGGAGTGCTCAGGAACCATCGTCTCTGCCGGTGCTGCGCTACCGCTGGATCGCATCGGCGAGAAGGTGTGCTGCCTGCTCTCCGGTGGCGGGTACGCGACGAAGGCGGCCGTCCCGGTGGGTCAGCTGATGACCGTCCCTGATGGAGTCAGCGTCGTCGACGCCGGCGGGATCGCCGAGGTCGCGTGCACGGTGTGGAGCAACCTCGACATGGTCGCCAACCTCAGCGAGGGGGAATGGCTGCTGATCCACGGCGGTGGATCCGGCATCGGCACCATGGCCATCCAGATCGGCCGAGCACTCGGAGCCCGTGTGGCCGTGACGGCCGGCAGTCAGGACAAGCTCGATCGCTGTGCCGCGCTGGGCGCCGAGGTGCTCATCAACTACCGCGAGCAGGACTTCGTCGAGGTGATGAAGGACGTCACGGGAGGTCGGGGCGCCAACGTGATCCTGGACAACATGGGCGCCGCCTACCTCGAGCGCAACGTCGATGCCCTTGCGCGCGACGGACGCCTCGTCATCATCGGCATGCAGGGCGGCATCAAGGCTGAACTGAACATCGCATCACTGCTGCGCAAGAACGCCTCGGTGCATGCGACGAGCCTGCGCGGGCGACCCGATTCGGAGAAGGCCGCCATCTGCGCTCAGGTGGAGCGCACCGTGTGGCCATGGATCAGCGCCGGCATCGTGACACCCGTGATCGACCGAGTCATCCCGATGTCGCAGGCCGCAGAGGCTCATCAACTCCTTGCCGATGGCGGCGCCACCGGCAAGGTCATCCTGCGCCCGTAGTTCGGTCTAGCCCTCAGCCAGATCCGACATCGTGGTCAGCGCGGCTATCCGCTTGATCAGGTAGGGGGAGAACCAGCCCTGGTACTTCGCCTGCAGCACGGGGTCGCGCCAGTCGGATCCGGTGACCACCCCTCGGCACGTCGGCACTCCGCACATGCACGAGAACTCGTCGTAGTCGCTCGCGTCGCACATGGCGTAGTCGAAGGTGATCTCCTCGTCCACCGCGATATCGCGCATTGCGATGAGCAGCGACGATCCGTTCAGGCCGGCATTGGGCTCACAGGAGTGATTGAGCATGTCGCCCGGCTCCGGTGTCTCGTCGGACACGAGATAAAGGTCGTCATCGACCTGGATGGAGCGGGACTGACGGTCGGGCGAGAGTGACGCGAGCGCTGAGCGATCGATGACCCACCCGCCGAAGGCAGCGACGGTCTCTCCCGCGCTGATCGACTGCGTGGCGAACGATCCCCATCCCTTGGCTCCAGCAGGTCGTGCCTGGGCCTTCGGCGTCAGCCAGTTGTAGTCCAATCAAGGTCCTTCCACGTAGGGCCTGTCGAGCGAAACCATCAACAGGATCGGCAGAGTCTGCCACACGAAAGTGACGAGATCTCACCCGGTCGGCCCTTGCGATCCCCGGCGCGGGAAGGCGCACGCGGCCATGGGGGTTCGCAACCCTAGACTCGTCATGTGATCGATCCCGCCATTCTCCGCACCGACCCCGACCGCCTCCGCGAATCGCAGCGCCGGCGAGGCGAGAGTGTTGAGCTGATCGATGACCTCGTCGCGGCCGATGTGGCCAAGCGCGAGGCGCAGCAGCGCTTCGATGAACTGCGCAACGAGCAGAAGGTGCTGAGCAAGCAGATCGGCCCGCTGCAGGGGGCCTTGAAGAAGGCGGCTGACGACGCGGCCCGCGCTCAGGCGCAGGCCGAGGTGGACGCCCTGATGCAGCAGGCGCAGGGACTGTCCGATCGAGTCAAGGAGGCCGAGGCGACCGCAGGTCAAGCCACCGAGGCCCTCGATGCCCTGTGGCTGCAGGTGTCGAACCTGGTGAACCTCGACTCCCCCGTTGGCGGAGAGGAGGACTTCACCGTCCTCGAGGAGGTCGGCTCCCCGCGCGACTTCGCCGCCGAGGGATTTGAGCCTAGGGATCACCTCGCACTCGGCGAGCTGCTCGGGGCGATCGATGTCGAGCGCGGGGCCAAGGTCTCCGGCTCTCGCTTCTTCTACCTGACCGGTCCGGGTGCGCTGCTCGAGATCGCGCTGCTGAACCTCGCCATGCAGCAGGCAACAGCGCACGGGTTGATCCCGATGATCACGCCGACCCTCGTGCTGCCCAGCGCGATGGAGGGCACGGGCTTCCTCGGTCAGGCGGCCGAGAATGTGTACCGCATCGAAGAGGACGACATGTACCTCGTCGGCACGTCAGAGGTGCCGCTCGCCGGTTACCACTCAGACGAGATCCTCGACGCCAGCAGGCTTCCCCTGCGCTACGCGGGCTGGTCCTCCTGCTTCCGCCGCGAGGCCGGCTCCTACGGCAAGGACACTCGCGGCATCATCCGCGTGCACCAGTTCGACAAGGTCGAGATGTTCGTCTACTGCCGTCCGGAGGATGCGGAGGCTGAGCACGCGCGCCTGCTGCAGTGGGAGCGCGAGTTCGTCGATGCTCTCGAGATCCCGTATCGCGTCATCGACGTCGCGACCGGCGATCTGGGCTCCAGCGCCGCCCGCAAGTTCGACATGGAGGCGTGGATTCCCACCCAGGGCACGTATCGCGAGATCACGTCCACGTCGAACACCACCGAGTTCCAGGCTCGACGCCTGAAGATCCGGATGCGCGACGAGAACGGCACCCGTCCCCTGGCCACGTTGAACGGCACGCTGTGCGCGATGCCGCGCGTGATCGTTGCCATTCTGGAGAACCATCAGCAGGCAGACGGGTCGGTTGTTATCCCCCAGGCCCTGCGTCCGTTCCTCGGTGGTCGCGAGGTGTTCACACCCGACGCGTAGTGTGGGGGGAACATGACAATGATGACTTCACTTCCTGACGTATCTGCTCTGCGCGACTTCCGCCCCGAACTGGTGGCTCTGGATCTCGACGACACCCTGATCGGCCACGGCGGCATCGTTCCGCACGAGGCGGTCGAGGCCATTGCCCGACTCAAGGGCATGGGGATCGAGGTGGTCGCCTCCACCGGTCGATCCTTCGGCACGACTGCTCCGGTGTGCGCGGCTGCCGGGATCGAGTCGTGGGCCGTGTGCAGCAACGGTGCGATGCTGGCGGCTTTGGAGCCTGAGGAGATCGTGGAGACGATCACCTTCGATCCGGCCGACCTGCTCACCGCCATCCAGCAGCGGGTCCCGAACGGGATGTATGCCGTGGAGGATCCCACTGGTGTCTTCCGGACGAACGTGATGTTCAACCACAGTGCGCTGACCGAGGGCATCCGCGAGGTGTCGTTCGAAGAACTGCTGCACACCCCAGTCATTCGCGTGGTCGTGCGCAGTGACGACCACCTTGACGAGGGCCTGGGCCATGTGGCCGCGGATCTCGGCCTGCACTCGGTCGTGTTCGGCGTCGCCGAGGTGGCGTGGCTGGACATTGGTCCGCAGGGCGTCTCCAAGGCGACCATGCTGCAGCGCCTGTGCGATCGGCTCGGCATCGATCGGGCGAACACCCTGGCGATCGGCGACTCGATGAATGACATCGCGATGCTCGAGTGGGCGGGCCGCGGGGTGCTGATGGGTCACGCTGTGCCCGCGATGCACCAGCACGCGGACGTGCTGACTGGGGTGGAGCCGGGCGTGGGCGTGGCGGAGGCGTTGAACGCGATCGGTTCGTAGAGAGACGCGCATAGGAACGCGATCGGTTCGTAGAGAGACGCGCAAAAAGAACGCGATCGGTTTAGTAGCGCGGTCGGTATACTTTCCGTATACTCGCTTCATGAGCATTGCCTCCACCACCATCAAGGTCAGTCCCGAGGTCCGCGACCGCCTCAATACGCTTGCGGCTGAGCACGGCCGAACCGCTGGCAGCATGCTCGAGCAGTTGCTGACCGAGCACCTCTGGCGTCACAAGATGGAACAGGCGAAGAGGCAGATGCGTGATGCCCCGCCGGAAGTCTGGGCCGAGTACATGGCCGAGTTCGCCACGATGGACGGCTCCCTCGCGGACGGCCTCGAGGAGTACCCATGGGAGCCCTAGCACCTGCCGCCGGCACCGTCGCACTGGTGGACTTCGGACGCACCGTGGGGCGGGAGCAATCGGGGGTCAGGCCAGGGCTGATCATCTCGTCATCGGACTACAGCGATGTGATCACAACGCTGGCTCTGGCTGTGCCGTGCACGACGGTCAGGCGCGGCTGGAGCAACCACGTTGAGATCACCGGTCCGACGGGTCTGGCCGTTCCGACCTTCGCCCTGACCGAGCAGCACCGCTGCATCAGCACCGAGCGCGTGCTCCGCATCACCGGCACCGTCGACAACGCGACTCTGAGCGAGGTTTTGCGCTGGGTTCGGGCGTGGATCGACGAGGTGGCCTGATCAGTCCGTGCTGATGCCGTCCTCGAACGCCTGCTCCAGAGCCTCGCGCCACGGGCGCATCTCCGGCAGCCCCTCCTGCATCCAGCGATCGTGGCCGAGCACGGAGTAGGCCGGGCGCGGCGCAGGGCGCACGAACTCGGCTGACGTGGTGGGCAGCACTCGATCCGGATCCGCGCCGGCCAGCCGGAAGATCTCACGGGTGAACTCGAACCAGGACACCTCTCCGCTGTTGGTCCCGTGGTACGTCCCGGGCGCCGGATGGCGGTCGAGCAGCAGTCCGATCTGTGTCGCCAGGTCCGCAGCATACGTCGGCTGCCCCACCTGATCGGTGACGACGGAGACGGTGTCGCGCTCCTTCTCCAGTCGCAGCATCGTCTTGACGAAGTTGCTGCCCTGCAGGCCGTAGAGCCAGGCCGTGCGAATCAGGTAGTGCGAGGCCGGCAGCAGCTCCTGGACGGCCTGATCCCCCGCCAGTTTCGTGCGGCCATAGGCGGAGGCTGGCGAGGGCGTCTCGTCCTCGGCATAGGGCGAGGTCGCGGATCCGTCGAACACGTAGTCGGTCGAGACATGCACCATCCAGGTGCCGGACTTGCGGCACTCGTCGGCGAGATAGCGAGGGCCAAGGCCGTTGATGCGCATGGCCATGTCCTCGTTCGTCTCGGCATCGTCGACAGCGGTGTATGCCGCGCAGTTGATGACGAAGTCAGGGTCGAAGCCGCCGAAAACCAGATCGATCGAATGCGGGTCGGCGATGTCAATGTCCGGGTAGTCGATGCCGAGCACTGCGAGGCTGCGGTTGCGCGCCAGCACGGGCATGAGCGCCGAACCGAGCTGGCCATTGCAGCCGATGACGAGAACGCGCACGCCCCTACCCTCTCACTTCCGAACCCCATCCCACCGCCGAGTGGGCAACGAAGAGGGGTGGCCTACAGGGCGGCCTTGGACTTCAGGGGGCGCCACCAGGCCTCGTTGTCCTTGTACCACTGCACCGTCTCGGCTAGGCCGTCGACGAAAGCGTGCTGGGGGGCGTAGCCGAGGGCCCGCAGCTTGCCGTCATTGACCGAGTAGCGACGATCATGGCCCTTGCGGTCCTCCACGGGCTGCACCATCGACCAGTCGACGCCCATGGCCTCGAGCACCCGCTCCGTGAGTTCCCTGTTGTTGAGCTCGAGGCCGCCACCGATGTTGTAGCTCTCACCCGGGGCACCCTTCTCGACGACGAGCGCAATGCCGCGGCAGTGATCGTCGACGTGCAGCCAGTCGCGCACATTCAGGCCGTCGCCATAGAGCGGGACCTTGTTGCCGTCGATCAGATTGGTGACGAACAGCGGGATGACCTTCTCCGGGAACTGATACGGCCCATAGTTGTTGGAGCAGCGCGTGCTCGAGACATTGAGCCCGTAGGTCACGAAGTAGGCACGCACCAGCATTTCCGCCGCGGCCTTGGCCGCCGAGTACGGGGAGTTCGGCATGAGCGGCTCGTTCTCGTCCCAGGATCCCTCATCGATGGAGCCGTAGACCTCGTCGGTGCCGATGTGCACCGTGCGCGGGATGCCGTGCCGCAGGCACGCGTCCAGGATCGTCTGCGTGCCCACCACGTTGGTCACGATGAAGTCCTGCGGCCCGTGGATCGATCGATCGACGTGGGTCTCGGCGGCGAAGTTCACGACGACGTCGTGCCCGGGCATGACCTCGTCCAGCTCGTCGCCATCGCAGATGTCACCCTGCACGAAGGTGAAGCGCGGATCGTCCTTGACCGATGCGAGGTTCTCGAGGTTGCCCGCGTAGGTCAGCTTGTCGTAGACGGTCACTCCGGTGACGTCGCCTCCGTAGGTGCCGGCGAGCAATTCGCGGACGAAGTGCGATCCGATGAAGCCTGCGGCTCCGGTGACGAAGTACCTCACGTGTCGGTTCCCTTCAATCGATCGAGCCATTCCTGTGCATCGGAGAAGTTCACGTCTGTGACCCCTGCCCGGAGCACCGGCTGCTTGCCATCGTGCCGCGGGTACGAGCCGAGGAACCGGACATCGAGGCAGATGCGATGCAGGCCCATCAGGGCCTCGGACACTCGCGCATCAGCGACGTGTCCCTCGACGTCGACACTGAAGAAGTAGTCGCCCATGGCCTTCTTGGTCGGCCGTGACTCGATGCGCGTGAGGTTCACACCGCGCACCGCGAACTCGGTCAGGATGGCCAGAAGGGCCCCCGGCTCGTCCTGGCGCATGTACAGGCTCAAGGTGGTCTTGTCGGCCCCCGTGGGCTCGGGGATCTGTCCGGGCAGACGCACCTGAACGAACCTCGTGGTGGCGTCGCTGTTGTCCTGGATGTCCTCGGCGAGCACGTCGAGGCCGTAGATCTCGGCTGCAAGCGGCTGGGACACCGCTGCGTCAATCGGTGCATCCGGGTCGGTCAGCGCCTCGGCCGCGGCAGCGGTGGACATCGCCGGGATCACGTGGGCATGTGGGTAGTTCTGGGCAATCCAGTGCCGCACCTGCGCCTGCGCGTGCGGATGCGTCGCGATGCGCGTGACGTCCTGCGGCTTCGTGCCCGGTCGGGCCATCAGCGCGAAGCGCACCGGGATGGCCACCTCGTCGACGATGACCAGCCGCGTGCCGTTGGCGAGCTCGTCGAGTGTGATCGACACCGAGCCCTCGACTGAGTTCTCGATGGGGACGAGAGCCGAATCGGCCTCCCCCGATCGCGCCGCGTCGAGGGCAGTCTGGACGGACTGCGACGGCACGAGGGTCACGTCACGCTCGGCGGTCAGCTCACGCGCGGCGGCTCCGCAGAAGGAGCCCTCGGGCCCCAGGTAGGCGATCCGCTCCGTCATGACGCTTCCCCCCTCGCGATGCGCACGGCCTGAGTCTCCTCCGGCGAGAGCGTGATGTCGCTCGAACCGCTGGTGAGTCCCTTGAGGTAGGTGCGGGTCTCGCTGCGGCCATGGATCGAGGTGATCACGAGCCCGTCGCCCGCGTCGTCCAGAAGTGCTGCAGAGAACGAGAAGCGGCCACCCATGTCGCCGAAGGCGTCGTAGCGCACCACGGACACGTGCCTCAAGGCCATCGTCAGGTCGCGCCGGGTCGCTGCCAGCGTCGAGTCCAGGTGGGCGACCTCGCCGCGCAGGTCACGGAACTCGTCGATCGTGCGGGCCATGACGTCGACGATGGTCTCGCGCCCCTCTCCCGCCTGCAGCAGGGAGTACGAGCGATGCAGCTTGCCGAGCCGGATGAGGGCCAGGACCCCCACGGACAGGCCGCCCAGACCGACAATCACGCCGACGAGGGCGAGGATCAGCACCGCCTGGGAGTCCGAAGTCACGGACCGAGCCTAATGGGCGCATATGGGCGCATATGGGAGCATCAGCGGGTGGAGAACCTGCTCGCGGACATCGTGTCCCGATCTGCGGCGTCGATCGCTGGCCTGCTCCTGTTCGTCGCCACCACGGTCAGCCTCATGCGGACGATCGTCATCCCGAGAATGCTCCGATCGGTCATCGCCGACGCCGTCACCACGTCCGTGGTGGGGATCTCCATCGGCCTCGCACGCATCCGCAAGGTGTACCTCAAGCGCGACGCGATCATGGCCTGGGCGGGACCCTCGGTGCTGATCCTGATGCTGATCACCTGGCTCGTGCTCTATCTCGTCTCCTACGGCCTGCTGCTCTACGGCGTGAGCGGCCAGGACTTCGGCTCGTCATTGAGGCAGGCAGGATCCAGCCTGTTCACGCTCGGCTTCGCGGACCTCGATACCGGTGACCAGACGATCATCGACTTCGTGGCGGCAGCCACCGGACCGATCGTCATCGCGTTGATGATCGGCTTCCTGCCCACCATCTACTCGTCCTACCTCAACCGCGAGGCCGCAGTCACGGCCCTGAGTGTCTCGACCGGTGAGCCGGCATGGGGGCCGGAGATGCTCTCGCGCGTTGCCCTGCAGGACAGCGTGGCGGACGTGGGTCAGGTCTTTCAACTCTGGTCGGACCTGGCCTCCCGCATGCGCATGAGCCACACCATGTATCCGGTGCTGATCTGGGTCCGCTCATCACAGCCCTATCGGCACTACCTGGTCTCTCTCCTCGCGATCCTGGACGCCGCGAGCCTCACGGTGTCGCTCACGACGAGCGTCGACCGACGCCCCGCGTTCAACCTGCTCGTCCAGGGCGGGCAGACGATGGAGGTGCTCTACGCGATTGTCGGCGAGCGCAAGCGCAGCCGCAGGAACCTGCCGTTCATCGGACGCTTCTTCCCCAGTTCGGCTGAGCAGCAGCAGGTCGAGAGTCGGCTCCCCGGCTGGAACCGCAAGATCATTGCCGTCGAGATGGCCAGCGATGAGGACGCCCTGCTCGGACTGCGCGCCGATGCTGTGGAGTCACTGAGCCGCAAGGAGCGCGGGGGCATCACGCTGTCTCGAGCCGAGTTCGACTCGGCGGTCGACATGCTCCGTCAGTCCGGATTCCCCATCGAGCGGGATCTGGACGAGGCCTGGATCCAGTTCTCGGCTGCCCGATCGCGCTACGAGTACGCCGCCTATGCGCTCTGCGAGATGCTCGACGCTCCTCCCGCACCGTGGTCGGGCAAGCGCCGGGTTCCCACCAAGACGGTGCGGCCGCACAGTGCCGTCGAGCTCCTTCCCGAGGCACTCCACATCCTCGACGAGGACGTCCCTGATTCGGACGCGAGCAGCGCTCCGCCGACCGCCGAGACAAGTGCACCCCCCAACGACGACTCCCGCGTGTCGCCCCCGGAGGGGGCAGCGTGATCGATGTCGCGGTTATCGCCACGACCTTCGCCCTGATCCTGCCGGCCGAACTGCCGGACAAGACCTTCATCGCGACCCTCGTGCTGGCCACCCGTTTTCGGCATCTGTGGGTATGGCTGGGCGTGGCCGCGGCCTTCCTCGTGCAGGTGCTGATCGCCGTCACCGCGGGCAGCCTGCTCACGCTCCTTCCGCAGCGCATCGTGCTCGGCGCGACCTTCCTGCTGTTCGTCGTCGGCGCCGTGATCATGATCAAGGGCGGCCTCGCATCGCGAGCCTCGGAGCTCGCGGCCCAGCAGGAGGAGGCCGACGACGTCAGCGAGCGCATGGCGAATGAGACGGCACTGTCTCCCCTGCGCACGATGGGGATCAGCTTCATCGTGCTGTTCACTGCCGAGTGGGGGGATCTCAGTCAACTGCTCACGGCAGGCCTCGCCGCCCGCACGGGGCAACCGGTGTCCGTGTTCATCGGATCCTGGGTGGCCCTCCTCGTGGTCTCCGGCGTCGCCGTGCTCGCCGGGTCATGGCTGCGCACGCGCGTGCCGATCTGGCGCATTCGCTTGGTGTCCGGCGGCATCCTTACCCTTCTGGCACTCTGGACGGCATATGAGTTCATCAACGCGTGAGGGGGCGTGACATGACCGACGCGCCAACCCCGTCGACCCGACGCCGCATCGGCGAGATCGACTTCACCGTGATGCCGTTGGCTGAGGCGATCTCGTTCGTCCTCCAGGCCAGTCACGACGTGACGACCCTCGGGCACCCTGGGCTGGCCGTGCACTTCTGCAATGCCTACAACGTTGCACTCGCCCGCTCGGATCGCTCCTACGCCAATCTGCTGGCCAACGCGGACGTCGTCTTCAGTGATGGCGTGCCGATCACCTGGGTCGGACGGCGTGCGTACCCGGATGTCGCTGTCGCGTGGGAGCGCGTCTACGGCCCAGACGTCATGCGCGGTGTGCTGGACGCATCTGATGGGCCAGCGCACTACCTGCTCGGCGGGTCGCAGGAGACACTGGAGGCCCTTCAGCAGCGCATCGCCGAAGAGCACCCGGCAGCGAGGATTGTCGGTGCCGAGAGTCCACCGTTTCGTCCGGCCTCTTATGACGAACTGCAGGACCGCAATCGCCGGATCGCCGACAGCGGCGCGTCCATCGTGTGGGTCGGTCTCGGCACTCCGAAGCAGGACGCGGAGGTGCAGCGGCTCGCATCGAGTCTGCCCGTGGTGGCCATGGCCGTGGGTGCGGCATTCGACTTTCTCGCCGGCACCAAGGCGCAGGCACCGGTGTGGATGCAGCGCAGTGGCACCGAGTGGGCGTTCCGCCTCGCGAGTGAGCCGCGACGACTCGGCAAGCGCTACGTCTGGGGCAACTCCGTGTTCGCCGCGGAGGCAGCGCGGACGGTGCGAGCCAC
>JAIOXK010000024.1 GCA_021741645.1 Candidatus Nanopelagicales bacterium
AAGATCCGTCTCATCACCCGCATCGCGTTCGGCTTCAAGAACGTCGACGCCCTCATCGCCCTGGCCATGCTCAGCCTCGGCGGCCACCGCCCAGCACTACCCGGCCGAAACTGACCCACGGGTATGTCAGGAGAGCCTGAATTTCCCCGCGTTCTGGACTACTCCCTCAATCGATCGGTAACGTGGATCGCCTCTGATCGCACCGACGGAAATCGTCTTGGCCCCGTCATCGGGGAAGAGCAGGCACTCTCTCTACCCTTATGGGCAGAACTCGCCAAGACAGCCCTCATCGGCGCCTCCGCTTTGCGTTCAGTGGGAATCGACACCTTCCAGATGACGCCTGACACCTTCATTGTCACCGGCGACGGCGATGTAGTCCTGGCCGACTTCTGGTCGGCCGAACTCCAACCGGGACCCTTCAATGCTCCCGACGCCAGCCGCCTTAATCGGCTCAGCTCTGCGGACGATGTGTTCACTATCGGCAAGATCTTGATCGCAGCCATGGGGATTGACCCAGCGGCCAAGCCCGAACTCGCGGTGATCTCTGAAAGGGGCTACACCCAGGCCCACCTAGATTTCGTAGCGTCGTTGACGTCACCGAACCCTCAGGACCGTCCATCAACTCAACGCGCCTTGGAAACAATTCCTGGTGCTGACCCGTCCTGGACTGTCCCGGTTTTCGCACTCGAGCGTCCCGGTGTCGCGCGCGCCAAGCGCAAGGCTCAAAAGATGATTATCCTCGCTGGCGTAGGGGCCGTCGTGCTGGGAGTCCTCGCGGGTGGCGCACTGTTGTTGAAGGACCGCTTCGGCTCCGATGCGCGGGCCGACGGCCCTGCCGATAAGCAAGTGAGCGCCTCAGCTGAACCTGCTGACAACACCTACACGTTGCGCCTGACCCTTGCGAAGGGAGACGAAACTCCTGAGATCTTCACCAATGTCGACGACTACACCTTCGGAGTGTGCTCAACGAATACGAAACTCCTCACCCCCTCCGTGGCGAAAAGGATCGAATTCCAGACGCTGCTGAACGACGAGTGGATCACCTTGAAGGACGTCCGCGCGGTCACAGCACAAGAGCCCGGAATGTGCAGGGACAAAGAGGTACGTGTCAGCGTCACGCTCCCGGCACCCGATCCGCGGGGAGCTCCCGGCCAATGGAGCAAGTGCACAGACTTCCGGCTCCTCATCCCTGAAGGGAAGAAGAACAGGACCCCTGTTCGCTACTGCCTGCAGACCCGATCGGGTGCTGTGCCACAAGATGCAAGCAACAACGAGGGGAGCACGACCGATGGCAGCATGTGAGTCCTGCGGACAAAAGGCAGGCTTCGGCAAGAAGCAATGCGAGGCGTGCCTGGCCAAGGCCGAGGAGTTGCGCCAGAAGGAACTCCAAGCGACGCGTGCCCGCGAACAGGCGGAGGCATCCGAACGTGCGAACGCTGAGCGAGAGCGCAAGGCCAAAGCCGAACAGGAGCGTCAGCGACGGCTGCAGGAGTTCACCGAGACTCGCCTGAAGGACCTCGACGATCTCTTGACCCAAGGCGTCACTCCCTATCTCTACGACGTCCTGCACATCAACGCGAAGTCGTACTTCAACGAGTCACCCAACCCACGGGCATGGAGCTTCAAGACCGAGACCGGCCAAATCGGCGCTGACCCCGACGTCACCGAACTCCAGGCTCTGGGGTGGATGGGATGGGAAGTCGTGGGCATCATTCCCATCACGTTCGGATCGACCCTCTACAACGAGGTCGGCGGAAACACGGTGAACGCGGCAGCATACGGAGGACTTGTCGTGGGAGCTCAAGTGCTTGTACGTCTCCCGATCACCAAGGGTTCCCTGGACAGCCGCCGGGACTACATCAGCTCATTGATCCAGCATGAATTCCCGGGATAGGCGTGGGACGGGCCTGATCTCGCTACTGACCAACGAGGTGGATGCTGGCCCTCCAGCCCAGCGGCCGGATCCAGGAGATGCATGTGTGGCTCCTCGGTGCTTCACCTCAGGCGCACTGCCACGCTGACAACATCCGGCCCTTGCACGCGTCTGCGGGGTTCAACTGTCCGCCTGACGGCCAAAAGGCGGGCGGCTATAGTCACGCTGGGGACTGGAGGTAACGGGGATGGTCGGGGGATCACGTGCGGCGGACATCCGCCAACTCGCGCCGAGAAGCAGCGCGCCTCGTTCTCGTGACTTCAAGGCGGTGGTTGCCGGCTTGGTGTGCACACTAGGCCTCACCGTGACGGGAGGTCCCGCGACCGCGGCGGAGAGCTCGGACACGACAACATGCGGAGCCAATGTCACCCCTGCTCCAGTGACCACCAAGCAGATCAACCTCGTCATAGACGACTCGGGCTCAATGTTCTCCAATGGAAAGACTGCACTCGATCGCTGGTCATTCGCCAAGTACTCCCTTGAAGTCTTCGCTGCACTCATGGGACCGGAGGACTCCCTAGCCGTCTACAGGATGAGCGATTTCGATGGAACCAGCTCGGCCGGTCCCGCCGTGTCACTGACGGGCGGCCTGGGGAACGTCGCGGCCAATGTCGCTGCAATCCACCAGATGCCTCTAGCAGGTGGGGGGACTCCCTATTCCACAGTCAAGCGCGCGTCCCAGGATCTGAAGAACAGTTCGGCGGATGAGAAATGGCTCGTAATCCTGACCGACGGGGAATTCGACGACCGTGCGACACCCCAGGTTGTGTCTGACCTCAAGCAGTGGGTGTCCGACAATTCCCAAGGCAACCGACCTTTCAAGGTCGCGTTCATGGGGCTCGGCGACAAAGCCGCCTCGATTCCCGATGACCCCGACGCTGGCATCTTCTTCGTACGGGCGGAAGACACGTTGGACTTGCTCAATCAGATGACCGGCTTTGCTAACCGCATCTTCGCCCGAGCGCTCGCGCAGAAGACATCTGCCACTGAGTGGTCCCCGGACATCGCTCTGGAGGAGGCCGTGGTGTTCGCCCAAGGGCCGGATGTCACGGTCGGAACAATGCGTGCCAGCGGCGTAGACATCGAACCCTCCAGCGTCGTCCGTGTCTCCTGGGCAGACAACCCCCGAGTGGAGTGGGGCAACCGGCAGGTGCCGGCCGTCCCGAACACCGATCTGGAAGGGACCTTGGCGACGTACGAGTCCATCCCCAAGGGCGACCTGTCTTTGGATGTCGCCAATGCCACCACGGTGGACATCATCTACAAGCCGAAGGTCGACTTCGGCGTCAAGTTGCTTGACTCCAACGGCGACGAAGTCACCGGTGACAAGGTCATCGGTGGCACGTACACGATCGAGTACGGATTCATGGACGAAGACTGCGTCATTGTGCAGTCCAACCTCATCGGAGACGTGACCTACACCGCCACCATCTACTCCGACGGTGCAGTCGTCGCCGACGGCATCGCATCAGGAACGCAGGTGGACCTCCCTCGCGGGGAATACACGATGGCCGTGTCCGCCACCTATCTCGGAGGGAACACCTCGTCGGCCGAGGTGGCCCTCACTGTGCTGCAGCCGGCCGCACCAGTGGCGATGGAGGTGAGCCCTGGCACCTACAACGCCAGTGAGATGGGGGACCTTCCCCCGTTGGATGAAGGCATCGCATTGACCTACTACCAAGTGAATGAGGCCACCGGCGAGAAGTCCCCGCTCAGCGCAGAAGCCTGGACAGCACTCAACGTGGACGACTTCACGGTGACAAGCGACTCGAACGTGGAGTTCACGATCGTCAAGGGTGGTCAGAGTGGACAGATGACTCTGTTGCCCAAGGCCCCGGGCGGGGACGTGTACGCCGTGGACACCGGTGCCTTCGAGGTCACGGTCACCGGATCCAGCACCTACGACGGGCAGACCTCCCAGGCCAGCGTGACAGGGCCAATCGACATTGTGGATGACATCTCTGCGCTGGACCGGTGGAAGCACTGGCTGGCGACCACTGGCTGGAAACTCCTTCTCCTCCTCCTAGCCCTGATCCTTGCCGCCGGGTACCTCTTCAAGAAGCGCTTCGCGAAGCGAATCAAGCGGCGCCCCAGCATCGTCGGCACACCAAGGCAAATCGGTGTAGGCAGCGAGGAGTCTTTCGGGAAGTTCCGCAAGAACGCCGTGCGCAAGTGGCTGCCGTTCGTTGCCGACACGGCCACGCTGACCTACGTGCCACCAGGAGTGTTCGGATTCAGGCCGATGAAGCTCAAGGCAGGTCCACGAAAGTCGATGACACTGGTGAACTGGAAGCAAATCGCCGAGAAGGACAACACCGAAATCAACGGCACACCCTTGGGCGAGGACACCTCTCGAGCCCCAAGCTTTGGAGCCAGCGCCCAGATCACAGCGAACACCCCACAGATGACGTACGAACTCACGCCCAACGACTAATCAACCCCACCACCGTCAAGTGACGGCTACGGAGAGGACAACCAACGATGCCTATCGCACCCACGCTCATTCTAGGGCTCGGCGGCACCGGCTCGAAGATCATCGAGAAGGTCCACCAGAAGGTCAGTGAAAGCGGCAGCAATCAGTCCGACCGTATCGAGTTCGTTGCGTTCGATACAGACATCAATGATCTCGCCGACATCAAGCGCAGGAGCCCCCGCCTGCACATCGTGCAGACGTCGACTCGAAGCACGGTAGGGGAATACCTCAACATCAACACGAATGCTCGAGACAACTGGTTCCCTGTGAACGAGATGCTCAACCGCAAGACCCTCACCGAGGGGGCGGCTCAAGTCCGAGCCATCTCCCGCCTGTCGTTCGACACCACCCTCAAGGCGGGCAACCTCGTGCCCCTCCAGACGGCCGTCGATCAGCTCTTTCGCATCGATAAGGACCAAGAAGAGCAAGCACTTCGGATCATCATCGCCAGTTCGCTCGCAGGAGGAACCGGCTCGGGCCTGATCCTCCCCGTGGCCATGTACCTGGCGAACTTCCTACGCGCGAAGTACCCCAAGGCCAAAGCCATCACTCGCGGATTCTTCATCCAGCCGGATGTGTTCTACTCCGTGATCGGAGCCACCGAGGAACAGCGCAACCTTCAGGTGAATGCTTACGCCGCGGTCCGTGAACTCGACGCCTTCTTGATGAAGGGTGACAACACCCTGCCCCCGCAGTACCGAAATCTGGAGTTCGAATTCCCCAAGGTGGCCGCGGAGGGCGTCGAAGCCGTGTCGGCCATGCCCTACGACTTCTGCTTCCTGTTCGACGCCAACAACACAGCGGGCTCCGGACTGGACTCATTCGCAGGGTATCTCGATCACGCGGCCACCTGCATCTATACGCAATCCCTGGGCCCCATGTCTAAGCGGTCGAATTCCCGCGAGGACAACGTTCTGCGTGAGGTCATCAAGAACGATGGCCGAAACAGGTATGCCGGAGCAGGCGCATCTCGGTTGGTCTACCCGCAAGACCATCTGCGTGACTACGTGGCCTACAAATGGGCTGATCTTGCACTCTCCAAGCAGTGGCTCATGTTCGACGACGCGATTAAGGACCGCCAAGAAGCACTGTTGAAGCAGCGAGAGAAGGGCTTCGCGGCGAAGGACCTCGACAAGGCCAAGGAATTCATTCAACTGGTCGACAGTGCTGCGGACAACAAGGACCCCTTCGCGAAGGCCGTCCAAAGCCAATGTCTGGCGTATGACGAGGACGGAATCTCAGTCGTGGGTCAACGTTGGCTGGAGTACGTCACCTCCCTCAAGCAGCATGTGGAGCGCAACGCCTCCGCCCCAGGGGATGAGAGCCTCAAACGCAATGCGCAGAGCAAGGTGGGGGCCCTTGCGGAGTCCAAGGACGCGGACGACTACGTCGCTGCCTACTACGACCTCAAGCGTTACCACGATCTTGTTGAGCGGCACACCGAGGAAGTGGCAGGGATTGTTGGGTACACCCTGTTCCAGACCGACTCCAGTTCAGTGATGAACGGCGGTCACGACCATCATTTGGAGAGCTACCTGCGTGAGAAGGTGACCAACACTTTCATCCATCCGGTGTCCGCTCGCTACTTCCTTTACCAAACGCGCGAGGCCTTCATGGCTGAGAAGCAGCGCGTCGACGTCGAGTTGGACCGCACACTCAAATTCTTCGACAACTTCGAGACCTCCGCGTTCGACAATCCGGAGACTGAGGAAATCGAGTCTCCTGAGGAGTTCGCCGACCGAAAGCAGAGCTTGCGTGACCGATTGGGCAAGAGGCCTGGCGCTGACCTGGTCGAACTGGCAGACAAGTACCGCAACTACATCAAGCGAGTGGAGCAACTGCGCGATCAGACGGTCTACTCGAAGGTCCTTGAGGAGGGGCTGAAGTACGTCACCGGGCTGTCCGAGGCGTTCGAGATCTTCTTCACGACCCTGGACTCCAATCTGGGCCGCCTACGCTCGGATATCGAACTGCATCACACGAAGTTCGATGACCTGAAGGGATCAACGACGCGGTACGTGCTCGCCGATTCCATGTCCCTGGACTCCATGTATCGGTCAATGCCGTACTCCGGAGGACTCGTCAGCGTTGACTCCGAACTCGCCAAGGGCATATACGGCAAGGTCCGCGCCTATCACCTCCTCACAGATGACAAGGACAAGAACTACTTCCAGGACTTGTACAACGAACAGATCCTGGGCTACTTCCGGGACCAGGTGGAGATACGACACAACGAACAGATCAGCCTGGACGTAATCGAGGCACTCGAGCGTGAGTACCGCGCCCGGGAACACAATTTCGAAGAGAAGAATGTCGTTCACTACGTGACTGGGGAAATCGCCAAGGCCAAGGCCCTCGCCGCACCATTCCTTGAACAGCCACTGGGGGAAGAACGTCATCCGATCCAAGCCTGTGCCTTCAACCCTAAGCTCGTGGGTGACTCCGACCCCAAACGCAAGGCCCTTGTAGCCGAGCAGCTGGGGAACTACGGGGGACAGGAGGACCCCGACATCAGCACTCGCGAAATTCTCTTCTACAACGCGATCTACGGAATTCGGGCAAGCGATCTTTCTCGCTATGCCCCCCAGCGCAGTAACGCCACGGACCGCCGTCCTGCTGGCATCTACTTCACCGCGTATCACCAACTCATCAGCGAAATCAAGCCCTCCGTGAGCGAGACTCGTGTGATCACCCCGCACATCGATCGGCGCTGGCACACGATTGCGGCACTGCCTGAACTCGACGAGGCCTTCCAACGTGAGCAGGTCGTTGATATCCACCGGGCCTTCTTCGCGGGCTTGGCTCTGCGGATCATCGTGTGGGAGACCGTCTACGACGACACCTGTATCTACCGGTTCCGTCCGTCTGGGGCACTTGACCGGGAATTCGTGGTCAGCAATGGCACCCCCTGTGATCAGTTCTATGAGGTCCTTGATGCCCTGACTATCGACCCGGTCGCGGTCCGGGAGGTCCGCGAGGCGGTGGATCGCAAGATCCGCATCTTCCGGGATGAGGAGCACGCAGCTGTCTTCGCGGACAGCCCTCTGGGCCGGGCTCTAGAGTCCGGCATCCCCCTGGGGGAGCTGCCCACCATGGTCCCTGGTCTCACGGGTCATCGCGTCACGCTGTTTGACGTGGCCGCCTTCTATGCGCTCTCCGTGCCCAAGGAGGAGTATTCGGAGTCCCGCGTTCGTGACCTCACCATCAACATGCTCGACTACGTTGTGGAAGCGGTCACGGCGACTGAATCGGATCCGATTCCTGCACTCACCCGGATCCTGCGCGGGCAGTACGATGCCTTCCGAGCCAACACAGACGCGTACTTGGATGTGGCCGGCACGACGTTTGCGCGACGGCTAAGAACTATCCTGCGCCCCCTCGTGGAGATGCTCGAGGACATGCGCGCACGAGACTTCGCTGCGGACGTGGAAGCGTTCGAAGACTCCCTTCGTTCTCTCTGAGCCACGTGTTCACCGTCATACTGCTCAGTAGTGCCGCCCATGCCCGCTTGAGGCGGTGGGCGTCGCTGTTCGATCCCTTTCAGGATTCGGTGCAATTCTGCGAGTGGAACCAGAGCACCATGGCGAACACGCTCTCAGCGGCTGCCCCAGGGTTAGCGGACATCATCTCCGGACATCGTGAATGGCGAGCGATCGTGGTTGACACGGCCGTTGAGGATGGTCGAGTCCTGCCCGACCCCGAGAACCCATTCGACTATGAGGCAGGCGACCAGTCGGGCTTTCCGGCAGACCAGTTGAGACTCGATCATTCTCCTCACCCGATGGTGCGACTCTCACACATGCTTCTGGGGTATCCGGAGATGGGAGCCAAGGGCTTCGTCCCCCGAGTGAGCTACTGGAACCCTGATACCGGCACGCGCGTATATGCCGAGTCACCGGACCAGTCCGAGTCCGACGGAGTCGTGTCCGATGCCATGGCCCAGTATCAGGCCCGGCTCATTGCGAACACGGACGTGCAGGTGCACTACGGGGAACTGCAGCACACTCAACAGGAGTGGGACCGCTATCGAGACATGACCGACCATTACCGGATCCGACACCCACGGCCAGCTGAGGTCATCTTCATGGCCACCAGGATCCCTGTCGAGACCGACCCAACCGGCGACGTTCGCAAGGCATGGGGCGAGGGCATTGACACAGGCCCCTCACGTTTCGTCGAACGCAACGACTATTCCCCCTCTTGCCGATTCGTGGTGTGCCCGCTTCCCGCTCCAGGACACTCTTCCTTTGAGAGCGAGGAGCTGAACTTCTGGCTGAGCGTCCTGACCCTTGCCACCAGCAGCCTGCCCGCCAGTTCGTTGCAGGCCGAGCGCCTCTACCGTGTCACACTCGAAGTCAACTCGGATCTACTGGCTCAGATGCTCAATGAGCATTTGAGCCACATGGCCGCGGCGCGTGATCTCCTCGCGCGCCGGATCAAACGGCCCGACCCTCCTGACTATCGGACCGTGTCCGAGGTTCTCCAGCAACACCACATTCCGATCGATTTCCAGGACCTGGACGCCTCCGAGGTCAAGGTGTCCGGTTCCGGCTTCTCTCTCGCCCCCGATTCCACCAGCCAGGAGTTCGGTCTCTGGCACGAGCGGGTCGCGTCATTGAGGTCGCACATCGACTCCTACGTTCGGCGACCCCGCAGGGTGCTCGCCCGTACGGTCACCGAGACGCGGGAACAAACGGCAGCATTCCTCGGTGAACCGAGAATCCTGTCCGAGATTGACCGCGATGAACTTGTGGAGGAGATCACTAAGCGAACCGCGCGCCTCGCCCAACCTGCAACAGTCGACATCCTTGATAGGCGCCGGCTAGCGGCCGTTGTCAACGATTACGACGGTCGAATGCGCAAGGTGCTCGCCGCTCGTATGAGCCGTGGGACCGTCAGTGTCGCGGGGGGAGTGGTCGCGTTGGCGTGGCTAACGGCATTGGCCCCGTACGTGGTCCACTCCGGGTTCATCGGACTGAACGAGGCAACCGACGCATGGATCGCGGTCGCGGCCATCGGAGCGTTCTTGATGGGCATAGGCCTGACGGCACTGGTCCTCATGCGCCGCCGCGTCATCGCTCTCGCACGCCGCATGAACCTTGCCCTAATTTCCTTCACTACTCGCGTGAAGTCAGGCGCAGCCGCGTTCTCCTCATACCTTTCCGACCTCGTCACCTACATGCAGGGCCAGGCGATTCTGCTGGCATCCTCCGAACACGACGAGACCATGCATTCCGCACGGCGACAAGCAGAGGTCGCCCTGCGCAGCATCAATGATCGAATGAATCGTGAGAAGAGCATCGTTCTTGAGCTTGGTCACACCCCGCAGATCCAGGCAAGCAGCCCCGCGACGGTCCCCCTCGATCCCAATGACTGGCAATCGTGGAGCCACATCTTCCAATGGCCCATAGGAACACGTGCGGCGGCCCTTAATTCCTCCGGCGAAACCATCGCTGCTCCCTATGACTTTCTCGCCCGTATCAACGTGTCTGATCTCCGGCTGCGTGAGCATGACGGTTTGATGCGCCGCACCAGATCACGGACCACCGAGGACACGATGTGAACGACGTCGTAATGCGCCTCGCTCTAGAGCTGGTCCACTCGCTACCCGTCTTGGGTGCCCTGCTCGTCGTGGCCGGCGCTAACATCCGGAGGGCGCAGCGGGAGAGGCAGGTCCTTGTTCCGCCGGTAGCGGCGCTGTATGCCCTCCTGGCGATCGCGGCTCTGTACTTCATCAATGACCGCTTAGGCGCAGCGTCTGGTCAATCCGTGGCCTGGGCGTCAGTAGCCGAGAACGTCATCGTTGTCAGCGCTTTCGTGATCATCAAACTCATTCTCCGTCCCATAGGAAAGCGATGGATGGGGCGGGGGGCTGGCGAGGCCCTGGTCTCTCGGATCTACAGCTACGAGCCCCAGTACGACCGGTGGTTCGTGAGCGTGCGCATGTCGAACCTTCGATCGTTCTTTCGCTGGATGTACTGGGCATCCGTTGCCTTGGCATTGGCATTCCTCACCCTGGCGGACGCATTCCCCGATTGGGGTGGATTCGCCGCTGCTGCTGCGCCGGCGATCGCAGCGCTAGTGATCGGTGAGATCTACTTCGCCATTGATGGTTTTACGCTTGACGAATATCAGCGGGATATCCTCGGTGAAGCTGATCGCTCGCGTCGCGTCACAAATTTCGGTCCGCTCAGGCGAATCCTCAAAGAGGTATTCGGAGAGCGGGTTCTCACTGACGGTGTTCACCTGTCCTCGAATGCAGCATTGGAGAGTGATTTCACCCTCGGCCATCTATCCCGTTCAGATGACCCAGCCGAACGTCTCGTCGGAACCTACTTCGCTCGACTTCGCGCGGAGCGCGAAGATGTCGACACGAATCTGGTGGAAGCATCGGTCACCTTGATCAAGGGAACAAGCGTGGTGATCAGCAACCCCTTCTACGCGGACCTCACCACCTACTTGTGCCTGCCCGCTTACTACAACCTGCTGCAGTACCGCAAAATCCTCATCATCGCTGGTCGAGAGTCCGCCGTCGACGACTTACGCGACTGGATGGATGCCGGACTGGAATCGATCACGGGTATTCCTCACCTCTGGAAAGTTGAGGTCCTCACAGCCCTGGGGCGGGAAGACCTTGATGTGGGAATCCTCGGATTTGCCGACGCACACAATCCCGAATTCCTGCGCAACAACGATGCGTTCTTCTCAACAGTGGACTACGTCATCCTCGCCGAACCCGCCAGGATGATCTCGACAGGTCAATTGGGATTGAGTCTGGTTCTCAGTCGCTGTTCTCGTCAAGGGAAACCGACTGTCGTCGCCTTTGATGGAAATCACGACGGACTGGTGGACGCACTATCCCACCTGCTCAAGGTCGACCTGACTGAAGTGATCGCCTCAAGCCTGCCTACCGGAGCGAGCTCTGAAATGGTGTGGGAGGCGTACGGGCCCTACTTGAGCTCCGTCATCATGCCCACGATCAGTCGCTACCTCGGTGTCGGTACCGAGATCGCCGCTATCGCCCTGAAGTACCAAGTGCGACAGGTCCACTGGGTTGGATCGGACACCTTCCCCGTCAAGGACATGATGTGGATCGCTGGCCAGTACTTCGCTCAGATTAACTCCTTCGCTGAATTGGAGTTGTCTCAGGAAGCGCTGGGCAAGGCCCTCGTCGGCGTCACCAATCCGGTGGGCATAAAGCGGAAGGACGCGTACTTCCTGATCGTTGAGGACGAGGCATCAAACGTCTTCGAAACCGTGCGTCGCTTTGCCACGCGCGCCAACGACATGGGCTTCGTCAACGTCATCAGCAGCCGCTACCTGCTCAGGGACTACATGGTCGCCAACCGAGACCTATTCCTGGCCGACTCGAAGGCCGTTCCCTCCATCGTCCCGGACTTCGCGCGCACCGAACGCAACGCCATCCTGCGCCTGATCTTGACTCTCACGACCTTCGGGGTCCGCGCAGATCACCTTGCTCAGGAGTTCGAGCTCATCGGCTGGACCGTTCCCGGGTCGATCACTGGAGCAGATTCGACAGGAGAGCCGGCAATCATGGCAACTCTGCGCAGGGCCATCAGCGAACACACCGGATCGACCGACGTCGTGATCCGGCGACAAGCATCCGCCGGATCTGCGCTGCAGGAGCCCCAGCCCGACACATACACCGTTGAAGGTGGGCCGGAATTCGCCCGCATCGTCAAGTCCCTGCGGGCGGCATACTTCTTCGTCGAAGACGAAGTTGCTGACGTCAACCGAATCGGTTCGCTGCTTTACGGTCACGTCTACCAGGCCCTGCTCCCCGGACAGTTCGTCACTCACGACGGCAAGTACTACGAGGTCCAACGCATCAGCGCCGATGACTTCGGCAACGGCGTCGTGCTGCGTCGCGCCGCCGACCACATCCGTGGCAGGAAGAGCTACCGCCAACTTCGCACGTACACCGTCAGCGACTTTCGAGTCGCATCATCGGACACCTCACAGCGGACAGTCAATGACATGCGCCTAACACGGTGCGTTGCAACCATCGAAGCCTCCAGCTGGGGCTACTTGGAGAGCGCCTCCAGGGCGGAACCCGATTCGGGCCGACGCGTCGTATTTGACGATGTGCCCATCCGTCGATACGCGAACAAGTCAGTGCTAGCCATAACCTGCCCTGGGATCCCCGAGCAAGTGCGCATCACGCTGGCTCACCTACTCAACGAGCTGTTTGTCACCGTGTTCCCCTATTCGCATGACTATGTTCGCGCCTTGACCCTCGACCCTGAGGAGTCACTGGGGGATCTCCTCGACACTTTGAACATCAGTGACGATTCATGGCTCCCCGCAGCGAGTGACACGATTCTGATCGTCGAAGACAGCATGATCGACTTGGGACTAACCGTGGCAGTCGAGCGCCACCTGCCCCGCTTTCTGGAGATCATCACTGACTACCTCGCCTGGGACGCGACGCCCGTGCCGGCAATGGACGAGTCACCAGCCGATGAACCGTTCGTCCCGCACTTTCCCGACCGAAATCCACCGGAACTGCCCGCCAAGACACGACCATGGTGGCGACGCTTGTGGCCGTTCGGCCGCACGTCCGCGGGGTCGGCGAATCCCGGGTCACAGGCCCCAGGTCCTAGCGCGGAGAGTGGAAACCCCGTGCCAGTGGAGGACCCTCAGGTGGCCGCCACCGGCGGAGACGAGGTAATCCCCAATCACCCCAATGATCAACAGGACCCATCCGAGACCACAGAGGAAGTGCCCTCCGTCACTGACGAGGTGCCCAAACCGGCCTCCGATGCGGTCCAAGATCCCCCCAGCCAGGAAGGTGACGACGATGCCACGCAGTGACTACTTGACATACGGCGGGAACCGGGGCGCTGCGGGCCTTAGCGCTGCGGACACGCAAGCGTGGCTTGAGAGCCAAGGCTTCGACAGGGGAGAACTACGGGCTGCAAGGCAAGCAGTCGGCGCCCTCCAGGTAGCCGAGTTCACGTTTGACGCTATTGGGGGGCGTTACTGCGACTTCTGCTTTGTGCTCATCATGGGCGGCGAATACGAGCAACTTAACGACGGCCGTGAGCGGTGCACCCGCTGCTCGAAGACAGTCCTGAGCACCGAGGAGCAGTTTGTTGAGGAGTTTGCCAAGGTTCGCTCAAATATGGAGGTGGCCTTCAGCGTCACGTTGAACGCCCCCACCATCGTCAAGATGGTTAATGCCCGCGAGATCGCTCGGCGCACCGGAGAAACCTTCACCGCCACGCCTGGAGTTGACCCCCGAGTGCTGGGCTTTGCGCTGAAGACGGGAAACGGACATGAGCTGTTTCTTGAGAACGGTGCCCCACGCCTTGCTGCAATCACGACCATGGCACACGAACTCACCCATATCTGGCAGTACGGGAACTGGGATGAGGGGGCCATCACGAAGGCCTACGGCGCGGGCAATCGACTAGCGGTGTACGAGGGAATGGCGACCTGGACCCAGGTGCAGTACCTGATATTTACCCGAGACTTCGACTACGCACAGCGTCAGCACGCTTATGCCCTGATGAGAGAAGACGAGTACGGCGTCGGATATCGCGTCTTCCTCGACCGTTATCCGCTGTCACTCGACGGAGATCCGGGGAAGGAATCACCGTTCCATCACGATTTGCCGCTTTAGGCAGCCCTGCCGGGTCAAGAGCCCAGGACTGCAGCAGGACCGTGTAAAAACAGTCGCCGACGGAAGTTGGGCGGGGGAAAGGGAGCACATGAGCAAGACAACATCAGCGTCGCACCGGACGGCGGGACCGGTGCGAGAGCGGACGGAAGGATTCTTCGAGAGCATTTTGTTCGGCAGCCGATGGCTGTTGGCGCCCATCTACTTCGGTCTTGTCCTGGGTCTGCTCATCATCGTGGTCAAGTTTGCTGAGATGTTCTGGCACATCCTCGGAGACGTTCCGAGCATGACCGCTTCTGACACGACTCTCGCGGTTCTCGAACTGCTCGACATCGCATTGTTGGGCAACCTGATCCTCATCGTCATCTTCAGCGGATACGAAAACTTCGTCTCGAAGATCAACGTCGCTCGACAGTCCGAAGACCGACCAAGTTGGATGGGCAAGGTCGACTTCTCAGGACTGAAGATCAAACTGATCGGCTCACTCGTCGCCATATCGGTCATCGAACTTCTGAAGGACTTCCTCAACCCCGAGGGCATCGACCCTGAGCAAGAGGTATGGCTCATCGCCATCCACTTGACGTTCGTCGTATCTGGATTGATCTTCGCGATCACCGACTACATCGCCGACAAGCGAGCCGCCGTCGACATCGACGCCCAGGAGAAGCAACTGGAACTCCAGCGAAATGAGAGCAGCGCCGGCTTGACCCCAGCGCAGGTGGCGGACCTCAACCCCACCGGCGAATAGGCGGGATGCGGCTGCTCGGACGGGCACCATCAGTGCACGCCAGAGGGACTGCCACTGGTTCCGACGCCAGGATCAGGGCAATCCTTCCTGTGCGCGCCTAGTCCTTCACGCAGGCAATGGTCTGTAGGCATAACGCCTCGATTTGAGTTGCAAGTGTGATGGCGGAAGCGTCTTCCCACACGGCTGTGTTGATCCCAATCACGTCCCCCGCGGAATTGACCAAGGGGCCGCCGGAGCTTCCAGGGCCGATAGCCGCGTCGGTCGACACGGTGTGCTCCTTGGGCACGACCGCGCTGACAACGCCAACAGAGACCGAGTTGCGGTACCCCATCGGGGTGCCAGATGCCATGACCCATTGACCTGGCTCCGCGCTCGTTGAGATGGGCAGGGGCCGTGCCGTCATCTCTGGGACATCGAGCACAGCGAGGTCACGCTTGCGGTCCCAGGACACCACCGTGCCCTTGAGCCGATTCCCTTGATGGTTGACGCGGACAACCTCACTGTCACGGCATTGGCGGATGACGTGCTCATTGGTCACGACTGTTGATCCGTTCACGCCTGTCAGCGAGGAAAGATCCAGGACGACAGCGGTGCCTTCATCCTCGGCACCACAGCGAAGGACCGCCGTTGATGCGGTGATCGTCTGCACAAGGCCCTGCAGATCCGTAGGGGGAGTGAAGAGGCTCGTGATCGGTGGCACAGTCTCAGCCATCCGTGCATCACTGTCGGAAGGTGTCGGGTCCGATGACGATCCACGGCTCAGCAGGAGGCCGATGACGATGCCAAGGCCCATCAGAACCATCGCCCCAACAGGGATCACGATCCCGGTCGGGAATCGCTGCCGGCGGCCATTCCCCAATGACTCACCCCCACGAAAGGTGCTCACTGAACATTCCACCCGAACTCTGAGGCGCACCTAGGCACACCGGCACGGACGGCCCGAGGATCCGAGATCTCCGAATGTTCACTGCGCTGCTGGCCAGGCGTTGAGTTGCTTCCTACCCCCGTGACATTCACAACTACGAGTGTGACGCAAGGTCATGACATTGGCGCACCTTCTGCGGCTTTGATGGGCGTGGCGCACGAGCGGCCGGACTTCGCCGAATTCGATGACTCAGCCGGGGGCGCTGCGTGTGATCGGCCAGCCCACGTCGGCCAGCTCGGTCAACCTCAAACGTTGAGCGCATCGGATGGTCTTGCCGATCTAGTGCCTGAACGCGGCGGCGCAGCGCCCGGCCAGTGCCTCGGTGATGGCCATCATGATGGGCCGAGGTGACCATCTCCGATGAGCCTACGGGGCCTGCGCGAGGACGTGGCGCAGGAAGTGCACGAGGCAGCGCTGCCACGCGCAACCGACCATGACCGCGGCGATCGCGGATTTCAGCCCAAGGTGCACGTCGGAGATCACCAGCTCGGTACTGTGAAGGCCGCGGGCTCTCAACGAGCGTAGGAACGCGGTCCGGAACGCCCCATCCTCGCTGTCGCCGACCGCGAACCCCAGGACCTCTCGGCGGCCGTCCGCGGACACGCCGGTGGCCACGACGACCGCCTGCCAGGCCACGCGAGAGCCCCTGCCGCCCTTACCCCCGGTTTGTGAGCCAAGTCACCTGGATCAACCAGAGGGACTCAGTTCACTGCATCTGCGCGATACTCGTCAAGTGTCGCAGTATCGTGACGACGCAAAGGGGGAAGGTCACTATGGGTTTGTTCTCACGCAAAGGCGCCCCATCAAAAGCAGGCAGCTACTCCACTTCCTGGCCTGCTGAATCGGGATTGGGACGTGGCCCCTACTCCGTGGAAGCCGAACAGCAAGAGGCGTACTTGATCTACACGCCCGAACGCCGCGCTCGGGAGAATGTGCCTGCCGAGGACATGGCCGTCATGACGCGTGCCAACACACTCCTGTTTGAGATGTCCGCTGGAACCCCGGTGAACGAAGTGCCGCTCATCCAAGGCCCAGTCGACGTGGAATGGTCCAACCCGGCACTTGGGGATCAGGAGTTCGCGGCCCAGATGCTCATCACCGACCGGCGTGTTCTGCTGTGGTGGGAAAAGATGCGGGCAATGTCAGGCTCGTTGGTGATCCTCGACCATCTCAGCATGGTTCCGCGCTCGGAAACGAGGCGCCTCACGCCGTACATGTGGACAAGCGGCATCATCGCCGACTACCCGATCAGCACGCCGCCCCAGGCCCGACAGTTTGAGCGAGCCATGTTCACCGTTGGCGTGCACTTCTCGAACGACGGCCACAGCAATCGGCGCTCACGGAGCGTTCAAGCGACGTTGAACGAATTGGAGGACCGCTACCGCCAGGGACTCACCGGCTTCTGATCACAATCGACTCCCCCGCCGCGGTAGCTGGTCTACCCCAGCCAATCGACACGATGCCCGCCACCGCGGCACCGCGCCTATTCGCAGGCCACACCGTCCTTGTCGCGATCGAGTTTCGCGTTCGCCGCATACAACTTTGGGGTCGACGCCTTGCGGATCGGCGTGACACCCGCTGCCCGCGCCGCGGTGCAGTTCGCGAAAGTGACGACCTTCTTCGATGATGTGGCGTCATTGGGGATGCCCGCTCCCCCTGACGGGGCAGCCGGCGCCGGCACTGAACCGTCCGCCGGGACCTTCTGCCGGGGGCACCCGGTCAGCACGCGCGCGATCGCAGCCTTCTCCGCACGCGTCACCCACAGGTGGTACTTGGCCTTGACCGCGACCTGGCGGGCCACATACGCGCACCGAAAGCCCTTGTTCGCCGGCAGCCACGTGGCCGCATCGCCGTCCCCCTTCTGCCGATTCGCTGACGCTTCGACGGTCAACAGGTTCAACGGATCGTTGGCGAACGCGGTCCTGTCTGTGTAGGAAAGTCGCTGGGCACCTGTGGCCCAGGCATTGCCTAGGGCCACTACATGGTCAACATCCACCACTGAGCGGCCTCGAACATAGACGAGTTTGCGACCCGTGTAGGGATCTGGATACAGAACTCCTGACAGCACCTTGCAGCGTCCTGACATCACCCGTTCGACCAAGTCGCGTACCAAGATGTCCGTGCGCGTATCGCAGCCATTGCGGTCGACATCGATCCATGCCAACCCGAACTGATCACGGGAGTACCCGGTCAACGGGGCCCGGCCCTTGACCAGCAACACATCCAACACCGACACCGCTGTCGGCGGTTCAGCCGAGGGAGCGCCTGGCCCGGACGCGACCGCTGGCGACGTTGCCGATACAAGAGCAACAGCGGCGACTACGACCAATCTGACAATCCGAGACTTCATGAGCGTTCCCACACCGACATCGTCCCGAGGGCAGAGCATGCCGGGGTTGAACTCAGGGCTCCGCAGGGAGGGAAGAATCTACACCCTCTCCAACAGCCCCGAGTACTCCAAAGCAAAGTCGGCGTTCGTCAAGGTGATGATCACACTTCCTCCATTGGATTCGCTCCTTGAAACCGCAAGATCCCGATTTTTTACGAAAGCAAACGCAGTGCCCCCGGGGTCACTGACTCGGTAGCGGCCTGGAGCGATGTCGGGGCCAGCAAGGTAGGTGCCATCTCGGTACTGCGCTGCGATCGGATCGACGCTCGGCAGAAGGGCCACCTTCATCGCCTCGCCGTTAACCTCCACGTATGCGTCAGAGGTGTGGATACGAACCAGCTCCAATCCAGACCTCGCTGAACCGTTGCCAATGATGCTGTGATGCGCATCCAATCTGGCGTAATAGCCGGAGACGCGATACAGGCCAGGCTCAATCTCGTCGCCAACAATGTAAGTACCTGCTCCGATCAAGTTTGGGTCACTAGGCGTACCTTCCTCTTCCGATGCGACCTCAACGGGTGCGCCACAGTCGCCACAGAATCGGACCTCTGGCGAAACCTCACTCCCGCATTGCAGACATGAACCTGAGGATGGAGAGAACCGCTTGAAGACAGCGTCAGTCCCGGCGGCAACGTGACGAACAAGCCATTCAACCGTCTTCCCATCCGCCTGACCGGAAACGGCCGTGCCCAAACAAAGTTGGTCGCCGTCGAGCAGAATCCCAAGCGGACCGTATTCGTTCGCCAGGTAGGCCGCCACGGTTGCCGAGTCCAACGCACCCCACGGAAAGCAGGGTGCTATCACGGCGATCACTTCCGGGCTTGCCTCGGCGCAAACGACTGACACGTTTCCAAGGAAGGGCGCCTCTACTCTGAGCATCAGTTGATTGGCAGGAGAGTCCTCATCCACTGTGATGCGCTCAGCACGTTCAAATGTTTCCCTGAGCACCGCCATTGACGCCATGCTTCCCCCATTCACAACACCTCGACAGACATTACTGAAACCTTGTCCCAACGGCAGGCATTTGTGAGGTCTGATAGCTCCCCACATCCACCGCTAAGAGAGGGCTGTGGCGATCCTTGGCAACCATGGAGAGTCTGACGCCACTGACGAGTGCATGTTCCCACTGAGGCCCACCAGGGCAAGGACCCTCCGCACTACATCTCGCCTACCTGGCTGGGCGCGTGAAAACCTCGGTGCGCGAGTGCACTCCTCAAAGCGCCTCAGTCGTGGCCACCACCACCTGCATTTTGACGGGGCGAATGCAAAAGATTGTGCCTGAACCTAGCGCCTTGGTCCGTGCCCCCATCTCCTCGGCGAGTGCAGCGAGCGTCACGAAGCCAAAAGGGCCACTCCGACGAGGAGGCCAAGAATCATGCCGATGATGCCCAGAACGAGACCCGTGACCGCGACACCCTTATTCGTGGCCTCTCCTCGGTTGACTCGACCTATTCCAACGGAGCCGAAGATGATCGCAAGAAGCGAGAACACAATGGGCAAGATGAGGATGCCCAGGATCCCCATGACCAACGCTGCAGTTCCCATGCCGTTGCGTGAAGCGCCCACGACCATTGGTCCACCCCTGCTCACCGGGGTCATGCGTGGACGGCTCTGCTCGGTCCATGCCTCGCCGTCCCAGTATCGATCAACAGGATTCCCCTGCGGATCGGCATACCAGCCCGCCGGAACTGATGACATCGCACCACTGTCCATAGTGCCTCCTCCTCTTTGTGATGGAACTGATGAGTTTCTCCGGGCGAATGCCATGGCCGACAAGAAAGCGGCGACGGCAAGAGCGACTAGGCCGAAGACCGGCATGACGTAGATCACCGTCTGCAGCGGCCCCTCGCTGCTCCACGCGAAACTGAAATCCGTTAGGTAAAACCACCAATACGACCAGTTGCTAGGGCCACCCGCCAACTGCGTCATCACCGGATCGAGCACGACGAACAAGACGAGGGCAGCAATGATCAACCACGGGGCGATCGACGCCTTCCTCATCAGCGCAAATACACCCCCGGCCACAGCGAGGCCAGCACTTACAATGAGATAGATATTCACCGTGTGAATGAGCGGTCTCAGGCCTGGGCCTAGGAAATTGAGATGGAGAAGGAACACGACCACACTTCCCGCCCAGAACAATGCCAAGATTCCCGCCCACCGCAACAATCCAGTGGCCCTATTCATCTTCTTTCCCTCCATCTGTCCATCCGGTGTCGTGTCAGGTTGCTGCGCACATCTTGGTCAGCAGCACGGAGGTGACTAGCACGCTTTGACTGACGCCTCCGATCTCGACGTATCCGACTTCGAACGAGCCCGCCACCATGTTTATCGGGAACTGCATTGTCAACTGCGTAGGAACCCCGTCATAGGCCATGCCGCCGGTCAGTTCCACGACCGTCTCCCCCGTAACCGAGGTGAAATCCGACCAGTCTGGGTTGGCGAGGAATCCATCAGCCATTTCCCCCAGCGTGGCAAGCGGACAGGCCTTGACAGACCCTTCTTTGACTTGCCTCACTGCTTGGGAATCCATCGGGAGTAGGTCACTCATGTCCAGGGCCATGGAACCGCTGTCACTGCCCGAGCATCCACCAATCGACACCCCCGCAACCAGGACAGCCAGGGCTACACGCGCTGCGATCATTACGAACCCCCGTTCGCTTTAGGTCACGTCGTCACCTGAGCCATACCGTAGTACTGACGCCTGCACAGAGGGCGGGCATTTGGCGTGAAACTAGGGCGCTCGCCCTCACAGGTGGCGTAACCGACGTCCGTGCACCGGCACCTCCCATCAAGACCTCGGGCCCTAGCCCCAACACCACCAGCGAGGTCGTCACGATTCCGCGTTGGCGGTGCTCCACCCGCCCCACCATGGTGCATTCGCACCGCAGGAGAGTTACGACCCCTGGTCCAACTCCTTGAGCGTGTCGATTTCCAACGCCTGATCGGAGGCGATCCGTTTCAGCGTGGCGGTCTCCCACCCCTCCAACTGCCTCCGGCCAATGAAGTTCATCCCACCTCACTGGTTCCACCACCAGCCGTCGGGATTGGACGAGCGCACCCCTACAGTGCACACATGAGAATTCGCGCACTGATCCTGGCCCCACTTGTGGCGGCTGTCGCCATCGTCGGCCTCGCCCCGGCCAGCACCGCCGCCGCGGGCAAGACCGAGATCGTGCGGGTCTATCACGAGGCCGTCCAGCCGACCTCCGTTCAGGGCAGTGGGGTGGGTGCCATTCGCACCTTCTTCATCCCCATGGCCGTCAACGGCTCTGCCG
>JAIOXK010000025.1 GCA_021741645.1 Candidatus Nanopelagicales bacterium
GCTCGTGACGAGCACGAGCAGCAGCAGGACTCGGTAGGCCTCGAAGCCCGCCCAGGTTCCCAGCAGATTGGTGAGGAGTCCGACGGGCGCGATGTAGCCGAGTCGCGTCCAGTAGTAGCTGTCGATCGGCGCGCGATCGGTGATCTCGTCACCGAAGAGGGCCAAGGATGCGTAGAACGACGAGTCCGGGGTGTCGAGCCCTGCCCAGCGTTGGGAGATCAGGGCCACGAGGATCGTGATGACGAGGACGGTCACGGGTTCGCGGACCCGCAGCCAGAGCGCCATCACGGCCTCGACCCTACTGGGCAGGCGCGGCAATCATGCGCGCTGAGAACCTCCGGTGCCGTCGGCAAGGTACTGCGAGACGCGGCCGCGGGAGACTCCTAGGACGAAGGCGATGTCAGTGACAGACAGCCCCGCCTGCCGAAGCTCGGACGTGACTTCGCGAATGCCGCGTGCAGCGCGCTGGCGAAGGTTCTCGGCTTCCTGGGTCAGATCGAGGGCATCCTGGGCTCGGGCTTCAAGCCCGCCGAGGTCGATCACGAGGTCGATGTGGTCTGCATCGACCTCTGTGCCGACCATCGTGGCGATCAGATCGCATGCCTGCTGCGATGCGCGATCGAGGGTTCGCACTTGAGTCACACCGATCCCGCTCACGTGGATCTCCCAGCCATGGTCCCAGCGCCGAGCATGCGCCTTGTACGTCGTCACTTCCACCACCCCTTCGGCAGGCATGCGAGGCGAGTCCTCGCCTGCCGAACTACCCCCGGGGAGACCACGTGGGCCCTCGTCACCACCGTCATGTGCTGCCCGCAGGGGCAGTACCAGACTTCGTGGTCACCCTTTCCTGTGTGGGAGGTGCAGCCGTGGCGGCGGAGCGCTCGAGCGAGATCCCAGTAGTTCATCGACGAGACCATCGATATATCCATTCTTACTAGACACTAGGTATCTAGTGCACCTAGATAATTAGGATCCGCGCGAGTAGTGCCCGTCCGACGGGAGGGTCCAGGCGGTGGCCCCCGCCTGTGCCCAGACGCTCCCGTCGGACGGAGATGTGGGTCCCGATCAGGCCGGGACGGTCCGCTGCACCTTTGCGGCGGTCTTCACCCACGCCGAACCGTTGTCGGCGTATCCGGTGGGGGCGGCGTCCTTGACCTCGACGTCCCGCACCCAGCCCGAACCGTTATCGGTGAAGCCGGCCGGTGTCGCGTCCTTGACGTTGGCGTAGTCATCGACCACGCGAGGGGGTGGGCAGTAGATGTCGAGCCCGGTCGGACTGTCCGGATTGGGCAGGTAGTTGCATGCCCCACCGCTGGGCTCCTCGTGCGTGCCGACCTTCGTCCACGTGTACGTGTACGCGCGGGTCTCGGTCTCGGTGTGGAACGTGTATGGCGTCGTGGTCTCGCATTGGCCGCCGGCCTCGCTGTATCCGTCCGGGCAGACCCAGATGGTGCGCGTCGATGGACCGGGTGCAGGCGCAGGCGCAGGCGCGGGAGCTGGCGCTGGAGCGGGCACCGGTGACTCGGGCACTGCCGGCACGGGCTCGGGCTTCGCCGAACCTCCGGTCAGTTGCTGCAGGGTTCGCGTCATGCTCGCCTTGGTGGCCCTGCCCGACCCGGCCGAGTTCTTCGGGGTGACGCTGAAGGAGTAGAGCGCCTCGGGCTCGAGTCCGGAGAGCTCCGCGGTGTGCACTCCGACGACCGTGGTGCTGACCGGCTCCGCCGTGGTGCTGGTCGCCGTGACGACGAACTCGACGTCATCGCCGCCCGTGGCCCGCGTGGCCTTGTGGTTCCACTCCAGTGCAACCGTGCCGATGGTGTCGGTGGTGCTGACCCGCAGTCCGCTGGCAGCAGCAGGCGCATTGAGCGCGACGACGGTGCCGATCGGCTCGCCACCGACCGACACCGTGTACACGCGGCCGGCGGTGAGCTTGCTGAACGTCACGGGCTTCTTGCCCGGTGCCAGATTCCGTCGGATCTTCTCGCCCTTGGCGAAGAGGACCACGGACTTGCCCTTGTGATTCGACACGGTGATGGCGCGGGGCTTGCTAGCCACGGCCATCGGCACGTCCATGACGGTCCGAGGTGCTGCGGCGGGCTCAGCGGCGACGATCTCGGCGGCAATGACCTCACCGGCGGAGGCGGGTGCCGCGAGGCCGAGCATCAGGGCTCCAGCGGCAACGGCGCCAATCGCGCCGATGGTCAGGCGTCGGGTGCGTGCAGTGGTGTTCTCGAGCATGGTCTTCTCTTCCCTCGTTCACCCCCATAAGGGGCACTCCGTGCTCGTCGGAGTGCTGGTGCCGAGGAGCCTTGCATTGAGGGTGTGCCCAGAATCAGCGAGATCCAAACCCCACTTCGGCCCCTGTGGACAACGCACCACACGGAGAGGCCCTGTGGAAAAGTGGTTGCTACCGCTCGCGCGCGGCGATCAGATCGCCGGTGCCGATCGAGATCGACGGACTGAACGACTTCACGCCCAGCGCCTTGTTCAGCAGGTCTGCGGCATCCTGGCCGTTGAGCCGCAACTCGACGCCACGGAAGATCGACGTGACGGTGGTCGTCCCCCACACCTTGGAGCGCGAGTCGATGTCCTTGATCAGGAACAGTGCCTCCTGATCGCCATTGGGCAGGATGCAGTCGAGGAGCCGTGCCGCGGTGTCGATCGTGGGCGTGGAGCACCGCACGCTCACGCCGGTCTTCGTATTGGAGATGCGAAATCCACCGGCGGCGGCATAGGCGGTGCCCGTCTTTGCGACGAGCGGCAGCGCCACCCGCGCCGTGATGCCCGTGGCCGTGGTGACGACGGATCCGGGGCTCACGCCGATCAGGACGAGTCCCGCGGCCTCCCACGTGGGCAGCACCCCGTTGGCGGTCGTGAAGGAGAACGTGCCGGTGATCGGGACCGTCTCACCGGGGGGCAGGGCCTGCGCGGGAGCCGAGCCAGCAGCGGCAACCAGGCCTGCGAACGCCATTCCGAGGCACACGCGTCGGAGGGTCTTGCGCATGGCGCGACCTCCTGCCGACAGCCCCCGAGACGGATCGTGCTCCTGTCAGTCAGGATAACCCCGTGACCGACATTGCGAACCCTGTCGCGGAACTGCGCGTGGCGCTCGCCGGAATCGTGGGGGCCGAGCACGTCCTGACCGACCCTGCGCTGATGGAGCAGTACGTCGTGGACTGGTCCCGCCGATGGCGCGGCGACGCGGCGCTGGTCGTGCGCCCGGGCTCGACGGACGAGGTGGCGGGCGTGCTGCGCGCATGCTCGGCCCGCGGGGTCCCGGTCGTCTCTCAGGGAGGCAACACCGGACTCGTCGGCGGATCCGTGCCCGCGGCGGGGGGCGACCCCCTGCCCGTCGTCCTCTCGACTCGACGCCTGGATCACCTCGGTAACGTCGACGATCTCTCTGGTCAGGTGACCGTGGGCGCGGGCGCAACGCTGGGCGACGTCCAACGGCATGCCGCGGCTGCTGGCTGGCACTACGGCGTCGACCTCGCCGCCCGTGACTCCGCGACGATCGGTGGAACGGTCGCGACGAACGCCGGCGGCATTCACGTGGTCGCCTTCGGAATGACTCGCCTGCAGATCGTCGGCATCGAGGCGGTGCTGCCGGACGGGTCCGTGCTGTCCCACCTCGCGGGGATGCTGAAGGACAACACCGGCTACGACCTCGGCTCGCTGTTCTGCGGGTCGGAGGGAACGCTCGGCGTCATCACGGCGGTGCGCCTGCGTCTGCATCGCCCCGTCGGTCGCACATCGGTCGCCCTCATCGGCGCATCGACCTATGCCGAGGCGATCGACCTGATGTCGTCAGCCGTCGATCCGTCCGTGCGACTCATCGCCGCGGAGGTGACGGACGAGCAGGGCATGGAGCTCGCTGCGCAACTGAACGGTGTGGCATGGCCGCTGGCGCAACGGCACCCGCTCGTCGTGCTCCTCGAGGTGGCCGACGGCGGGGATGCGTCGGGATTCATGGCAGGTGCGGAGAGCATCGATGGCCGGACGTGGGGACTCGACGACGACGCGGATGTCGTCATCGGCCTGGATGCATCCGAGCAGGCGCGGCTGTGGAAGTTCCGCGAGAGCCAGGGCGAGGCGTTCACCGCGCTCGGCATCACGCACAAGCTCGACGTCTCGGTGCCGCTGCCGTCGTTGGCTGCGTGCGCGGAGGAGCTCCGCGCGATCGTTGGAGCGTGGCCAACGATGGAGAAGTTCGGTGTGTTTGGCCACTTGGCTGACGGCAACATCCATGTCGAGATGTTCGGTCCCGACGCTGACGACCTTGAGATCGACCTGGCCATCCTGGAGTGCGTCGCCCGCTACGGCGGCTCGGTGTCGGCCGAGCACGGCGTGGGTCGGGCCAAGGCAGGGGAGTTGCACCTGTGTCGGTCAGCCGAGGAGCTTGCCGCGATGCGGGCCATCAAGGGCGCGTGGGACCCGCAGGGGTTGATGAACCCGGGCGTAGTGTTCGGATAGGACTCGTCGTAGGAGGTGAACATGATGCTGCCCGAGCACGGCGATCGCCCCTTCGACCTGGACAGGTATCGGGGCGTTGGCAAGGGCGTCTGGGGCTCGACGCAAGCGGAGATCGACCGGCATCTGCAAGACGCGCGCGATGAGTGGGATCGCGAGCCGCCTGACTGACTTCGACACCGGCACCCCGCCGGTATGCCGACAGCATCGCGCTCATCAACGGGGAAAGAGAGCCGAGCTAGACGAGCAGGTCACCCAGCACGGCAGGCGACTCGGCTAACTGAACCGCACCGGCCTCGATCAGCTCCTCCTGCGAGCCGTATCCCCACAGCACACCGATCGTGTCGATGCCGTGCGCCCGAGCACCGTGCACGTCGTGCTCGCGATCGCCAATCATGATCAGCTTCGCGTCAGCATCGAGTCGACCCATGCCGCGCAGCTCGTCCATCGTGTGCTCGATGACGGACGCCTTGTCGTGGCGCTCGCCGGCCAGGTCCGCACCACCGATGAAGGTCAGGTACTGCGCCAGCTCGAAGTGCTCGAGGATCCGTGTCGCCGAGTAGGTCGGCTTGCTCGTCGCGATGGCGAGCGTCAGGTCGGCGCCGACGAGGCGACTGAGCAGCTCGGGGATCCCGTCGTAGACGGCGTTCTCGAACAGCCCGACATCGTGATAGCGCTCGCGGTACTTGTCGATCGCCTGATCGATCTGCTGGCTCGTCATGTCAAAGTGCTGCCCGAAGGTGGCCGCCAACGGGGGGCCGAGAAAGGTGCGCATCGTGGCATCGTCCGGGTGTGCGATGCCCATGTCGTCGAGGGCGTACTTGATGCAGTTGACGATCCCCGGACCCGCATCGGTGAGCGTGCCATCGAGGTCGAGCAGGACGATGTCTGCACCGCGGGTCGTCATGCAAGGAATATGGCACACGCCGGCAGGCTGGCTGGATTCAGCCCTGAGCACCCCACGCACGGGCGGCGATGAGCTCAGCGATCAGCGGTTCCGCCATCAACCGCGCATCGTCGTTCGCATCATTGGCATAGCGAAGTACATAAGTGGCACCGGAGGTGTCGCCTCCCGCGCAGACCACGGTCGATCCGCGCGACGTGCACCACTCCATCAACTGCGCCTCCCACGGCGAGCCGCTCAGCAGGAGCATGCGGTAGTCGGTCGTCTTGGTCAGGTAGACGTCGATGTGCGACCAGTCACCAGTCTCGGCGGCAATCGCGGGCAGGCGTGGGCCCTCCCTCAGCATCAAGGCACTCTGCTGCGCGCTGGAGAGGCGACGGGCGGGAGCCACGATGGCGGTGCCGTCAGGACCCAGCAGCAGCTCGCTGAGGGTTGGCACCCACTCAGATGCCCGGCCGAGCAGATCGTCGGCCGCATCGGCTGCTGCCTCGATCGCGGCGGAGGCCGACGTGGAACCGGTGAGTGCATCCAGCAGGTTGAGGTGCAGTCCCATGGTGTTCGCGAAGGACCGGCAGGCAACGCCGCCCTCTTCCCGCTGCGCCTGCATCGGCACATGCAGGTCACCGAGGTGCTCGATGACGGTGTCCGTGGAGTTCGTGACCGCAACGATCCGGCACTTGCCGGTGTAGGTCTTCGTGGCAGCGACCGTCTCCGCGGATCCGCCGCTCGCTGAAACGGAGATGACGAGGTCGTCGGAGGTGACGGCGGGCAGGGGATCTGCGCTGGCAAGTGCTGCGTAGGCCGGTATGCCGACGGCCTGCAGCCGCAGGGCGAGGATGCTGTTGGCGAAGTGCGAGGAGCCCATTCCCAGCAGGACGATCCGCCGAATGGGCGTCGAGATCGCCTCGCTCCATGGCGACTCCCCACGCAGGCTCGTGGCCAGGGCACGCAGAACCGATGGCGTGGCCTCGAGGTCCGTGTGAAACAGCTGGGGGTCCATCAACTCTCCTCGGGGAACAGTCCGCAGATCACAGCGTCCGGCACATAGCGCCAATGCGGCAGGTGACGTGCACTGTAGATGTACTCGCGGCACTCCTGATCGATCATCAGCGGGGAGATCAGTCGGTCATCGAGCAGCGCACGCTGACCGGCCTGCTCAAGGGTCGTCTGGTACGCACCGAGGAAGGCCTCCTGAGCGTGCGCGATCCAGATGATCGCCGGTCGAGGATCCAACCCCTCGGTGCGGTAGTTGACCACCCGAGCAACGTGGTCGATCGATGCCAGCATCCCGGCCACATCACGAGCCGCTGGCTGCTGGGAGAGTCGCTGTGCCGCAGAGACGACCGGGTTGCCGTCGAAGTCGACCACCGCGTAGCGCGCACCGACCCCGTCGGTGGTCTTCAGCATCTGCCCGATGTGCAGATCACCGTGGATGTCGATGACGGGCGTGCGGTCGATATGCCGCAGCGCGTCGAGACGTGCACGCAGTGGCGCCTCACGCGCCCGCAGCCGCTCACCCTCAGGTCCATCGATGAGTCTGATTGCCTCGTCTGCGTGCGACGTGCATTCGCGAAGGAGCACCGCGACGTCGTCGGCTCCCCACTGGCCGACTCCGGACTCGGCGAATGCCAGGTGCATTCGCGCGATCTGCTCGCCGATGTCGGCGAAGGGACCGAATGCGTCTACCTTGACGCCCTGCGCATGGGCGCGGACCAGGTCGACGGCCCACGTCCACCCGTCCTGGGCTCCAAGCAGGTAGTCGGCCGCTGTCATCACTGCATGCTCGATGCCGTTGTCGTCTGTCCATGTCACTGTCGCGCGCAGGTCCGGCGTGATACCCAGACCCATGAGGGCCCGAAGGCGAGCGGGGGCAGGGGACGGAACGGCCTCCAACTGCCACTTCACGATGACCGAATCACCGAGGATGACGGAATCGTTGCTCTGATCCACCTCAAGCGCGCGAGGTGGGCCTCCCGGGATTCCCCTGTCCGACACGAGAACCGAGAACCGGCCGAAGTCTCCCGTGCTGAGTTGCTGGGCCACATCAGGATCGCGTCGCCACACGCCGTCGACCTGCCGTGCGGGCACGACGAGGAGCCGGTCGGCTGCCCGCATGAGTGCGATGACGGCCGGGCCCCCATTGCCAGACTCGAGAACAAGGGCGTCGACGAGCTGAGCGTGCACGGGCAGGTTGCCTGCGCGGGCCTGAGAGCGGTCCGGCAGGAGTTCAGCGCACGTACGGGACTCCAGAGCTGCTCTGAGCGCCGCGTCGATCACGGCAGCATCAGTTGCCGTCGGCGTACTCGCGCGCGACCCGCTCGATCACATCCGCGCCGACCTGCATGCCGTTGCGAGCGCGAATGTGATCGCCCATGCTGGCCATTCGTTCGCGCAACTCCGCATTGCCGAGCAGGGAGTCGAGGGCGTCGAGCATCTCCTCGTCGGTGAAGGCATAGGTCGCGAGTCGACGGCCGAAGCCCAGCTCATCCATGCGCTGTGCATTGTCGTACTGGTCCCAGAAGAGCGGCAGCAGGATCATCGGCTTGCCGAAGTGCAGCGACTCGGTCGTGGTGTTGTTGCCGCCGTGGGTGATGACGAGATCGACTTCGGGGATGATGCGCGTCTGCGGAACGAACTCTGCCCCGACCATGTTGCTCGCCAGCTCGTAATCCGCATGCTGCGGCCCCTTCGACACGATGTATCGGTGAGGCGTGCGGCCGAGCACGTCCATGAGCCGCTTCATCAGGTCAACGTCAGCGCTTCCGAGCGATCCGAGGGACAGGTAGATGAGCGCACTGCCGTCTGGACGATCAGCAACTTCCGCAGGAATCTCGTACGCCTCGTCCGTCGTTCGGACCGAGGAGTCCATGCGAGTCCACGTTGCGTCGAGAGGACGCTCGTCTGTGTAGTCGGCCTCCTTGGGGAACACGTACAGGTTGGCGTGCTCGGACGAGTGGATGAACTCCAGGTCCGGAAGCGCCGGCGCCCCGGCAGCGGTGACGAACTCATTGAACGATTCCCACATGGCGCGATGCGTGCGCTCGTACTCGGCTCGGAAATCCCCCCAGGCGGATGGGTCCGCCTGGGCGTACCCGGAGAAGGTCGGGGCGATCCCCGGGCCCTTCATCTCCAGTGGATTGCACGAGACGATGCGCACGAAAGGGGCGTCAGCGGTGACGGTGGCGGGGAAGCAGACGACGTTGTCCTCGACGATCACGTCAGGCTGGACCTTCTCGATGATCTCCCTCAGACGCGGCTCGCTGTACACGGCCCCGTCGATCAGCGCCTGAAACGTGGGCTGGATGAACGTCGAGAGCTGCTCGATGGTCGGCTTGCGGAATTCGGGGGCCGTCTCGCGAATGAACTCCTTCCAGAATGCACCGGCATCCTCGTCGCCGGTGGCATCCTCCGGCGGGGCAGCCAGATCGACCAGTTCCTCCTCGAATCCGAGGGGCGCGAGCCGGCCCTTCCATGACGACTCGGCGGCGAACACCACACGGTGGCCGCGATCCAGCAGCACCTTGCCCAAGCCGATGCACTGGTTCGTGGGGCCGTAGGCGGACTCGGGCCAGAACAGGACGGTGAGGCGGCGATCGCTCATGCGTGGTGCCCTTCGGTATCAAGTGGGTGGCCGGTGGCCATGCGTGCATATTCGAGAATCAGATGGACGGCTTCCTGGTACGTCAGGGTCGGGTGCTTGGCCATGATGCGGTAGCCGTAGGCATCCTCGAGGGCCACGAGATTGCGGGCGATCGTCTGGGCCGGCTGCTGCAGCGCGAATGCACCTGTGGCTGCGCCGACGTCAAGGATCGACATGTACATGCCCACCTGTCGGTCGTAGAGGCTGGTGAGAAGCAGCGCATAGACGGTGTTGCGGGCTGCCTCGCCACCCAGGGCGCACAGCAGGCGGACGTCCTCGTCCGCAGGATCATCGGGAACTCCGAGACTGATGGTGACGCGCAGCCGCTCCGCCGGGTCGGTGAGGGACGAGATGGCGTCCAGGCGCTCGTTGTAGAAGCGCTCCATACCCGCGCGGTTGGCCTCGACGAGCAGATCGTCCACCTCGGGGTAGTGGTACAGGATGGCACCGGAGGTGACACCGGCCATGTCGGCGATCTGATTGAGCCGCACGGAAGTGCCGTGCTGGGCGATCGCGCGCTGGGCAGCGACGATCAGATCAGCCTTCCGTTCACTACTCTTGGCCACGCCCTGACCCTAGAAGTAACTGAATTGAGATTCAACAAGTTTGTCATTTCCATGAAATACACGAGTGATGTGCTGTTTCATGACCTGAACGTCCATGCAATCACCCGCGCGCACAAGCGGGCACGAGGAAGGAAAGCTATGCATCGAACGATCGGTAAGGCGGGCCTGGCGATTGCCGGGGCCGCAGCCGCGGCGATGGTGCTGTCGGCGTGCGGGGGAGGCGACTCGGCCGGGGCGGATCTGGATCCGGACGCGGACCTGTCGCAGCAGTCGCTGACGGTCTCCAACTGGGCGGGCTACTACCCAGAGGATCTGGGGGCGCAGTTCCAGGCGGCCGTGGGCACGCCCATGACCATCACCAATCACGCCACGAACGAAGAAATCATGGCCAAGCTCACGGCCGGCGGCGACTCCGGCATCGACGTGGCCTTTGTTTCGGGTCAGTTCGCCCAGGCCTTGAATGAGGCAGGGCTGATCGAGCCGATCAACCCTGAGTTCGTGCCGAACATGGCAAACCTCTACCCCGAGGCCAAGGAATTGGCGTACGACCCGGGCAATGCCTACTCGGTTCCCTACGCGTGGGGCACCACGGGCATCTGCTACCGCAGCGACCTTGTCGATGAGCCGACCAGCTGGAACGACATCCTTGAGCCCAGCGCGGAGAACGACGGAAAGATCACTGCGCTCGCGACGGAGCGTTGGCTGATGCTCCCGGCTCAGAAGGCGCTCGGCTTCTCGGCGAACACCACCGACGAAGGCGAGATGGAGCAGGTCAAGGAGAAGCTGATCGCGGCGAAGCCGGGACTGCTCGCCTATGACGACACCACCTTCTACTCGCGCCTGGTTTCAGGCGAAGCAACGATGGTCGTGGCGTGGGATGGCTGGTGCAACTACGGCACTGCGGAGAACCCCGACATCAAGTTCGTGGTTCCGAGCGAGGGCTCTGATCTGTGGGCCGACACGATGGTCGTCCTGAAGACCTCGGAGAACAAGGAGGCGGCTCACGCCTTCATCAACTACATCCTCGATCCGGTCAACCACGCATGGGTCGCGGAGAACATCCTCTACAAGGTTCCGAATGCCCCGGCCATGGAGGCCGTTGCAGGTCTGGCCGCTGACTTCCCGAACATGGGTTACACGCCAGCGGAACTGCTGAAGCAGGAGGGTCTCATCGATCTGGGTGAGGCGGGCCCGATGTACACCGAGATCGCCACCGAGGTCACGTCCAGCTAGTCGGAATGTCCCCTTCCGAGAAGCGCATCTCAGGGCGCGGCGCCACCGAGCGCCGCGCCCTGAGTGCGCGTGCAGTCTTCGCGGGTCCCGGGTTGCTCTACGTGACCTTGTTCATGTCCCTGCCGCTGCTTCTCATCCTCGTCTACTCGTTCTTCACCAGAGGTCGCTTCGGCGGCATCGTCTGGGACTTCACCCTGGACAACTACGGACGGGCCTTCGAGCCGGTCTATCTGAAGGTGTTCGGCACCTCGATCGTCATCGCTGGCATCACGACGCTCCTCGCGCTGCTGCTCGGCTACCCCACGGCGTACGCCATCACGCGGCTGTCACCACGGTGGCGCACCATTGCCCTCGTCCTGGTGGTGCTCCCGTTCTGGACGAACTTCCTCATCCGTACATATGCGTGGATCATCCTGCTGAACTCCGAGGGCCCGCTGAACTCGGCGCTTCTGGACCTCGGCATCATCGGTGCGCCACTCGGATTGCTCTACACACCGGCGGCGGTAGTGGTGGGCCTGCTGTATGCCTATCTGCCGCTGGTGGTGCTCCCTGTCTACGCGTCGATCGAACGAGTCGACCGGCAGTTGCTTGAGGCGGCCAGCAACCTCGGGGCCAGCCGAATCCGCACGTTCGTGGATGTCACCCTCCCGCTGACGCTGCCCGGTGTGATGATCGGCGCAATCTTCGTCTTCGTCCCCAGCATGGGTAACTTCGTCGTGCCGGAGCTTCTGGGCGGAGGCAAGACGGTCATGGTGGGCAACCTCATCCGCGACCAGTTCCTGGAGGCTCGAGACTGGCCCTTCGGCTCGGTTCTCGCACTGTTCGTGGTCTTCCTCCTCGTGGCGCTCTTCGCACTACAGGCCGCCATCTCCCGACGCATCAACGGCAAGCAGGTGACCCGTGTCTAAGGTCGGCTGGCTGCGACTGCCACTGGCGGTCACGTATGCGTTCCTCTACATCCCGATCGTCGTGCTCGTCATCATGAGCTTCAACGCGAGCAAGACCCCGTTCGTCTGGACGGGCTTCTCGACGAAGTGGTACGGGGAGCTGCTCAACAACGAGCTCATCCGCGAGGGATTCATCAACACGATGATCGTCGCGGTGAGCGCCACCATCCTCGCGACGGCGCTCGGAACGATGCTCGCGATCGGCATCGCTCGCTACTTCCGGTCGGCGATCGTGGAGGCGTACTCGTTGGCTCCGGCGATCATTCCCGACCTCGCGCTGGCGATCGGCCTGCTGGCGCTCTTCAGCCTCATCGGCGTGAGCCTGAGTCTGGTGTCGGTCCTGCTGAGTCACGTGGTGTTCGGCATGGCCTTCGTCGCCGCGGTCGTCATCGCCCGACTGGGGCAGACGGACTCGAGTCTGGAGGAGGCGAGCAGGGATCTTGGCGCGAGCGCCGTATCAACGTTCTTCCGCATCACGCTTCCGAGCATCGCCCCGGCGATCATCGCGGGCGCCCTGCTCGTCTTCACACTGAGTCTCGACGAGTTCGTCGTCGCCTACTTCACGGACGGTCCCACCACGCCCACGCTGCCCATCGTCATCTACTCCATGGTGCGCTTCGGCGTCACTCCGGAGATCAACGCCCTTGCTGCCCTGCTTCTGCTGGTCAGTTTCACCATCGTGCTCTCCGCGCAGCGGATCACCCGACTCACGGACTCGGTATGACACCCCTTCTTTCCATCGAGCATGTATCCAAGGCCTATGACACCACGCAGGCCCTGGACGACGTGTCCATCGAGATTCAGCCGAATGAGTTCTTCGCTCTCCTGGGTCCGTCCGGATGCGGAAAGACCACCCTGCTGAGATCGATTGCCGGGTTCGAGGACCCTGACTCGGGTGCCATCTCGATCCTCGGTGATGACGGCACGAGCATGAGCCTCCTGTCATTGCCGCCCAACAAGCGGCCCGTGAATCTGATGTTCCAGTCGTACGCCCTCTTCCCGCACATGAATGTGCGCAAGAACATCGCATACGGGCTTGAGCGCGAGGGCCTTTCGCGTTCCGAGGTGGATGCTCGCGTGGCCGAGGTTCTCGAGACTGTCAGCCTCGTCGACAAGGCGAAGGCACGTCCGGCGCAGTTGTCGGGCGGTCAGCGTCAGCGCGTGGCGCTCGCACGGGCGATCGTCAAGCGTCCTCGCCTGCTGTTGCTCGACGAGCCGCTGTCGGCACTCGATCGCAAGGTGCGAGTGGAGATGCAGTTGGAGCTCAAGCGACTGCAGCACGAGGTGGGCATCACCTTCGTGGTCGTGACTCACGATCAGGAGGAGGCCATGAGCATGGCCGATCGCATTGCCGTCATGCACGACGGACGTGTGCAGCAGATCGCTGATCCGGTCACGCTTTACAGCCGCCCCGCGAACGTGTTCGTCGCAGACTTCATCGGAAGCGGCACCCTTCTCCCCGGCGAAGTCTCGGGCGACACCTTCAGCGCCCTGGAAAGGCGGCTCCCATGCAACAACGCGTCGGGGGTCCATGGGCCGGCGGTTCTGATGCTGAGGCCGGAGTCGGTGCGCGTCACGCCCGATGACTCCGATGCCTGTCTTCGCGGCGCCGTCATCGAGACGCACTTCTACGGTGGCTCATCGATCACTGCCATTCGGGTCGACGGTGTTGAGCAACCCGTGGTGGCGCGCAGCGCAGGGGCGCCGCGCTACTCCATGGGCGAGGAGGTCGGTCTTCTCTGGGATGCGGACGAGGCTGTGGTGCTGGCCGTCGGAGGATCGTCGGAGACCCCGCCGTGACACTGACCCCGCTGGAGCCCGGCAGCGGTACGCATGCGTCGCTGGCCGACACCGAGCAGAAGGTGTTCTGGACCGATCGTTCGGATGCGCCGACCGCCGAGCCGCCGCTCTCACACGACACGTCTGCAGATCTGCTGATCGTCGGTGGAGGATTCACAGGCCTCTGGACGGCCATCTGCGCCAAGGATGAGGACCCCTCGCGGGACGTTCTTCTGGTCGAGGCTGCCGACATCGCCCACGGTGGCAGTGGGCGCAACGGAGGCTTCATCTCGGCGTCCCTCACCCACGGGGTGGCGCACGGAGAGGCGATCTGGCCCGACGAGATGCCGACTCTGCTGCGTCTGGGGCGGGAGAACCTGAACGCGATTGCCGACTTCATCGCAGCAGAGGGCATCGATGCTGACCTTCGACTGGTGGGCAAGACCGCGATTGCCCTGACCGAGCATGCATGCACCCAGTTGCCGCAGATGCTGGATCAGCACCTGCGCTGGGGCGAGAACGCGGAAGTCCTCGACCGCGACGCCATGCAGTCCCAGGTGCACTCGCCCACGTACCTCGGCGGCCTGCGGGTGCGATCGGGCGGTGGGCTGATGGATCCGGCCCGACTGAGCTGGGGGCTCAAGGCGGCCGCGCTGCGCCGTGGAGTGCGAATCCATGAGGGCACCCCAGTGCTCCAGCTGTCCCGGTCCTCCTCGGGAGGAGTAGTTGCGCGAACACCGCACGGGTCGATCGACGCTCGTCATGTGGCTCTGGCCACCAACGGATTTCGCCCGCTGCTGCGTCGGCTCCGTATGCGGATGCTCCCCATCTTCGATCACGTACTCGTCTCCGAACCGCTCACTGCGAGTCAGCTGTCGGACATCGGCTGGGCGGACAACCAGGGGCTCACCGATATCGGCAACCAGTTCCACTACTACCGCCGCACCCCGGACGATCGCATCCTGTGGGGCGGATACGACGCCATCTACTACCGAGGGAATCAGACGGATCCGCGCCTGGAGGATCGCGCCAGCAGTCACGAGCTGCTCGCTCGTCAGTTCTTTGCCACGTTCCCCCAGTTGGAGGGTCTGCGCTTCACCCACAAGTGGGCGGGCCTCATCGACTCGACATCGCGCTTCACCCCCGTCATCGGCACCGCGATGGGCGGTCGCGTGGCCTACTCCGTCGGCTACACGGGCTTGGGCACCGCGGCCAGCCGGTTCGGCGCGCTGAGCATGCTCGACCTGCTCGACCGGCGTACTACCGAGCGAACGTCCCTCGACATCGTCCGACGCAAGCCGTTCCCGTTCCCACCCGAGCCCCTGCGATACCCGCTCGTCCAATTCACGCGTTCGCGACTGGCGCGCGAGGATCGCACTGGCAGGCGTGGCCTGTGGCTGCGGACTCTCGATCGGTTCGGCCTCGGCTTCAACAGTTAGGAATCGTGTGACCACGAACGGCGTATTCGTATCCGGCGAGAGCCGACGCGGTGGCGGCGACGTCATGGAGCTCATCGACCCCTCGACCGATGGCGTGATCGACGCAATCGGCACGGCATCCCTCGACGATGTCGATGACGCGGTGGCCTCGGCGGCTGCCGCGCAACTGGAGTGGGCCCGCCGCACTCCGGGGGAGCGGGCGGCCGTTCTGCTCGCACTCGCCGATGCGGTGATGGCGGACTCGGAGAACCTCACGAGACTCGAGGTTCAGGAGACGGGCAAGCCCCGTGCCGTCTTTCAGGACGGCGAGCTTCCCTTCGGTGCCGACAATCTTCGGTTCTTCGCTGGGGCGGCCAGGTCACTGGAGGGAACGGCCGCGGCGACTTTGAGCAAGGGCTTCACGTCGCTGCTGATGCGCCAGCCGGTCGGTGTCGTGGGGGCCATTGCACCGTGGAACTTCCCCTTGATCATGGCGATCTGGAAGATCGGTCCTGCGCTGGCGACGGGCAATGCGGTTGTCCTCAAGCCGGCCCCCAACACCCCGCGCAGCAGCCTTCGACTGGCGGAGCTGGCGTGCGAGGCGGGACTTCCAACGGGTGTGCTCAACGTCGTCACGGGCGGAAATCAGGTCGGAGAGCGACTCGTCGAGAGTGACGGGACCTCGATGATCTCGCTCACCGGATCGACGCGGGCCGGACGTGCAGTCATGGCAGCGGCTGCCCCGCGGGTGAAACGACTGCACCTGGAACTGGGCGGCAAGGCTCCCGCGATCGTCTTCCCTGATGCTGACCTCTCTGCCATGGCACGGGCTCTCACCCTGGGCGCGACCTACAACTCCGGCCAGGACTGCACGGCGGCCACGCGCGTGTACGTCCAACGTGATCGGCTGGGTGACGCCGTGGACGCTCTGACCGAGGTCATGAGCTCCGTTCGCATGGGCGACCCGTGGGCAGCTGATTCAGACATCGGGCCCCTCATCTCGATGGGTCATCGCGAGCGTGTGCACGGTTTCGTCGAGCGCGCTCGTGGTGCCGGAGCATCTGTAGTGACGGGCGGTGAGCTGGCCGAGGGACGTGGCAGCTACTACCGGCCGACCCTGATTGCCGGGGCCGCGCAGGACAGCGAGATCGTGCAGGGCGAGGTGTTCGGACCCGTCCTCGTCGTCGTCCCGTTCGAGGACGAGGCGGAGGCCCTTGCCTTGGCCAATGATTCCGAGTTTGGCCTTGCCAGTTCGGTGTGGACGAATGATGTGGCACGGGCTCTCAGGGTCAGTCAGCAGATCGAGGCTGGCGTGACCTGGGTCAACGACCACCTGCCGATTGCATCAGAGGCCCCGCACGGTGGCGTGAAGGGCAGCGGGTTCGGCAAGGACATGAGCCACGAGTCCCTGCTCGAGTACACCGTCACTCACCACATCATGATCAAGCATGAGCAGCCCGTTGTTCATGACTCCTTCCGCCCTGCCTGACCTTCGTGAGTCCCGCTGTCCATACGCACGGCCTAACCTGAACCCGTGACCATCGAGGTCGTCGCGCACCGTGGTGCGAACGACGAGGAGCCGGAGCACTCACTCGCGGCCTACCTGCGCGCGATCGAGCAGGGCGCCGATGCCATCGAGTGCGATGTGCGCCTGACGTCCGATGGAGTTCTCGTGTGTGTCCACGACCGACGCATCGATCGCACGAGCAGTGGGCGCGGATCCGTCAGCGCCATGGGGATCGACGAACTCGCCCGACACGACTACAGCCGAGGCCACGTCAACTGGTTCGACTATGAAGCACCTGCGGACGAGACTCGCACGTCTGTATTGACCCTGGAGCGCCTGCTCACCACCATGATGGACGCCTCCACGACTGTTCGCTTCGCCATCGAGACCAAGCATCCGGTGCGCTACGGACGCTATGTGGAGGAGGAACTGGCCGCCATGCTCCGCCGACTCGGCCTCGATCGACCCATCGACGGCGAGGATCCCCGCGCGCGCGTGATGTCCTTCAGCCGGATGGCGGTCCTGCGCTCGCGGCGCCTGCTCCCAGGAGTGCCCACCGTCTACCTGATGGATCCGGTGCCCCCGTGGAACCGGGATGGCAGCCTGCCTGCCGGCGTCGGCATCGCGGGCCCGTCCATCGAGACGCTGCGGCGTCATCCGCACTTCGTCGAGCGGGTGCACGCCGCCGGCCACCGGATCCACGTGTGGACTGTCGATGAGATGGACGACGTGGACCTGTGTGTGGACCTCGGTGTCGACGCGATCATCAGCAATCGCCCCGGCCACGTCCTGCGGCGGCTGGGGCGTTGAGCATCGAGCGCAGCAGGTAGGTTTCCGCCCATGGCCAAGAAGAAGAGCGGACCCAAGGGCGGCACTGCCGCGAACGTCGACTCAGCCGACATCCCCGTCGTGGGCATGCGCGAGCCGTGCCCCTGCGGATCAGGACGTCGCTACAAGGCGTGCCACGGCAAGTCCGCCTCCGCGGTATTCGTCGGGGCCACCCGACCATTCGAGGGCATCGCGTCAGAGGGCGACATCGTCGCCATGCGTGAGATCGTCCCGGCCGCGACCGCTAAGGTCACGATGGCCGGCGAGCACGCTGATCGCGACGTCACCCTCGTCACCGTGCTTCCCATGGCCTACCCCGGTCTGGTTCGCTCCGACGGATCGATCCTGCTGGGCCTGCAGATCAACACTGGCTCCGGCGATGCCAGCCGCGACCTCGCCGACGTTCTCACCACCGCCCTCACGACGGAGCCGGGCGAGCCCGTCGCCCTCGGTCGCGTCAACGAGGACTCCACGCGGCTGCAGGACCTCATCGACGTGGACGCACCGCTCGTCGTCGAGGTGCACGACAACTTCGACTTCTGGGTCGACGGCGCCGCCGACGAGGTCAACGACGACATCAAGGCCTCCCTCGACCGGGCCAGCCAGTATGCGCACCCGACCGTCAAGCTCGAGAGCGTTCCCTCCGCCTACTGGACGCAGATGGGCGAGAAGGAGTACCTGCGCTGGATCATGCCGCAGGACGAGGAGAAGGTGCTCGACGCGCTGGCCCGCCTGCACGCGGCAGGCGACGACTCCCTCGGCGAGGGCACCCGCTTCATCGGGATGTTCCGCTTCCTCGGCGTCGTCGCCCCCGTCTGGGAGATGCCCACGGGGACGGGCGCTGCAGCGATCGAGGCTCCGGTGACGCAGATGTCGGCGAAGCTCGACAAGGCACTGGCATCGTCCGAGCCGTTGACCAACGACGAGCGACGCGCCAGGGCCGGCATCACCACCCGCCAGGTGACGCTGCGCTGAGTGCTCCCGATCACCCCTGGGAGCTCGTGGACCGTTGGGTCAGGCGGCTGAGTTGTCGATGGACCACACGCCGCCGACGTTGATCAACGCGCGCACGCAGGCGAATCCGCCCTCGCCCTGATGCGGCCACGGCTGCCACGAGCGCTGCCAACCCCCGCTGAGTCCGGAACCGTAGGCGAATCCCGCGTCATCCACGGCGGCACATTGTCCGGTTGCATCCAGGGGAAGGGACTGACGGACGGTGAGCCCGGGAGCTCCGGAGAGCGTTGCGGGTGGTGCCGTCATGACCTCTCCGGTCTCTGCAACGGCAACGAAGATGCCGCCTGCGAAGGCGATGTTGCGCCAGTTCGTGCCGCTCGCCGGAGTCGAGGACGTCCAGGTGATGCCGTCGAAGCTGTACATGGCGGCTCCTCCGGCCGAGATGCCGTCGCCCGCAATAGCCGACCAGGTTCCACCGCCGTAGACGAGGGCCCGCCATTCCTCATCGGCGGCAGCAGGACGGGCCGTCCACGTGACTCCATCGGGACTCGTCATCACCCTGTTGGTGCCATTTGTGGCGACGGCGACGAACTGGCCATCACCGAAAGCGATGTCGTACCAACCGTTCGCCTCAGCGGCCGCCTGGGTACTCCAGGTGACTCCGTCAGCACTGATGATGACCTGCTGCTGTCCCGATGCGACGTGGCCGACCGCGGCGAAGGTGCCATTTCCATAGGCGATGCCCCGGAGATTGCTGGTCGTTCCCGACGTCCGGGTGGTCCAGGTGATGCCGTCGGAACTGGTGGAGATCGAGCCGGAACCTCCAACGGCCACGTAGGTGCCGGCACCGTAGGCGACGGAGTAGTAGTTCTTCGACGTATCCGACAACGTCTGCGCTGTCCAGGTGACGCCGTCGGGGCTCGTCATAGCCTTGCCGGAAGCTCCGACGGCCACGAACTGGCCGCCGCCGAAAGTGAGGGCTCGATAATAACTGGCGTCGGCTGGAGTCTGCTCAGTCCAGGTGATGCCGTCGGGGCTGGTCATGACCCCTGTTCCGAGTCCAGTGTTGCCCGAGACAACGGCGAAAAGCGATCCGCTATGGGCGATGCCGTCCCACACTCGCAATGAGGAGGGCGTGCGCATGGTCCATTCCTGACCCGAGACGGCGTGCGCCACGCCGCTGGTGATCAGGAGGAGGCCAACGCTGACAACGACGGCCAAGCGTGCACGACCTCGTCTGGTCCAGCGCATGGGCTACCCACTTTCTGATCGGCCTCGACCCTATGGCTGGAATAGGTGGAACCGGGGCACCTGCCTCACCTGCGCGTGGCTCGCACCGTCCGCGCTGCCTCCGCGGCGAACACGGAGTTGCCCCAGACGTAGCGCTTGCCGAGTCGTCGCGGCTCACTCGCGAGGCGGAACGCCCACTCGGTGCCACTGCGCTGCATCCACACGGGTGCCTGCGCCTTGGTGCCGGCGAGAAAGTCGAATGCTGCACCCACGGCCATGGCCACCACGGGCAGACTCGATGCGAGCCGCTGCACCTCCGCGTCCTGCTTCGGAGTGCCGAGACCGACCCACACGATGGATGCGCCGCTGTCGGCGATCCGGCGATTGCGCTCCTGCAGCTCGTCATAGGAGGCCGGACGAAACGGTGGGCTCTCGGCACCGACAATCCTCGCTGCCGGGTGCTCTTCGGCGATGCGCTGCTGAAGGGCCTCGAGGGTCTCCTGCGACCCGCCGAGAAGGTAGTGCGCTGGCCCATCAGAGGCGTCCAGCACACCGCGCATGACGTCTGGGCCGTAGACGCGCTCCCACCGATCGGTCAGGTCCGGGTACGCACGCCGTCCGACCCAGGTGATCGGCACGCCATCGCTGAAGACGACGTCCGCGTTGGCCAGCAGATTGGCGTAGGAGCGATCCGAGCGGGCGAGTGCGACGTTGTAGGCATTGCAGAAGTGCACGGCCAGCCCAGGGTGCCCGAGGGTCGTCACGTCGTGACTGGCCTGCAGGACGAACGAGATCGCCTCAGCCAACGGCATCACGGTGAAGTCGATCTCGCCAATGCGGCGTCGGGTCGACGGGGTTGGGGCGTCGGTCATGTCACGCCCCCTCACGCAGTGATGAACTCATATGCCGTCCAGAGTGCCAGAAGGGTAAGGATGCCGCCGGACACCAGGCGAATGCGCCAGATCGGCACGCGCGTGCGCAGCCATGACCCCGCGAGCACGGCGACGCCGGAGACCACAAGGAGAGCCACCCAGGATCCGATGAACACGGACACCGGCTGCCCCGTGCGGGCGGCCAGCCCTGCCGTGAGCAGTTGACTGAGATCCCCCCACTCGGCAGTGAACAGCACGATGAAGCTGATCCCCATCGTGCGCAGGGGAGACAGTGCCGTCTCATTCGCCATGCGCT
>JAIOXK010000026.1 GCA_021741645.1 Candidatus Nanopelagicales bacterium
GATGCCCTCCAGGAGCCCGCGACGATGCCGCTGTGGATCGAGGCGGCACGGTCCGGGGCACTGCATGTGGATGCGGACCTCGCCTTCTGGCTCGACCCGAAGACATGGCGCGAGACGCTGGCGCAGCTCCCGGCGGCTCGGCAGTTGATCGACGACGCCGGGATCCCGGGACTCAGTGCGCACACCGTGAAGCTCTTCGCTGACGGCATCATCGAGTCGGGCACCGGCGCCCTGCTCTCGCCCTACTGCGACTGCCCGAACTCCAGCGGCATCCCCAACTGGGAGCCCGAGGAGATGGCCGAGGCGATGATCGCGGCCGACGCTCTGGGCTTCACCATCCATGTTCACGCCATTGGTGATGCGGGGGTCCGACAGACCCTTGATGCGATGGAGCAGGTCGCGGCGACCAACCCGCCGCGGGACCGTCGATGGACCATGGCGCACCTGCAGCTCGTCGACTCGGCCGACGTGCCACGGTTCGCCGAACTCGGGGTCGTCGCGAACTTCGAGCCCTACTGGGCTCACCTGGACAGCTGGCAGCGGGAACTGAACGCCAAGCGGTTGGGGGAGGAGCGACTCAACGATCAGTACCGGATCGGCAGGATGGTGCGCTCCGGCGCACGGGTCTCGTTCGGCAGCGACTGGCCGGTGACGACGTACAAGCCGCTGGAGTGCCTGCAGGTGGCCGTCACTCGGCAAACCGATCGCGACTCCGCACCGTGGATGCCGGATGAGCGCATCACCGTCGACGAGGCACTGGCGGCCTACACGCGCGGCATCGCGTTCCAGGCCGGGCGGTCCGATGCGGGAGAACTGCGCCCGGGGGCGCGGGCCGATCTCGTGCTGCTCGCCCAGGATCCTCGGAACGTCGACGCGATGTCGATCGGCGAGATCGAGGTCGTGGGAACGTGGCGAGCGGGAGAGCGCACCTTCGGGTGACGACGTCAGAGAAACGCGATCGTCCCGGCATCGAGAGGGGTCGCAGCCCTGTCCTGGATGGCCCGTACGAGACGGCCGACGCGACCGGAGGAGTACGGGAAGGCCCGGGTGCTGACGAGCAGGATGCCGGAGTGCATCCGCTGATTGGCGGTCCATAGCGAGTGGAGGGAGACGAAGTCACGGATGTTCTCCGTGACGAGGACTCGACCTTCTGTTGCGGCGGCTTCGAGGATCGTGGTGTCTGGGGCGCCGACAAGTTCCGGACGCTCTGTCACCGCGTGCGCGTCGAAGGAGTGATGTCTCAGTTGGTTGGCGATCGCGGGGGCGAGCATCTCGTCCAGCAGGATCCTCACGCGCCGAGGAGTCTCTCGGATGCCTCGAGCGCTGCCATGAGTTCGGTCTCTGCGGCGGATTCGGCGTCGATCCGACCGTCGATCTCGTCCGGGAAAGCGGCGTAGTAGTCGATCGCTGTATGAACAGCGGTGACGGACAGGCCGGTGGCCTCACTGAGGGAGGCGACGATTTTGGCAGGGGAGAGCCTCGGCTGCTCGGCGCGGGCGCTGCGAATGGCTCGCACCACCTCCCAGACATCGGGCCCGGCAGTCAGGACGGCGCGGCGACCGGCGGGGCCGTCCCGGAAGACCACGCCGGGGTGCGCGTCCATGCGCAGGCCCTCCTCGACGAGGAGGGCCGCAGCGCTTGAGGAGGTCAGGCCGAGGTGGCGGTCGGCGTAGGCCGCCAGTCGATCGAGCGTGCGCGCCTCGAAACGGATGGATCGGGGAGACGTCATGGCTACAGACTACTACGACGTAGTTTCCATTCCCTTCAGTGTGCTGCGGTCAGTACCCGAGTGAGGGCCTGGCCTCCGATGCCGTTCGATCAGGACTGCACCAATTGCTCCATTGACGCACATGAGTCAGACGGTCGGCATCCGTGAACTTCAGCAGCACGCGAGCAAGGTCGTCGCCGATGCTGTTGCCCATGGCCCGGTGACCATCACCCAGCGCGGTCGCGCGGTAGCGATGGTCGTCCCATTGGCGGGCTCAGGTCTGGAGGAGCTGCGCGAGCAGGGGTTGGTGACGCCAGCGCGCCGCCGAATGACCGATCTGCCACCAGCACTCGCTCGCGAGGAATCGCTCACAGCGATTCTTGAGCAGCTCCGCGAGAACGAGCGGGACTAGTGGCCTGGTACCTGGACACCTCGGCTGCCGTGAAGTTGGTCGCTTCTGAGGCAGAATCCCATCACTTGCGCACTTGGATCGGCGACCGCGAACTCATCGCCAGCGATCTCATGCGCGTCGAGTTGCTTCGCGCCGTGCGCCATCATTCGGATGCAGGGCGTTGGCCGGGCCAGGCCGTCGTCGAGAGCGTTCAGACGGTGCGCATCACCCCACCGGTGTGCGACCTCGCGGCCGAACTCGACCCATCGGTACTCCGCTCACTCGACGCGATCCATTGCGCGTCGGCCCTGTCCCTTGGTCCGGACCTGGAGGGTGTTGTCACCTACGACGACCGGATGCTCCCGTCGTGCCCACTCTCGGGCTGACGGTGCAGGCGCCGGGTGCAGACTGGAATGCCGGCTAGTCGTCCTCGTCGTCGAGCCGGGCCAGCCACGTGGCGAGCCGCTCGACGGGCACCTCGAAGTCGGGGTTCAGGTCGACGAACGTGCGCATCTGGTCGGCCACCCAGGCCAAGGTGACCTCCTCCTCGCCACGACGATTCTCAAGTTCTTCGATGCCCCGGTCGGTGAAGTACATCTGTGCTCCTGTGCTGCAGCGCGGGTGTTCTAGCGAAAGGCCTGCTCGACGACGGCCTTCTGCTCAGCCTCGTGCCGCTGATGAGTGCCGCAGGCGGGGGAGGAGGAGGACGGCCGACTGACACCCGTGATGGGGCGGTCGATGATCTCCGGCAGGTTCATGGCGATGAATGACCACGCACCCTGGTTGGCCGGCTCCTCCTGCACCCAGGTGAGCTCGGCATTCGGGTAGTTCTCCAGCGCCGGCGGCAGGGTGCGGAAGGGCAGCGGGTAGAGCCGCTCGAACCGCAGGATCGCCACATCGGTGATGTTGTGCTCCTCGCGATAGGCGGCGAGGTCGTAGTAGACCTTGCCGCTGCACATCAGCACCTTGCGGATCTCCGGGCCGACGTGACCCGGGTCGGTGATCAGCGGGTGGAAATGCCCACTGGTGAAGTCCGCCTTGTTGGAGACCGCCTTCTTGCTGCGCAGCAGGGACTTCGGCGTGAAGACGATGAGCGGTCGGACGACCTTCGCGTTGGCCTGCAGCCGAAGGATGTGGAAGTAGGAGGCAGGCGTGCTGGGCATCGTGACGATCATGTTGTCCTGCGCGCACATCTGCAGGTAGCGCTCGGGACGAGCCGACGAGTGGTCTGGCCCCTGGCCCTCGTATCCATGCGGCAGGAGCATCGTGAGCGAGGAACGCTGACCCCACTTCTGCTCGCCCGAGGAGATGAACTCGTCGATGATCGTCTGCGCGCCATCAGCAAAGTCCCCGAACTGCGCCTCCCACATCACGAGGGCATCGGGACGGGCGACGGAGTAGCCGTACTCGAAGCCGACGGCAGCGAACTCGCTGAGCAGGGAGTCGTAGACGTAGAGCTTGCCGCCGTCGCGGTAGCACTGCTTGAGCGGCTTGTACTGCCAGCCGTTCGCCTTGTCGACGATCACCATGTGACGGTGCCCGAACGTTCCGCGCCGGACATCCTGACCGGCGAGACGGACGGTGCGTCCCTCCATCAGGAGGCTCCCGACTGCGAGTGCCTCCGCCATGCCCCAGTCGATGGAGTCCTCGGCGACCATGGTCTGGCGGCGTTGGAGCTGCGGCTGCAGGCGCGGGTGGACAGTGAAGTCCTCCGGAAGCTGGAGCTGGGACGAGATGACGGTGTCGATCTGCTCCTGGCTGATGGCCGTCTCGATATCGCCGGCTGCGGGTTGAGGGATGAGCTTGCGCTCGCCCTCGGTGACGACGTCGGCCTTCGTTGCACTGAAGGCCTCATCGCTGTCATCGGCGCGAGTCTCCTGGAAGATGAGTTCCAGTTGCTCCTGGAAGTGGCGCAGAGCGGTCTCGGCCTCGTCGAGAGTGATGTCTCCGCGACCGATGAGCGACTCGGTGTAGTGCTTTCGCACCGACCGCTTCTGGTCGATGATCTCGTACATCAACGGCTGGGTCAGCGAAGGATCGTCAGCCTCATTGTGACCGCGACGGCGGTAGGTCACCAGATCGATGACGACGTCCTTGTGGAAGGTCTGCCGGAAGTCGAAGGCGAGTTCGGCAACGCGCACGACGGCCTCGGGGTCGTCCCCGTTGACATGGAAGATCGGTGCCTGGATCATCCGCGCGACGTCCGTGGGATAGACCGACGAGCGGCTGTACTGGGGGCTGGTCGTGAAGCCGACCTGGTTGTTGACGACCACATGCACGGTGCCGCCCGTGCGGTAGCCCTGAATCTGCGACATCTGCAGGGTCTCGGCGACGACGCCTTGACCCGCGAAGGCCGCATCCCCATGGATGAGCACGGGCAGCACGTTGAACTTGTCCTCGTGCGGGAGTCGATCCTGCTTGGCGCGCACGATGCCCTCGAGCACCGGGTTCACTGCCTCAAGGTGCGACGGGTTGGCGGCAAGGTAGACGCGCGTCTCGCTTCCGTCGGGGGAGGTGAAGGTGCCACTGGTGCCGAGGTGGTACTTGACGTCGCCCGATCCCTGGACGAGGTCATCCCCGAAGTCTCCCTCGAACTCTCGGAAGATCTGGCTGTAGGACTTGCCGGCGATGTTGGTGAGCACATTCAGCCGACCGCGGTGTGGCATTCCGATGGCTACTTCGACGATGCTGTCGTGAGACGAAGAGATGAGCATGGCGTCGAGCAGAGGGATGAGGGACTCGCTGCCTTCGAGGGAGAAGCGCTTCTGGCCCACGTACTTCGTCTGGAGAAAGGACTCCAACGCCTCGGCCTCATTCAGCTTGCGCAGAATGCGCAACTGCTCGTCTCGATCGACCTTCTCATGGGGAATCTCGACGCGCTCTTGGATCCACTCGCGCTGCTCGGGATCTTGAATGTGCATGTACTCGATGCCGATGGAACGGGTGTACGAGTCTCGAAGGACGCCCAGGATGTTGCGAAGCTTCATCAACGGCTGACCGCCGAAGCCGCCCGTGGCAAATTCGCGGTCTAGGTCCCACAGCGTGAGCCCGTGCTGGAGGACGTCAAGATCAGGGTGCATCCGCTGCTCGTACTCCAGCGGGTTGGTGTCGGCCATCAGGTGACCGCGCACCCGGAATGCGTGGATCACCTCCTGCACGCGAACGGTCTTGCTCAGATCGCTCTCGTGATTGGCGGAGACATCCTCGGACCAGCGAATCGGCTCGTAGGGGATACGGAGGGCACGGAAGATGTCTCCGTAGAAGTCGTCGTCGCCGAGCAGGAGTTGATGGATCCGGCGCAGGAACTCGCCGGACTGTGCGCCCTGAATGATGCGGTGGTCGTAGGTGCTCGTCAGTGTGAGGATCTTCGAGACGGCATTGCGCACCCGTGCTTCCTCGGAGGCGCCCTGCCATTCGGCGGGATAGTCCATGGCGCCGACGCCGACGATGCAGCCCTGTCCCTGCATGAGGCGGGCTACGGAGAGCTGCGTCCCGATGGTTCCGGGGTTGGTGAGGGAAATGGTGGTGCCGAGGAAGTCCGAGACCTGCAGCTTGCCGTTGCGAGCCTTGCGCACCAAGTCCTCGTACGTTGCCCAGAAGCCTGCGAAGTCCATGTCCTGCGCGCCCTTGATACTGGGAACGAGCAACTGACGTGTGCCGTCAGGCTTGGCCATGTCGATGGCGAGGCCGAGGTTGATCTCCGGGTTGTTCACGACTGCCGGCTTGCCGTTCACCTCGGTGAAGGCGTTGTTCATTGCAGGAACGTCGGTGAGAGCGCGCACGACGGCGAAGCCGATGAGGTGCGTGAACGAGACCTTGCCACCGCGGCCGCGAGCGAGGTGGTTGTTGATGACGGTCCGGTTGTCGATCAGCAGCTTCGCCGGAACTGCGCGCACGCTCGTGGCAGTGGGGACGCTGAGGCTGGACTCCATGTTGTCGACGACGCGGGCTGCGGGGCCCTTGAGAACGGACACGTCGTCGGCGGCGGGCGAGGAGCTCGGTGCGGCCGCGGGACTCGGGGCAGCCGGGGCGGCAGTGGGGCTGGAGGCGGCCGGAGCCGCGGGGGCCGAAGGAGCCGCGGGGCGACCAGTGCTGGAGAAATCAGGGGGCGTGTAGCCCTCGAAGAACTCCCACCAGGCGGGATCGACGGTCGATCGGTCCGCAAGGAACTGCTCGTAGATCTCGTCAACGAGCCATTCATTGGGGCCGAAGCCCTCCATGCGAGTGTGGGGGGACTCGGGGGCCACTGTCTTCCTCTCACATGCGAGGGACTTGGACCTCGCGTGACGTCGGTGGCACCAGCCTAGCCTCGGTCGGGCGAAGATCGGGAGGGGCCCGACGTGCGAGAACAGCCCGGTCCCCCGATGCTGGCGTCATGGATGTCGGGACGGCCCACGAGCCTGAAGCGCAGGAAATGGACTCGATGGACGGAATGGTGGTGGCCGTCACGGGCGGCTCACGGGGCATCGGCCTCGCTGCGGGCCGCCAGCTCGGTGCCCGAGGGGCCACGGTGGTGCTCATCGGCCGTGATTCCGAGCGAGCCGAGGGAGTTGCAGCCGAACTTCAGAGTGAGGGCATCGATGCGGTCGGCCTCGGGGTCGACGTGGCCGATCCGGAGGCGATGTCGGCGCTTCCGCGTCGGATGGGCTCACTGGCAGCGGTGGATGTGCTGGTGCTCTCGGCCGGTGTGATGAGTTCGCGCATGTCGAAGACGCTGCGGACGGATGCGGCGCAGTGGCGAGAGGTCCTTGGCATCAATCTGGACGGGGCATTCCATGCCATCTCCGCATTCGCGCCGGGCATGGTGGAGCGCCGACAGGGTCGCATCATCGCGGTGTCGGCATGTCTGGGTCGCTTCTCCGGACCGGGGACCTCCGGGGGTCTGGCTCCCTATCGGGTGAGCAAGGCGGCGCTGAATGCGCTGATCAAGAATCTCGCTGCGGAGCTCATGCACGGCAAGCGCGGGGTGCTCGTGGATGCGATGTGCCCCAATCACTGCCGCACCGACATGGGTGGTCCGGATGCGCCTCGATCGGCTGATGAAGGAGCCGACACCATCACCTGGCTGGCCACCCGAGCTGCGGTGGAGGCGGACGGCACGCCCGTGCCTACGGGGCTGCTCTGGGAGGACCGTCAGATAGTGCCGTGGTGATCGCGGGTTGACGACTACCTGCTCGGCACCGCGGCATCCTCGCTGATCTCCTCCAGAGTTCGCCCTGTCGTCTCGGGCACCTTCGAGCGCACGAAGAAGATGGAGGCGATCGCAAAGGCCGTGAAGATGCCGTAGGCCATCGTGAGGCTCACCTCGGCCAGCGGCGGGAAGGCAGTCGACACGAGGAAGTTGGCCATCCACTGCGCGGTCGCTGCGAGAGCGAGGGCCGCGGCCCGGATGCGGTTGGGGAACATCTCGCCGAGCAGCACCCACACCACCGGGCCCCACGACATGCCGAAGAACACGACATAGAGGTTGAAGGAGACGACCGCCACCGCCGAGATGGCTCCGGTCAGCGACGGCTCCATGCCGCCTGACTCGTTGGCGACCTGGGGCGCCGTGCCGAAGAGGTAGGTCAGCATGCCCAGCATGACGACCATCCCGCTGGAGCCGATGAGCAGCAGGCGCTTGCGACCGATGCGGTCGATCAGGGCGATCGCCACGAGCGTCGTCGCGACGTTGACGCCGTTCGTGATCATGGAGGTGAGGAAGGCCTGATCCTCACCGAATCCCACGGACTCCCAGATGAGGTTCGAGTAGTAGAAGACGGCGTTGATGCCGACGAACTGCTGGAAGGCACTGAGCAGGATGCCGACCCACACGATGGGGAGCAGCCCGAAGCGGTTGCCACGCAGATCCCCGAAGGTGCTGCGGTGCGTGCCGTCGAGGCTGCGCTGAATGTCCAGGACCTTCTGGCTCTGGTCGGTCGTGAAGACGGACTCGAGGACGGCCCGTGCCTCGTCGAGCCGCCCCTCCTCGACCAAGTACCGCGGGGACTCGGGGATGCGCCATGCGAGGCCGAAGTAGATGCTGGCCGGCACCAGCATCAGCAGGAACATCCAGCGCCAGGCCTCGATGCCCAGCAGCCACGGAGAGGTCGATGAGCCTGCGGCATTGACGATCAGGTAGTTGGTGAGGCCCGTCGTGAAGATGCCCAGCACGATGGCCAGTTGCTGCAGGGAACCGAGGCGTCCGCGAAGCTGAGCCGGCGCGATCTCGGCGATGTACATGGGGGCCACGACGCTGGCCACGCCGATGCCTGCTCCACCGACCAGCCGCCACATCATCAGGATCTCGACGTTCGGCGGAAATGCCGTACCGATCGCGGAGACGGCGAAGAGAACAGCGGCGATCAGCATCACGCGACGGCGGCCGAAGGAGTCCGCGAGCCGACCGGCGAACCACGCACCGATGGCCGACCCGATCAGTGCGATGGAGACCACCAGGGCCATCAACCCGGAATTCAGCCCGAACGTGCTGGCGATGGCGGAGTTGGCACCATTGATCACCGCGGAGTCGAAGCCGAACAGGAAGCCGCCGAGGGCGGCGGTGGAGGCCAACCCCACGACGCGCCCAGTGCGGTACGACTCGGGGGCCTTGGGCCCTCCCGTCGAGGGAGGGGGACCGCCGTGTGCCATGCCGTCTCCTGCTCCGTCGCCCCTGTCGCATCGAGGAAACCGCCCGCGAAGTTTTCCGCTCGCTATGGGCATGTCCCTCGTGCGGGGGACGCTACAGGTCACGGGGACCGGATGGGAGTTGAACCGGTTTGGGCAACAGCGGGGTCGGCGCTTACCATGCTTGAGTGTCAGCTTCTCTACTCGGTACCCCGGTTGCGCCCATGACCCGTGCCCGACGCCTGCTGGGAGCAGCCGCGGCCCTGTCGGTGCTGGCGGTGACTCTGGGGGCCGCACCTGCCGGCGCGGAGGATGCCACTCCCCAGCCGTCGTCGACCGGCACGTCCACCCCTGCCCCCATGCCGTCGCAGCCGACGGTGGCTGTGGCGCCAGGCGCCCCCTCGATTCTCAACGTGGTGGGCGGCACCGCCAGCGGTCAGCTCGCGATCACGTACGCACCGCCTGCCGCCGACGGCGGCTCGGCCATCACCTCATACGAGGCGTCGATCGACAAGGGATCCACCTGGTGGCCGTGTGCGGGAACCACCGGCGAGTGCGTCCTGACGAACCTTCGCAATGGAACGCAGTACCGAGTGTCGGTTCGGGCGCTCAACTCAGTCGGCCCGGGTCCTGCCAGCGACCAGGCGGCCGGCGTGCCCACACTGCCGGCGGGGGCTGACCCAGCCAAGCCCCGAAAGCTGCCGAAGCCGCGGGCATGGGTGAGTGCGTCCTTCAACGCAGCCAGCAACAGCCTCGGAGTGGATGGGTCCAAGGTTCGCCTAGGCGTAGGCACCCTGCCGGCGATCACGTTCTCCCGAGCCATCCCCGACAAGCGCGTCGCCGAATCCCACCTGGAGGTCTCGGCGATCCTCCCTGACGGCAAGCTCCGCAAGGTGGAAGGCGCCTGGGGCTGGACCAGCGAGCGCACGGCTGTCTTCCGCCCGAAGACGTACTGGCCGGGCCACGCGACCATCCTCGTGACGTCCACGCTGGATCGTGCGGTCATGGGTCAGTCGGGGGGCAAGTACCTCGTGGGCAAGCGGGCGCTCGCGACGACGTGGACATTCCGCACCGACCGCAAGTTGATAGCCCGGGTCGACGGCGAGCGCGTCAACATGCGTGTGTTCATCGACGGGCGCAAGGTCCAGACGTTCCCCGTGTCGTTGGGCAAGGACGGGTGGGAGACCCGCAATGGCGTCAAGGTGATCAGCACGGACAAGGAGCCGGTCAAGATCTACCGCAGTGAGTCGCTGGGGCTGGGCCCGGAGGAGCAGTACGCACTCGAGGCCGACTGGAACACGCGGCTCACCCCCACCGGCGAGTTCATCCACACCGCCACGTGGGCCTACGGGCGCATCGGTCGATACAACGGATCGCACGGCTGTACGAACATGCGGGCCGAGGATGCCGAGTGGATCTTCACCAAGACGATTCCCGGTGACGTCGTCCTCTATGACAAGACGGGTGGCACCACCGTTCAGGACTGGAACGGGCCCGGTGGCCTGTGGAATGTGCCGTGGTCTCAGTGGCTGAGGAAGTCAGCCCTGGGTAGCGGGTCCGCCACCGTTGACACCACCACGGATGCGCCGGTTGAGGTCGTCGAGGAGGCAAGCGCCTGATCGCTGGGCCGTGGCAGGATGCCGCCATGAGCGGTAGGCGGCAACGCACGACCATGGAAGGTCCCACGACAGGTCTGGCCTTTGCCCTTGACCGGGCCCTAGGCGCCTTGGGTCCCGATCGCAGCTTGACCGAGCGCGTGGCCATGTTCGCGGCGGCTGCATCCGTGGGCCCCTCGTTCGAGCCCGGCCTGCAGCCGCGCCGCACCATTGATCAGGCCATCGCTACGGGTGTCATCGCCGCGACCACCCTGTCGGCAGTTACCGTGGCCGAGAGTGCCATCGAATCGGTTGCCCGGCTCATCACGCGCGGTCGCACCGACACCTCCTCGGCATCGGCGCGACTCGCCTTCACAGTGGGCAGCAATGCCCTCATCGGTGCGGCAGCCGAGGGCCTCTCCCGCGCCCTTCCCCCGCGAGAGGACGAGCCTTTCCGTCGAGGTGCCCTTCGGGTGGCAGCCAATCGCACCGCCCGGGTGGCGGGAATGGCCACGGCGTTGTCGGCCGTCATGGGTGCGAGCGATCTGGTCAACGAGAAGGCTGCATCGCGACGGTGGCTGACGCGCATTCCGGTCGCCCTGCCTCTCGGAGTCGGGCTCTCCGCGTGGCACATTCATCGGACTCATCGATCGGCAGCGGCCATGGATGACTCCACGATCGCGAATGTCTCGCCGCTGACGTCCGTCGGCATCGCCGCCGGTGTGGGAGCGGGCGTGATCGGCCTGCAGATCGGAGAACGCCTGATCGCCCACGGGGTGTCTCGTGGGATCGCGCGGGTGGCCCCCAATTACGACTCCGTGTCCAATCCGCTGGGTCACCTCGTCGCACTCGGCCTCCTGGGCGCGGGTATCTACTCGGGGTATGAGTACGCCGTTCGGCGAGTGGAACAGGGCGGCGCCGCGGTCGAACCGGCGTACGAATCGCCCGCCCAGTCGCCGATGGTGTCCGGGAGTCCGCAGAGTCTCGTTCCGTTCACCACCCTCTCTCGTGAGGGACGGCGGTTTGTCAACATGGCGCTGACCCGGGAGGAGATCACGGCCGTCATGGGCGAGCCGGCGATCGCCGATCCCATTCGGGCGTTCGTGGGCCTCGACACGGCTACTGAGGTGGAGGATCGCGTCGACATCCTCATGGATGAGCTCATCCGCACGGGAGCCTTCGACCGCAGCGTCCTGTGCTTCGCGTCTCCAACCGGTTCGGGCTACATCAACTACGTGCTCGCAGAGGCACTCGAGTACATGACTCTGGGTGACTGTGCGATCGCCACCATGCAGTACTCGATGCTTCCGTCTTCCATGTCCTTGACGCGCACGGCACTGGCGGTGGAGCAGAACCGAGACCTGATGCACGCCATCACGGGCTATCTGCGCGGCATGCAGCCTGAACGGCGCCCGAAGTTCGTCCTCTTCGGAGAGAGCCTCGGGGCCCTCACGATGCAGGACATCTGGCGACGTCGAACTGTCGACGCCATGGATCGCGACTTCGTGCACTCGTCGATCTTCCTCGGAACCCCGTCAGCCACGGAGTTCGCGAAGAGCTGGCGACTGAACCCGGACAAGGTGGATCCCGAGGGCAAGGTCGTCGAGGTGGACGACTTCGGGGAATACGTGTGCCTTCCTGACGAGCAGCGTGCTGCCGTGCGCCACGTGCTCATCAGCCACTATGACGATCCCATCCCGAAGTTCGGGACCAACATCCTGCTGCGTCGACCGTGGTGGTTGGGCCCAGTCGAGCAGCGACCCCCGCGTGTGCCGAAGTCCACCGCCTGGCGCCCGGGCGTGACCTTCGTGCTCACGGCGGTGGATCTCGTCAACGCGATGGAGGTCGTTCCCGGGACCTTCGGGCGCAGAGGGCATGACTATCGCGAGGACATCGCACGTTTCGTGTCTGCGGCGTACGACCTGCCGGTCACGCCCGAGCAGATGCTCAACATCGAACGCGCGCTCCGCGAGCGAGAGCTGGAGTGGGCGCAGAAGCGGGTCGTCACCGAGCAGGTGGCCCGAGCGCGCGAGGCACTGCTGCGGGAGTTCAAGAACTGGGGAGTGAGCTCCGGAAGTGATCAGCAGGCGGATGCGGTGCTCCGACAGATACTCGTCGAGACTCCCGCGTCAGCAAGCGCCTAGGCGCGAGTGCCGCTGCGCGTTCGGCCGTCAGGTCAGATCTCCGGGTCGAGGACGTCGTCATAGAGGACGATCGTCTTGGCATACCTCAGGATTCGCTCGATGTAGGCCTCAGTCTCTGGGAAGGGGGGAACCCCGTCGTACTTCAGGACGTTGCCGAAACCGGCGTTGTAGGCCGCCAGCGTGTTCTGGAGTCGATTGCCTGATGCGTCCTTCACCAGCCGTCGGTTGATGCAGTTGAGGGCAGCCGCGGAGTGGATTGCGTCGACCGGGTCCCACACATCTGCGACTCCGTCCTTGTTCGCGTCAATGCCGTACTGCTCCCACACCTCCGGCATGAACTGGGCCATGCCCTGCGCTCCGACAGGGGAGCGGGCCTGAGTGTCCCAGTGGCTCTCGGCGGCCATCTGGGCAGCGAGGATCTCCACGGGAATGGCGTCGCAGCGTCGTGCGGCCTTCATCAGGACCGGCCGGAGTTCTTCGGGAACCACGATCGGACTGCCGGTGACGCGCTGCGCCTGCGGGGTTCCCATGAAGGCCGTCCACGCCCCCGCCAAGGCGGTTCCGACGAGGGCGATGAGGGTGATCGCGGCGACCACGGTTGCCGTGCGCCGACGCCGACGCGCTCGGTCGCGGTAGTGCCGACCGCTGTTTCCCTGACTCACCTGATCACGGTAACCCGAGCCCCCCGATGTTTGGTCAACCCCCTGCTGCCCGCGTACCGTGTCGAGGGTGACTGTCCCTCCCGCGGGTGACTCCCGACCGGCATCTGCCGACGGCAGCGTGCCGGATCTGTCCCGAGCTCAGGTCGAGGGGCTCTTCGAAAGTCGCCTGGCTGAGGCGTTCGCCTCCCTCGGCTGCTTCAATCTGGCCGTCTTCGGCAAGACGGGGGTCGGGAAGTCGACACTGGTCAACGCCATCTTCGGTCGTGATGTGGCCCGCACAGGGGTGGGCAGCCCGGTGACGAAGGGCTTGGTCTACTACCGGCATCCGGACGGCTTCCTCGGGCTCTACGACTCTGAGGGCTTCGAGACGGGCACTGCGGGAGATGCCATCGTGGCAGGGCTCAGGAGGCTGGTAGCCGACCATCGGGCCAAGGCGGTAGACGAGCAGATACATGCCGCGTGGTACCTCGTTCGCTGGTCGGATCGGCGGTTTGAGGCGGGTCAGGAGAAGTTCGTTCGTGAGCTGGCAGAGCTGGGGCTGCCGGTGATCGTGGTGCTGACTCAGGTCCCGAGTCGCGATGGGGAGGTGCATCCGGAGGCACGGGAGTTCGCTCACTACATCGAGGGACTCGACCTGCCGACGAGTCCGCGTCGACGGGTCGTGCTCACCAACGCCCTGGAGGATCAGTTCTCGGCCAGTCCGGTCTTCGGACTGCAGACGCTTCTGGACGACACCTACGACGTCATCCCTGCTGCCGCGGAAGCGGCCCTCACCGCAGCTCAAGTGCTGGACCTCGGGCGCAAGAAAAAAGCCGTGGCGGCGATCATCAACCAGTCCGTCGTGGTCGCCGCTGGAGTTGGCGCAACACCGATCCCCTTCGCTGACGCTGCCCTGCTCGTCCCTGCCCAGGTGACCATGATCGCCAGGATCACGGCGGCGTACGGCCTTCCGCCCAGCCGATCCCGGGCACTTGCCACCGCAGGATCGGTGGTGTTGACCGGTGGCGCGACGATGGCGGGACGGTATGCCGTCACCAGCCTGTTGAAGTTCGTCCCTGGAGGTGCCGTGGCGGGGTCAGCCATCTCCGCCACCGTCGCCGGCACTCTGACCAAGGCCGTGGGCCATGCCTGGGCGCGGGTCTGCGAGTACGCGTTGGGTCTGGGGGATTCGGAAAGGTCAGCCTTCCTCGAGAGCCCACAGGTGACGGAGCAGTTCCTTGGGTACCTGAAGCAGGCCGGCGGGAAGTTCTGAGCTCGGCATCGACCCTGAGGTAGGGAAGCACCTCCATAAGCGAGAGCCTGGGCCACGAGCGCGGCTGCAGTGTTAGCGTCGTGGCATACGAGGGAGGAATCATGAAGAAGGCAATCGTGATCATCGCTGCTGTAGCGGGAGCAACAGCGGGAGTCCTGGCATGGCGTCGTCGCGGTGAGACACAGGCGATTGCAGACTCGGCGAGCCTGTGGGCCGACTCCGTCTCGACAGCGGCCGGGTCGGCGGCTGGAGTCGTGTCGGGCGCAGCCCACGCAGTGTCCGGCGCGACGGACACCGTCGCCCAGCGGATTGCCGATACTGCTGCCACCGTGGGGGCCTCGACCGCAGGAATCGCCGACGCGACAGGTCAACGGGCCGGGGAGGTGGCCGCGAAGACGTCTCAGGCAGCCCACGAGGTCGCCGAAGTGGTGAGTGAGGCCGCTGACGCAGCGGCGTCGGATGCCGCTGCGGCCGAAGCTCCGGTGAAGAAGTCCGTAGCGAAGAAGGCCCCGGTGAAGAAGGCCCCGGCTGCGAAGAAGGCCCCGGCGAAGAAGGCCCCGGCTGCGAAGAAGTCCCCAGCGAAGGCGTCACCAGCCAAGGACGACCCTGAATCCGATTGACCGCCTTCGCTCCTATGGCTCCGACTAGGAGTCTTCGCTCTGGTGGCTCCGACTAGGAGTCTTCGCTTCTATGGCTCCGACTAGGAGTCTTCGCTTCTATGGCTCCGACTAGGAGTCTTCGCTCTAGGCGAACGTGGGAACACGGCGCCGTGCACAGGCGTTGGAGCCTGACATAGGGCACTCTGATGTTCTCGCCTAGTCGGGTCTCGTGCCCGGTGTGGACTCGGCGAGACGAGAAAGGATGCAGGAGCCATGCGAGCCCCCGAAGAGCTGTTCACCATCCATCGTGAGGCGCATTTCGATGAGCCCCCGGTGCTCGTGTACGCGTTCGCCGGGTTCGTGGATGCCGGATCTGGCGTACGCATCGCGGCTGAGCACATCCTCGCCACCTGCACGCATCGGCTCCTGGCGACCTTCGATGTTGACGAACTGCTGGACTACCGCGCGCGTCGACCTCGCATGAGCTACGTGGTCGATCACTTCGCGTCCGTCGAGATGCCCCAGATCACCCTCCATGAGGTCACCGATGGTGACGGAGTCTCATTCCTGCTGCTCACTGGCCCTGAGCCGGACTACCAGTGGCAGCGGTTCATGGCAGCCGTCGATCTCATCGCCCAGCGGTATCGAGTGCGGCTGACCGTGGGGCTATCCGCGATTCCCTGGCCGATCCCGCACACGCGTCCTCTGGGCCTGACGGTGCACGGCAGTGAACCGTCGTTGCTGGCTGGCCATGTGTCGGTGGTCGGTGAGGTCGAAGTGCCCGGCCATGTGGGGGCGATGCTGGAGCTGCATCTGGGTCAGCACGGCTTCTCCTCGATGGGCCTCACCGCGCAGGTGCCGCACTACCTCGTTCAGTTCGAGTTTCCTCGGGCTGCATCGACCCTGATCGCCGGAGTCGCGGCCGCCACGGGTCTGGTCCTGCCGACTGCGGCGCTGGAGCCGGCCGCTCGTCGCGCTGACGCGGAGGTCGCCTCGCAGATGGAGGGCAACGATGAGTTCGCCACCGTGGTCGCTGCCCTCGAGCAGCAGTACGACCAGATGTCGGCCGTTGAGTCAAGCCCGCGCGGAGCCCTGGGCAGCATCACGGAAGCCGAAGTGATGAGCGGTGAGGAGATCGCGGCTCAGTTTGAGGAGTTCCTGTCTGGGCTTGAGTCCGACGACGAGGCTGACCGGCGCGACGATTCAGGTGGGCGCGAGGATGAGGGCGGAGACGCCCAGACCGACTGACGTCAGCGGCACACCGCTCCGGCCTGCGGAAGTGTCCCGTTGACCAGGTAGGCGTCCACGGCATTGTCGATGCACGGGGAGGTGCCGCCATAGACCGTGTGCCCGTCGCCTCGGTAGGTGAGCAGCATCGATGTGGGGAGTTGCTCGTTGAGCGACTTCGCCCACGCGTAGGGCGTTGCCGGGTCGTACAGCCCGCCGATGATGAGAATGGGTGCCTTGGTGTCGGAGTCGGCGGGCGCTGGCGAGACGGTCGAGTGGCCGAACCACACAGAGCAGGGGGCATTGCTCCACGACATTGCGCGCGCCAGTTCGGGAACGGGCGCTCTCGTCGACCAGGCACGGGCCGCTTCAGCCAACCCTGCACGCGGAGGTGACGCTGGCGAATCCCAGCAGGCGATGGCGGGAAACGCTGACGCCATATTGGTGGCATAGAGTTGGGGCCCCACACGGTCGCTGGCCAGATCGGCCAAGGACGCGAGGCCTGAGCCATCGCCCCGACGTGCCTCCCGGAATGCGCTGCGCAGGCTTGACCACAGCGTCGGTGAGTACATCGCGTAGAAGACTGCGGTGATCGCCTCGGACTGGACCAGCCGAGAGCGCCCCGGGACCGTCAGTGGTGTCGTGTCGAGGTCGGCGAGGATCCGGTTGATGCCCCGGATGACGTTGGAGCGATTCCCAGGCCAAGGGCAGTCCCCTCGACGAGTGCAATCCTGGGCGAAGCGCCCGATCGCCTGCTGGAATCCTGAGGACTGCCCATCGGAGGCCTGCATGATGTCCAGACTCGGGTCGACGGCACCGTCGAGCACGAATCGCCCGACACGTTCGGGGAAGATCTCGGCGTACCTCGTGCCCAGATAAGTGCCGTAGGAGTATCCGAGGAACGTGAGCCGGTCATCGCCGAGCGCCTGCCGGAGGATGTCCATGTCGCGAACGGTGTCGTCCGAACCCACGTGCCTCGCGATCGCGGGGGATCTCGTGAGGCACCCGTTGGCCATCGAGCGCGCGCGGCGCATCAGGAGGGCTTCCTCGCGCGGGGTATCGGGCGTGCTGTCGGTACGCAGCCAACGGGTGGTCTGAGCACCGGACATGCAGGTGATGGGAGCGGACTGACCGACCCCGCGCGTATCGAAGCCGACGATGTCGTATCGACGGGTGACCTCGGGCGCCAGCGTTGCTGCCAGGTAATCGGCAAAGTCAAGGCCCCCGACGCCCGGGCCGCCGGGATTCACGAGGAGCGAGCCGAGGCGGTCAGCGGTGCTCCCCTTGGCCTGATTGCGGGACACTCGGAGGCGGATCGACTCGCCCGTGGCGCCCGGCTCTGTGTAGTCGAGGGGGACGCTCAGCCAGGCGCACTCGCCAGCCCTGCACGGCTGCCACGTGAGCTGCTGGGTGTAGTAGCGCGCGAGGGGGGATGCCTGCTCCTCGGCGGCCGCGGCACTCATGAAGGCGCTGCCTCCGGCCAGGGCGAGGCTGGCGCCTCCGGCGAGGGCGAGGGTGGCCGTCATGGCGGGGAGAACGGCGAGGACAGCAGCCACGGTGGGCCGGCGGGATAGCACCTACCCACAGTAAGGCACGAGTCTCGGCCGCCGGTTGCGTGACTGATGCGGCATGAAAGGGTGCAGGGGTGCGTCGTCGGGCCACCCGGATCGCTGTGGGCCGGGGATCGACGACTGCCAGGAGACTGGCGTGAAGAGGATGCCAGCAGACTGGCTTGAAGAGAGTGAGAGGACGGGTATGGCCGGCAACGCCACCTACCGCTACCGCGACACCGCCATCGTGTCGGTGGCCATCGCCGAGGCTCCGATCGTCGTCACCTCGAAGGATTTCGACGAGCAGTTGGCCGAGTCGCTGGCGGCCGCCGGGCTTCGCCCCGGCATGCTCGAGGCGCTCGCGGGAATCTCCGAACGACGTTGGTGGCCCGAGGATGTCAGTTTCGCCGATGCGGCGGCAATGGCGGGAGCCAAGGCCATCGCTGAGGCCGGCGTCGACCCGGACCGGATCGGACTGCTCATCAACACATCCGTCTGCCGCGATCACCTCGAGCCATCGGCCTCTGTCGACGTGCATCAGCAGCTGGGACTGTCTTCCGCCTGCCAGAACTTCGACCTCGCCAACGCCTGTCTGGGCTTTCTGAACGGCATGCAACTCGCCGCGACCATGATCGATGCCGGACAGATTGAGTACGCGTTGATCGTTGACGGCGAGGGCAGCCGGCTCACGCAGCAGCGCACGATCGAGAGGCTGCAGTCCCCAGACACCACGAAGGTGGACCTGCTGGAGAACTTCGCGACGCTCACCCTTGGATCCGGCGCAGCGGCGATGGTCCTTGGCCGTGCGAGTGACAACCCCGGTGGTCATCGCTTCGTCGGCGGTGTGGGTCGGGCCGCCACGCAGCATCATCAGCTGTGCATCGGTGATCTCGACAGAATGATCACCGATTCCAAGGGTCTGCTGGAGGCGGGCGTCCAACTGGCGGTCGACGCGTGGACGGAGGCTTCGTCCGAGTTCGACTGGAGCGATCTTCAGGCCTATGTCATCCATCAGGTCTCTCAGGTGCACACCCAGGCGATCACCTCAGCCTTGGGCATTGATCCCGAACGCACTCCCATCATCTTCCCGACGCGGGGGAACATCGGTCCCGCCTCCATCCCCTTCACTCTGGCGCTGTTCGCCCCTGAGTTCTCCGCAGGCGACCGCATCGCATGCATGGGCATTGGCTCAGGGTTGAATGCCGCAGTCATCGAGATCGAGTGGTGAGTCTCGCTGCTGCGAGTCTTCCTCCGGTCGGGCTCCCCGGCCTCGACCCGGAGTGGTCCAGGCTGATCTCAGCCGTCGACGAGGACGGCGTGGAGCGCACGTGGCACATCCTTGACTCGCACGCTGGTCGTGACACCTCATCGGTCAAGGTGACGCTTCTGTGCGTCCACGGAAATCCCACGTGGTCGTACCTCTGGCGTCGACTGATCGCGCAGGCTCCCGAGCACGTGCGAGTCGTGGCACCTGACCACCTCGACATGGGCTACTCCGAACGCACGGGCACGGTTCGCCCGCTTGCCCGTCGCATTGCGGATCTCTCGGCTCTGACCGAAGCATTGCAACTCTCAGGGCCGGTGATCACGGTCGCGCATGATTGGGGTGGCCCGATCTCGCTGGGATGGGCTCTGGCCCACAGAGCCGATGTGGTGGGCGTGGCGCTCTTCAACACTGCGGTGCATCAGCCGGCGAAGGCTGCTGCACCGTCGATCATTCGCGTTGCTCGGTCCCGTCCGGTGCGACAGGCGGCCACCGTCCTGAGTCCTGCATTCGTTAAGGGAACCACCGCACTGAGCGGTCGAAGGATGCCGCGCGATGTTGCGCGCGCTCTGGCTGCCCCGTATGCAACGCGGAGCCGGCGGGCGGCAGTAGGGGAGTTCGTCTCGGACATCCCGTTGGAGCCGGATCACGTGAGTGGCCCGACCCTGGACGCCATTGCTGAAGACCTCCGCTCCCTGACGGTGCCTGCCCTGCTGCTCTGGGGTCCAGGCGATCCGGTGTTCTCGGACCTGTATCTGCACGATCTGGAGGCTCGCCTGCCGCATGCGGCCGTGCATCGGTATGAGGGTGCGCGCCATCTGGTGATGGAGGATGCGCCGTCGTCCGTCGACGATCTCCTCGTCTGGGTGCGAGACCTCATGGACGGCCGTCTCGCTCACACGTCTCATGTTGAGCTGGAGCTCAACGCCGAGCCCATGTGGTCCGCCATGGTCGCGCGTGGGCGCACCGCTCCTGACCAGACGGCTCTCGTCGAGCCCAAGGGTGATTCGTGGCGACGCATCACGTGGAGCGACCTGGAGTCCACCGTGACTCACCTCGCTGCCGGACTTGCGGCACGGGGGGTCCGTTCGGGGGATCGCGTCAGCGTTCTGATTCCCGTGGGCGCTGATCTGGTGGCCGTTGTCTACGCCTGCTGGCGCATCGGTGCGAGCGTTGTCGTCACGGATGCGGGTCTGGGTGCGCGTGGCATTCTTCGTGCGCTCCGCAGCGCCCACCCGCGGTACATCATCGGGGTGCCGAAGGCGATGGCCCTG